>NZ_JBVHVX010000006.1:0-92558 GCF_055564615.1 Agromyces sp. NPDC029043 | reverse complement strand
GTCGCGAGAGGGAACACAAACAAACCCCTGTTCCCCCCCCCCCCCCTCCCCCCCCCCCCCCCCCCCCCCCCCACCCCCCCCCTCCCTCCCCCCCCCCCCCCCCCCAAAACCCCGGGATTCGACGTCGCAGGCGAGCGGCGCAGGGCGCAGCGCGCCGCGTCAGTAGAGCAGGAACTGCTTCGTCGCGTCGGACTCGAAGCCCGAGACGCTCACGGCGAGGTGGTACGACGCTCCGCCGGCCGGCACCGCGGTGCGCTCACCGCCGCACGTGTCGGCGTTCGACCGCGTGCGATCCCACACGATGGGCGCGCTCGACGACACCGGCGAGTTCGGCACGAGGGAGACCTGCGCGTCGACGGCGTCGACCTGGCAGTCGGTCGACGTCCAGTACGCCTCGCTGCCGCTCGTGACGGTGAACACCTGGGCCGCGGTGCCCACGTTGAGCACGCACGTGTTCGGCCCCGTGTTGGTGATCGTCACCGAGAGGTTCGGCTGCTCCCCGGAGGCGTAGACCTGCTTGTCGGTGATCGCCTCGACGATGATCTGGCGTTCGGCGCACGGGGCGCCGTCGGCGGCGGCCTCGGCGGGCGGCTCGGACTCGATCGGCTCCGCGTCGGGCGCGTCGGTGGCGGGCGCGTCGGTGGCGGGCGCGTCCGTGGCCGGCGCGTCGGTCGCCGGCGCGCTCGCGGTCGCCGTCGGCCGCACGGTCTGCGACACCTCGTCGCCCTGGCTCGCTCCTGGGCGGACCACCACGAGGACGATCGCGACGACGACGGCGACCAGCCCGAGCAGGACCATGAGCCGGCGACGCCGGTACACGGAGGCGGGCAGTCGCCCGGGCGAGGGGCGGTTCGACGTCATGGCCTCAGGCTACGACCGGCGGAGGGAACTCCCCGGATGCCACCGCGGCGCGCCTTGCGCCCGCTGAGGAACGCTCAGAGGATCTTCAGCATCCGGGTGTTGCCGAGCGTGTTCTGCTTGACGCGGGCGAGATCGAGGAACTCGGCGACGCCCTCGTCGTGGGATCGCACCAGCTCGGCGTACAGCTGCGGGTCGACGGTCTCGGCGCCCATGTCCTCGAACCCGTTGCGTCCGAAGAAGCCGACCTCGAACGTGAGGCAGAACAGCCGGCTGAGGCCGAGCTCGCGGGCCTCGGCCTCGAGCGCGGCGAGCAGCGCACGGCCCACGCCGCGGCCGAGCCACTCGTCGCGGACGGCGAGCGTGCGGATCTCGCCGAGGTCCTCCCACATGACGTGCAGCGCCCCGCAGCCGACGACCTGGCCGTCGGCCGATTCGGCGACACGGAACTCCTGCACGGCGCCGTAGAGGTCGACACGCTCCTTGCCGAGCAGGATGCGACGCGCGACGAGCGGTTCCACGAGTTCGATGATCTTCGGCACGTCGTGCGTGCGCGCCTTGCGCACGTGGAAGGGCTGCGTCATCCGCTCATCGTATGCCGACGAGCGAGCGGGCGGATGCCGCGGCATCCGCCCGCTCGGGTCGAATCGTCGTACCGGGCGGCCGGTTACTGTCCCGCCGCCAGGTCGGGCGTGGTCGGGCCGGTGCCGATCGCGGCGCTCGTGTTGACGCCCACGCCGACGGGCAGCGCCCGCTGGGTGGTGGTGAAGACGAACTCGCCGTCGACGAAGTCGACGTGCACGTGGTCGCCCGAGTTGAGCTCGCCGTGCAGGATCTTCTCGGAGAGGCGGTCCTCGACCTCGTGCTGCACCGCGCGGCGCAGCGGGCGGGCACCGAGCGCCGGGTCGAACCCGACCTCGATGAGCCGTTCCTTGGCCGGGACGGTGAGCTCGACGGTCATGTCGCGGTCGAGCATGCGCTCGCCCAGGCGCTTGATGAACAGGTCGACGATCTGGAGGAGCTCGGGCTTCGTCAGCTGCGGGAAGACGATGATCTCGTCGACGCGGTTGAGGAACTCGGGCTTGAAGTGCTTCTTCAGCTCCTCGTTCACCTTCGCGCGCATCAGGTCGTAGCCCGTACGGGTGTCGCCCTCGACCTGGAAGCCGACGGGACCGCCCGAGATGTCCTTCGTGCCGAGGTTCGTGGTCATGATGATGACGGTGTTCTTGAAGTCGACCACGCGACCCTGGCCGTCGGTGAGGCGGCCCTCCTCGAGGATCTGGAGGAGCGAGTTGAAGATGTCGGGGTGGGCCTTCTCGATCTCGTCGAACAGTACGACCGAGAACGGCTTGCGCCGCACCTTCTCGGTGAGCTGGCCGCCCTCCTCGAAGCCGACGAAGCCGGGAGGGGCGCCGAAGAGGCGGGAGACGGTGTGCTTCTCGCCGTACTCCGACATGTCGAGCGAGATCATCGCCGACTCGTCGTCGAAGAGGAACTCGGCGAGCGCCTTGGCGAGCTCGGTCTTGCCGACACCCGTGGGCCCGGCGAAGATGAACGAGCCGGAGGGCCGCTTCGGGTCCTTCAGGCCGGCGCGCGTGCGGCGGATCGTCTTCGACAGGGCGGCGATCGCCTCCTCCTGGCCGATGACGCGCTCGTGCAGCGCCTTCTCCATGAAGACGAGACGCGACGACTCCTCTTCCGTCAGCTTGAAGACCGGGATGCCGGTCGCCTGCGCGAGCACCTCGGCGATCAGGCCCTCGTCGACGACGGCGGTCGTCTTGACCTCGCCCGACTTCCACTGCTTCTCGAGGCGGAGCCGCTCGCCGAGCAGGTTCTTCTCCTCGTCGCGCAGCGACGCGGCCTTCTCGAAGTCCTGCTCCTCGATCGCGGTCTCCTTCGCGGCGCGGACCACGGCGATCTTCTCATCGAACTCGCGCAGCTCGGGCGGCGACGACAGGATCGACAGGCGCAGGCGAGCGCCGGCCTCGTCGATCAGGTCGATGGCCTTGTCGGGCAGGAACCGGTCGCTGATGTAGCGGTCGGCCAGGTTCGCCGCGGCCACGATCGCGCCGTCGGTGATGGACACCTTGTGGTGCGCCTCGTAGCGGTCGCGGAGGCCCTTGAGGATGTTGATCGCGTGGGGCAGCGAGGGCTCGGCGACCTGGATGGGCTGGAAGCGGCGCTCGAGCGCGGCATCCTTCTCGAAGTGCTTGCGGTACTCGTCGAGCGTGGTCGCGCCGATGGTCTGCAGCTCGCCGCGCGCCAGGAGCGGCTTGAGGATCGAGGCCGCGTCGATCGCGCCCTCGGCGGCGCCCGCACCCACGAGGGTGTGGATCTCGTCGATGAAGACGATGATGTCGCCGCGCGTGCGGATCTCCTTCGTGACCTTCTTGAGGCGCTCCTCGAAGTCGCCGCGGTAGCGCGAGCCGGCGATCAGCGAGCCGAGGTCGAGCGAGTACAGCTGCTTGTCCTTCAGCGTCTCGGGCACCTCGCCCTTGACGATCGCCTGCGCCAGGCCCTCGACGACGGCGGTCTTGCCGACGCCGGGCTCGCCGATGAGCACGGGGTTGTTCTTGGAGCGGCGGGAGAGGATCTGCATGACCCGCTCGATCTCCTTCTCACGGCCGATCACGGGGTCGAGCTTCGACTCGCGTGCGGCCTGCGTGAGGTTGCGGCCGAACTGGTCGAGGATCTGCGAACCGCCCTGCGGCTGCTGCTGCTCGTTCGCACCGACCTGCACCTGCTCCTTGCCCTGGTAGCCGGAGAGCAGCTGGATGACCTGCTGGCGCACGCGGTTGAGGTCGGCGCCGAGCTTGACGAGCACCTGGGCGGCGACGCCCTCGCCCTCGCGGATCAGGCCGAGGAGGATGTGCTCGGTGCCGATGTAGTTGTGGCCGAGCTGCAGCGCCTCCCGTAGCGACAGCTCGAGCACCTTCTTGGCACGCGGCGTGAACGGGATGTGCCCCGTGGGCTGCTGCTGGCCCTGGCCGATGATGTCCTGGACCTGCTCGCGGACCGCGTCGAGCGAGATGCCCAGCGACTCGAGCGCCTTCGCCGCAACGCCCTCACCCTCGTGGATGAGGCCGAGCAGGATGTGCTCAGTGCCGATGTAGTTGTGGTTGAGCATCTTGGCTTCTTCTTGCGCCAGGACGACGACACGGCGGGCTCGGTCCGTGAATCTCTCGAACATCATCAACTCCTCGTCGACGCCGGGTGGGGGCGCCGATAGAACAACGGTAACGACCGCGCCTGCGCGGCGGGTCCGTGTTCGCCGTGGGCGCACCGATGCTTGACGGGTTCCAGTGCCATCCGTATCGTATCGATCATCGATAATATCGAAACTCGATATGGCCGGAACGACCGGAGGGCAGATGACCACCCATGACAGCACCAACCGCCTCGATCGCGGCGACACCATCGGGATGTACGCGACCGTGGGGATCGCGATGCTCGCCATCATCGCGACGATCTGGAACGTGGCGCTCCGACTCGGGGAGGTCGCTCCGCTCCGCGACGTCCCGGTCCTCGTCCCCTTCCTCGACGAGCGCGCCGAGCTGCCGATCGGGCCCGATGGGGCGGACGTGACCGTCTCGGTCGACCAGGCGGTCGTGACCGTGCCCGAACCGGCCGCGGCGACCGCCTTCGCCCTGGTCGCCGAGCCGATCGTGCACGGCGCCGCCATCATCGTCGGGGTGGTGATGCTCGCGCTGCTCTGCTGGAACCTCGCGCGCGGCCGCGCGTTCTCGCGCACCAACGTGCGGATCGTGCTGTGGGGCGCCGGCGTGCTCGCCGCCGGCTGGCTGCTGGGCACCATCCTCACGAACATGACCGTCAACGGTGCGCTCTCCGCGGTGAGCGACTCCACCTACGAGGGCATCACCTTCAGCACGAACTGGGCCGCACCGTTCGCGATCCTCACACTCGGCGCGGTCGGCGCCGCCTTCCAGATCGGCGCACGGCTCCAGCGCGACAACGAGGGGCTCGTCTGATGGCCCCGGCCGAGGTCGACGAGGCGCACGACGTCCACTGCCGGCTCGACGAACTGCTCGCCGAGCGCGGCCTGACGCTCACCCGCCTCGCCGAACTCGTCGGCGTGAGCGTCGTGAACCTCAGCGTGCTGAAGAACGACCGAGCTCGCGCCATCCGTTTCTCGACGCTGCAGGCCGTCTGCCGTGCGCTGGACTGCGAGATCGGCGAGCTGCTCGTGCTGCGGCCGGCGGATGCCTCGGGGCCCTGACCTCTCGACCGCGGCCGTCGTGCGTGATTGGATGCACCCATGCCCAGACTCGTGCTCACCGTCATCGGAGACGACCGCGCCGGCCTCGTCGAGGCGCTCGCCGAGACCGTCACGTCCCACGGCGGCAACTGGGAGCAGAGCCAGATGGCCGAGCTCGCGGGCCAGTTCGCGGGCATCGTCGTCGTGACCGTACCGACCGACCGCGCCGACGCGCTGCGCGCCGCGCTCGCCGGGCTCGACGGGCTCATGGAGGTCTCAGCGCATCCGGGCACCGACGAGGCATCCGCGCCGACCGCCGACGGCTGGCCGCACCTGCGCATCGACCTCGTCGGCACCGATCACCCGGGCATCGTGCGAGACGTCTCGGCGGTGCTCGCGCGGCACGGGCTGAGCATCGAGTCGATCACCACCGAGCGCCGCGACGCGCCCATGTCGGGCGGGCAGCTCTTCGAGGCGCACATCCTCGTGCGGGTGCCTCCCGGCGAGGACCCCTCCGACGTGCGCGACGACCTGGAGCGGGTCGCGAGCGAGGTCTTCGTCGACCTCACCATCGGCCAGGAGTGACCGCCGACCGGCTCGCGGACGGGTGCTGCGCTCATCGCGGCCCGCAGTCCACGCGGGCGACGTGGAAGGCGGCGATCTCCGTCGCGTCACCGGAATCGAGTGATGCGAGGCACTCTGCCAGCGTCGGCTCCACGGTGGCGAGGTCGTCGGGGGTCAACGGAAGGATGCGGATGAGCCAGACCGCGCTGCCCGGCGTGATCCGGGAGTCGTCCGCGACGGTGCGGAACGGGTCGAGCGAGGTGATCCGGCGGACCGCGATGAGCGGTTGACCGCCGTCCGGGAGACGGTCCTGGATCTCGGCGGCGTGGGCGGCGTCCTCCGCTGCGGCCGCGAACTCCGGCGAGACGCCGCCCTCCCAGTAACGCTGGACGAGCGCGATCCGGTCGCCGGGTTCGGCATCGTCCTTCAGCGCGTCGATGACGCGTTCCATGCCGCCGGGCTGCGGATCGAGGGCGCCCTCCCGTTCGACGGCGAACACGACCGACGAGGCCAGGACCACCCCGCCCAATGCGACCGCGGCGATCGCGAGCCGGGAGCGGGCGTGCGGGACCAGGTGCACGGCCGCGCCGATCGAGAGCGCCGCACCGGCCGCCGACCAGATGATGTAGCGATCGGTGAGCATAGGCGCGACGAGCCAGGACCCGACGAACAACGCGGCCCAGGGCACCACGGCGAGTGCGGCGGCGAATGCGGCGGTGCGGAGTCGCTGTTCCCGATCGAGGCGATCCACCGCGAGGCGGCCGATCGCCACGAGCGTCGTCACGATCATCGCGAGGAAGGCGGCGAGCGCGACGGCGTCGAACACGACGGCCCGTCCCGGCGTGACACCCCACGCCTCGGCGAGGAACGCGAGCGCCTCCCGCGGATTCGCGGCGTCGAGCCATCCGAGTTGGCCCCGCTGCCCCGACCCGACGAGGACGATCGCGATCGCGATCGCCGTCGCAGGCCCGATCGCGCCGAGCCAGGCCCGCACGCGTTCCCGGCGCCCGACGAGAAGCACCGCCGTCAGGATGAGCCCCCCGATCGCGAAGGCGTGCATGGCGACGGCGGCGACGCCGGCGGCGGCAAACCCGGCCCAGGCGAACCTGCGATCTCGTGACCGGTCGGTGCCGTTACGGGAGAGTGCGAGGTCCAGGCACAGCACGGCGGCCAGCGCGAACATGACCGAGAGCGCGTACGGGCGGGCGGTCGTCGCCTGGACGAGCATCGCGCCGTTGACCGCGAACGCGATACCCGACGCGAGGGCCGCCACCCACCCCCACCAGCGTGCTGCGATCACGCCGACGAGCGCGGTCGCCGCCGTGAACGCGAGGATGGAAGGCACCCTGAGGCCCGGCCCGGTTCCGCCCAGGCCGGGGGCGAGCGCGTGCATCAGCGCGTAGTACGGGCCGAGCACCGCGTCGACTCTGCCGACCGCCCGGAGGAGCTCGTCGGGTTCGAGTGCGGCGTGCGCTGCCGTCGCGTATTCGTCGAGCCACATCGGCGCGAGCGCCGACCGGTGGATCGCGAGGCCGAGTGCGAGAAGCGACGGCAGCGCCCACGCGAGCGACCTGACGGCGTCGGGCGTGCGGCGCGCGAGCGGGCCTGTCGCCGGACTCGACTCGCGGGTCGTCGGTGCGGCGCCGGAGGGACCTGCCACGCGCCGCCTACTTGACCGGAACGGTGACGACCTGGTCGCCCACCGTCACCTCGAGCTCCTCGGTCGTGGTCACGTCGGCGGGCGTCGAGAAGACGGTCGTGTGCGGCACGAAGTCGGCGGTGCAGGCGCCATCCTCCTGCTCGGGGAGGATGGCCTCGACCGCGTTGCCCTCGCCGGCCTCGGCGGTCACGCGCAGGTCGGTGGGCACGATCGGGCAGGTCGACGACCCCCAGATCGTGATGGCGAGCCGTCCGCCGTCCTGGAGGTACTGCACGACCGGCTCGTCGCCCGTGGGTTCGGGGGCCTCCTCGGCCGAGTCCTCCTCGGTCTCGTCCTCGGTCGGCCCGCCCTCCTCGGTGTCTTCGGCCTCGCCCTCGGCTTCGGTCTCCTCGTCGATGACGGGCAGGCCGGGGAAGTCCTCGATCGGGCCCGACCCGGGCGCGCACCCGGAGAGCAGCAGCGCCGACACGACGGCGACGGAGGCGAGCAGGAGACGGCGGACTTCGGCGTGCGGGGCCATGTGCGACATGCTAGCCCGCGGCATCCGTTCACGGCAGGATGTCGCGGCCCGGGCCGCGCGTAGGATTCGGGCATGAGCAACCTCGAACGCGATCCCGTCGAACTGCTCTGCCCGCCCGAGGCTCCGAACGGGCCGGCCGTGCAGGTGCTCGACTACCGCGAGGTCCCGCTGGGCGGACCGCGCGCGATGCCCGTGCGCCGCACGCTGCCGCAGCGCGGGCGCACCACGATCGGCGCGTGGTGCTTCGCCGACCACTACGGGCCCGACGACGTCTCGGCGACGGGCGGGATGGTGGTGCCGCCGCATCCCCACACCGGTCTGCAGACCGTCAGCTGGCTGTTCGAGGGCGAGATCGAGCATCGCGACTCCGCAGGCAGCCACGAACTCGTCCGCCCGGGCGGGGTGAACCTGATGACCGCCGGCCGCGGCATCTCGCACTCCGAGGTGTCGACGGCGAACACCACGCGGCTGCACGGCGTGCAGCTGTGGGTCGCGCTCCCCGAGGCGTCGCGCCACGTCGCGCCCTTCTTCGAGCACGCCGACACGACGCCGTTCGTCCTCGACGATGCGACGGTACGCGTGTTCGTGGGCGAGCTCGCCGTCGACGCCGGGGCCGAGCCGACGGATGCCGCATCCGCACCGGTCACCGTCTTCTCGCCGCTGCTCGGCGCGCAGGTCGACCTGCCCGCGGGCGGCACCGTCGACATTCCCCTGGACCCGTCGTTCGAGCACGGCGTGCTGGTCGACGCCGGCCCGGCGCACGTCGAGGTCGAGGGCGCCGACGCCGCCACCGAGGTGGGCTGGTCCGAGCTGGCGTACCTCGAGCCGGGTCACCGGCGCCTGCGGCTCCGGGCCGACGCCGACCCGGTGCGGGTCGTCCTGCTCGGCGGCGTGCCGTTCGGCGAGGAGCTCGTGATGTGGTGGAACTTCATCGGGCGTTCGCACGACGAGGTCGTCGAGTTCCGGCGGCGCTGGCAGTCCGACGTGATCGACCGGAACGACCCCGACGGACCGTTCGGCACGGTCGCCGGGTACGACGGCCGCCCGCTGCCGGCCCCCGAGCTTCCCACGGTGAGGCTGAAGCCGCGTCGCTGAGCCGCGTCGCTGAGCCGCGTGCGGACGCGCCGACGGCCGGTGCCCAGGAGGGAGCACCGGCCGCCGGGGTGATCGCGCAGCCGTCAGGCCACGGCCACCTCAGGCGCACCCACCGCCTGCTCTTCGCGCACCGGGCGCCGGTGTGCCCAGCGCTTGAGTGCGATGACCACGAGGGCGCCGACGACGCTGCCGGCGATGATCGCGAGGACGAACCACAGCAAATTCCCGATCGCGAAGAACACGAAGATGCCGCCGTGCGGAGCCTGCGACGTCACGCCCATGCCCATGCAGATGGCGCCGGCCACGGCACCGCCGATGATGGTCGCAGGGATGACGCGGAACAGGTCGGCCGCCGCGAACGGGATCGCGCCCTCGGAGATGAACGCCGCGCCGAGCAGCCACGCCGCCTTGCCGTTCTCGCGCTCGACCGGCGTGAACAGCTTGCGGTCGACCACGGTCGCGAGCGCCATCGCGAGCGGCGGGACCATCCCTGCGGCCATCACGGCCGCCATCACCTGGAGCGGCGCCTGGTTCTCGATCGACGCCGCGCCGAGGCCGGCCACCGCGAACGAGTAGGCGACCTTGTTCACGGGACCGCCGAGGTCGAAGCCCATCATCGCGCCGAGGATCAGGCCGAGCACGACCGCGGCCGCGCCGCTGAGTCCCGAGAGCCAGTCGTTCAGCGCCGTGGACAGGGCGGCGATCGGGCCGCCGAGCACGACGATCATCAACCCGGATGCGACGATCGAGGCGACGAGCGGGATGATCACGACGGGCATGAGGCCCCTGAGCCAGCGCGGGACGTCGAGTCGGGCGAACACGAGGGCTACCCAGCCGGCGAGCAGGCCACCGACGAGGCCGCCGATGAAGCCGGCGCCCATGAGTCCGGCAACCGAGCCGGCGACGAAGCCGGGCGCGATACCGGGGCGGTCGGCGATCGCGTAGGCGATGTAGCCGGCGAGCGCCGGTACGAGGAAGCCCATCGAGATTCCGCCGATCGTCAAGAAGACGGCACCCAGGTACTCGAGGATCCCTCCCTCCGGAAGGTTGAACAGGTTGTTCGTCGTGACGATCTCGTTGGCGTTCTCGGTGATGTCGTAGCCGCCGAAGAGGAAGCCGAGGGCGATGAGCAGGCCGCCGCCCGCGACGAACGGGATCATGTAGCTGACGCCCGTGAGCAGCACGCGCTTGACCTTCTGGCCGAAGTGCTCGTTCGCCACGGCCGCCGCAGCGGTGCTCGCACTGGCGTCACCCGCGACGCGCGGCGCCGACGGGTCGTCGATCGCGGCGACCGCCTCGCGGAGCATCTCGGCCGGGTGGTCGATGCCCCGCTTGACCGGGCCGGCCACGACCGGCTTGCCGGCGAAGCGCGACTTGTCGCGCACGTCGACGTCGACCGCGAATACGACGGCGTCGGCCCGCTCGATGACCGACGGCGCGAGGGGCGTCGAGCCCGACGAGCCTTGGGTCTCGACGTGCAGCTCGATGCCCTCCTGCTCGGCCGCCTTGGCGAGCGCGTCGGCGGCCATGTACGTGTGTGCGATGCCCGTGGGGCACGCGGTCACGGCGATCAGCACGGGCTTGCCGGTGTGGTGCGCGGGGGCGGCGGCCGCGGCAGCGCCTGCCGCGGTGCCGGCGGCGGCCGCGGCGGCGGCAGCGGCGGGGGCGCCGGGTGCGGCTGCAGCCGGTGCCGGCGCGGCGGCCGGCTCGGGCGCGAGGGCCTCCTCGACGTGGCGGACGAACGTCGCGGTGTCGGGCGCCGAGCGCAGCGACGCCACGAACTCGTCGCGGATGAGCGAACGCGCGAGCGTGGACAGCACCGCGAGGTGGTCCTGCGTCGACGCCGTCGGCACCGCGATGAGGAACACGAGGTCGGCGGGGCCGTCGAAGGAGCCGAAGTCGACGCCCTTGGGCAGCCGGGCCGCGGCGAGCGTCGGCTCGGTGACGGCGTCGGACTTGGCGTGCGGGATGGCGATGCCGCCGGGCACGCCGGTGGAGTCCTTCTCCTCGCGGGCCCAGGCGTCGGCGAAGAGCGCCTCGGCGTCGGTGGCACGGCCGGCCGCGACCACGCGCGCGGCCAGCGCGCGGATCACGTCGGCCTTGTCCGCGCCCAGCGGCGCGTCGAGGCTCACGAGCCCCTGGTCGATGACGGTGGACATCGGGTTCCCTCCTATGGGATGACCGGGGCGACGGCGCCCCGGATGCGGGTGACGGTGATGGCGGACGCGTCGGCCAGCTCCCGCGAGGGAACGGCCGAGCCCGGGAGCGACGCGGCGGCCGCCCCGTGTGCGACCGCCTGGGCGAGCGCCCGCTCGGGCGCCGCCCCTTCGGTCACGGCGAGCAGGAAGCCGGCGAGCGAGCTGTCGCCCGCGCCGACGGTGCTGCGCGGCACGATGCGCGGCGCAGGGGCGAACCATCCCTGGTCCTCCCCCACGAGCACGGCCCCCTTGGAGCCGAGCGTGACGAGGGCCGAGCGGATGCCGCGAGGCACGAGCGTCGCGGCGACCTCGGCGACCCGCTCGGGGTCGGCCTCGAGGGCGTCGGCGTCGGACTCCCCGGCGAGCTCGGCGAGCTCCTCGCCGTTGGGCTTGATGAGGTCGACGGGCTCCCCCGCCTCGATGAGCGCCGCGAGCGGCGCGCCCGATGTGTCCACGGCGATGCGGGCCGCGACGCCCGCGGCACGGACCTCGTGCACGACCCGGACGTAGAAGTCGGCGGGCAGCGACGGCGGGAGCGAGCCGGCGAGCACGAGCCACGAGGCATCCGCCGACTGCGCGACGACCGCCGCGACGAGCGCCCGCTGCTCGGGCTCGGTCAGCACCGGGCCGAGCTCGTTGAGCTTGGTCGTGACGCCGTCGGGCTCGGTGATCGTGATGTTCGAGCGCAGGCGCGCGGCGATCGGCACGGTGACCACGGGCACGCCCGCGGAGGCGAGCGCCACGACGAGCGGGTCGTCGGCGCGGCCCGGGAGCACGGCGACCGACGCCGCGCCCGACGCGGTCAGGGCGCGCGTGACGTTGACGCCCTTGCCGCCCGGCTCCTCGACGTTGCGGGCGACGCGCTGCACCTCGCCGCGCAGGAGCGGGCGCTCGAGCTCGACCGTGCGATCGAGCGACGGGTTGACGGTCAGCGTGACGATCATGCGACCCGCACCTCCACCTCGGCCTCGTCGAGCGCGTCGGCCAGGGCGGGCCCCGGCGGCGCGTCGGTGATGAGCACGTCGACCTCGTCGAGGCAGGCGAACCGGTGCAGCGCCTCGTCGTCGTGCTTGGACGCGTCGACGAGCACGACCGCGAGGCGCGATCGCTCGACCATGGTGCGCTTGACCTGGGCCTCGAGCTCGTCGGGGGTCGATAGCCCGAACTCGGCGCTCACGCCGTTGGTGCCGAGGAACGCGATGTCGGGTCGGATGTCGGCGAGCTGGGCGACCGCGGTCGGGCCGACGGCCGCGCTGGTGACTCCGCGCACGGTGCCGCCGATGATGCGGACGATGAGGTTCGCGTTGCCGTGCAGCAGGGCCGCGATCGGCACCGAGTTCGTGTAGACGGTGAGCGGGGCGATGCCGGGCTCGGGCTGCCATCCGCCCAGGGCGTCGGCGAAGGCGCCGGTGGTGGTGCCCGCGTCGAGCAGGATCGAACCCGTGAAGGTCGGCGGCACCAGGGCGAGCGCCGCCTGGGCGATCGCGCGCTTCGCGTCGGTGTGGCGCTCGGTGCGCTCGAGGACGGTGGTCTCGGCGAGGCTCGCCCGGGAGGCGCTGACGGCTCCCCCGTGGACGCGGCGCACGTGGCCGGCCTTCTCGAGCGCGTCGAGATCGCGACGAATGGTCTCGGGGGTGACGGCGAGGTCGGCGGCGAGGTCGGCGACCGAGACGCGGCCCGTGCGGGCGAGCGCGTCGAGGATGTGCTCGTGTCGCTCCATGGCGTACATGCGGCCCCCTTGCCGGATCGATGTGCAACCTGCGTTTGTGTGAGTTTAGCTCGCGATTCCCACTCAAAGCAAGTCTATCCGCAGAAATTCCCACACAAACGGATGTCACGCCGCTCGCTGAGTTCTCATCACCCCCGCCGAATCCCGCGTTTCCGCGGGTGCACCCGCACGAACCCGGAACTCGGCTGGCCTCGCTCGACGACGCGATCCCACGCGCGGGAGCCACCGCGGTCGCGAATCCCGCGTTTCCGCAGGTGCACCCGCACGAACCCGGGATTCGGGCGAGATGGCCACGCGGCGAGGCGGAGACACGGGCGGCGGGCACGGGCGGCGGGCGCGGGCGGCGGGCGGGGCTGCGACGCGGGCGGCGGCGCGGCGCGGCATCCGCTCGCCTACTGCAGCGCCGAGGTGAGGCGGGCAAGGTTGTCGAGGACCGTCGATCGCAGCGGCTGCGTCATCCAGTCGTCGAGCGTCAGCTCGCGGCTGTCGCGCCGGTACCCGTCTTCGACCGCGCGCATCTCGCGCACGAACGACTCGCCGCGCACGAGGAGCGAGACCTCCATGTTGAGCTCGAACGAGCGGATGTCCATGTTGCTCGAGCCGATGACCGCGACGTCGTCGTCGATCGTGAAGTGCTTGGCGTGCAGGATGAACGGCGCCTTGTACATGTAGATGCGCACGCCGGCGCGAAGCAGCGCCTCGTAGTACGAGCGCTGCGCGTGGTACACCAGCGCCTGGTCGCCGAGCTCGGACACGAACAGCTCGACGTGCACGCCGCGCTGCGTCGCACCGCTGATCGCGCGCAGCATCGCCTCGTCGGGCACGAAGTACGGACTCGTGATGATGATGCGCCGCTCGGCCGCGTAGAGCAGCGCGAGGAACAGCTTGAGGTTGTTCTCGTTGACGTATCCGGGCCCGCTCGGCACGACCTGGCAGTCCAGGTCCTGCGGTGCGGGCTCCTGCGTGAACGGGATGAGCTCGTCGCGCGACGGCGCCTCACCCGTCTCGAGGTACCAGTCGGTCGCGAAGATCGCGTCGAGGCCCGACACGATCGGCCCCTCGACCTCGGCGACGAGCTCCTGCCACTTGAGCCCGCGGCGGATGTTGCTTCGCTTGTGGTAGCTGCGGTCGACGATGTTCTGCGACCCGAGGTAGCCGATCTCGCCGTCGACGACGAGGATCTTGCGGTGGTTGCGCAGGTCGGGCCGCTGGTACTTGCCCTTGAACGGCATGATCGGGAGCATGAGCTGCCAGTCGATGCCGAGGTCGGTCAGGCGCCGGATGGTGCGCTTGTACCCCTTCACGCGGCGCGACGCGATGTGGTCGATGAGCACCTTCACCTCGACGCCGCGCCCCACGGCGTCGCCGAGCGCGTCGACGAAGCCGGCCGTCGTCGAGTCGTAGGCGAAGATGTAGAACTCGACGTGGACGTACCGCTTGGCGCGTGAGATCGCGGCGGCCATCGCGTCGAGCGAGGCCTGGTAGTCGCCGATGAGGCGCGCGCTGTTCGAGCCGATGAGCGGCATCGCGCCGAGATTGCGGTTCAGTCGTACGACGCCGTCGAACCAGGCGGGCCAGTCGGCGCTGTCGCTCACGCGCTCGACGCCGTGCGTCGACTCGCGGATGAACCGGTCCACCTCCTCCTGCTTCTCGCGGCGCGCCTTCGGCAGCTTCGGGTTGCCGATGAGGAGGAAGAACAGGATCCCGAGGTATGGGATGAAGAAGATCGCGAGCAGCCAGGCCATGCCGGCGGTGGGGCGGCGGTTGCGCGGCACCACGATGATCGCGATGATCCGGACGACGAGGTCGATGAGGACCAGGATGGCGGCGATGATCGCCGTCGCCTGCGCCTCGGTCATGCCTGGCTACGCGGCTCGGCGCTCGGCGGCGTGCTTGGCGCGCTCCTCGGCTTCGATCTTGGCGTACGAGTCTCGTTCGGTGCGGTCGGCGCGGAGGATCGCGCGCATCACGAACCAGAACGTGAGCCCGATGAGCACCGTCGGTGCGACCGACCAGATCGCGTTGAGCCAGAAGTCGTCCATATCCCCTCCAGCCTACCGGGGGTTTCCTCGGCTTCGCTGGGCGCGGTGCGCCCCGGTTCGGGGGCGGGCGTCAGCCGCTGGTGACGATGCCCCAGATGCCCGATCCGAGCAGGTACAGCCCGATCGCTCCCACGACGATCCAGATGGCGAGGCGCGTCATCGACGGCTTCCGGGGGTCGCGCTCGGGCTCGAGCTCCTTCTTGGGCAGGTAGTCGTTCATCGTGCCGTCCGTTTCACTTGACGAGCGGGAAGAGGATGGTCTCGCGGATGCCGAGGCCCGTGATGGCCATGAGCAACCGGTCGATGCCCATGCCCATGCCGCCGGTGGGCGGCATGCCGAACTCGAGTGCGCGCAGGAACTCCTCGTCGAGGCGCATCGCCTCGGGGTCGCCGCCCGCGGCGAGGCGCGCCTGCTCGACGAACCGCTCGCGCTGCACGACCGGGTCGACCAGTTCGGAGTACCCGGTCGCGAGCTCGAAGCCGCGCACGTACAGGTCCCACTTCTCGACGACGCCGGGGATCGTGCGGTGCTGCCGCACGAGGGGCGACGTGTCGAGCGGGAAGTCCATCACGAAGGTCGGCCGCTCGAGGCCCGACTTCACGTGGTGCTCCCACAGTTCCTCGACGTACTTGCCGGGCAGCGGGTGGTCGACCTCGATCTCGACCGCGTCGGCGAGCTCCTTCAGGCGCGACATCGGCGTCTCGGGGGTGATCTGCTCGCCCACCGCCTCCGACAGCGAGTCGTACATCGACAGCCGCGCCCAGTCGCCGCCGAGGTCGTACTCGGTGCCGTCGGCCCAGGTGACGACGTGCGACCCGGCGACGGCGAACGCGGCATCCTGCACGAGCTGCTGCGTGAGATCGGCGATGCCGTGGTAGTCGGTGTATGCCTGGTAGGCCTCGAGCATCGCGAACTCGGGGCTGTGCGTGGAGTCCGCGCCCTCGTTGCGGAAGTTGCGGTTGATCTCGAAGACGCGCTCGATGCCGCCGACGACGGCGCGCTTGAGGTAGAGCTCGGGCGCGATGCGCAGGTAGAGCTCGGTGTCGAACGCGTTCGAGCGGGTCACGAACGGCCGGGCCGACGCGCCGCCGTGCATTACCTGGAGCATGGGCGTCTCGACCTCGATGAAGCCCAGGCTCGTGAAGGTCGAGCGCAGGCTCGCGTTCACCTTGGCGCGGTCGACGACGTTGCGGCGGGCCTGCTCGCGCGCGATCAGGTCGAGGTACCGGCTGCGCACGCGCGTCTCCTCGGAGAGCTCGTTGTGCAGGTTCGGGAGCGGGTTGATGGCTTTGGCCGCCATCCGCCACTCGGTCACCATGATCGACAGCTCGCCGCGGCGGCTCGTGATGACCTCGCCCGTGACGGCGACGTGGTCGCCCAGGTCGACGAGGTCCTTCCAGGCCGCGAGCGACTCCTCGCCGACCTCGCCGAGGGAGACCATGGCCTGGATGCGGCTGCCGTCGCCCGACTGCAGGGCCGCGAAGCACAGCTTGCCGGTGTTGCGCAGGTGCACGATGCGACCCGCGAGCGAGACCGTCTCGCCGCTGCGCTCGTCGACGCCGAGGCCGACGAAGCGCGAGCGCACCTCGGGGATGGTGGAGGTGATCGGCACCGAGACCGGGTACGCGCCTGCGCCGGGGTCGGCGGCGGCCTCGATGAGCCGCTCGCGCTTGGCGAGCCGCACGGCCTTCTGCTCCGAGATCTCCTCGGCGGTCGGCTCGTGCGTGGTCTCGTCGGCCATGTGGTCTCCGGATCGGTCGGCGGCAGGCGTGCTCCGGCGCCCGTGCGGACGCCATGGACCAGCGTAGTCCGCCGCGCCACGCCGATCCTGACGGTCGACCGGATGCCGCCGGCCTCAGCCGAGCGTGATGCCGGCGTTGTCGATGAGCCGCGTGGTGCCCACCCGTGCCGCGACGAGCACGGTCGCCGGACCGGTCGCGCCCGCCGTGACGGGCAGGAACGTGTCGGGATCGACCACGACGAGGTAGTCGAGCTCGATGCCGTCGTGGTCGCCGAACGCGGCGGCGGCTTTGGCGAGCACCTCGTCGAGGCCTTCGGCGGCGGCCGAGCCGGCGGCGACGAGCGACTCCGAGAGCGCGAGCGCGATGCGCCGCTGCTCGGGGTCGAGGAAGCGGTTGCGGCTGGACATCGCGAGGCCGTCGGGCTCGCGCACCGTGGGCACCACCTCGATCTCGAGCGGCGCGTCGAGGTCTCGAACCATGCGCCGCACCAGGAACACCTGCTGCGCGTCCTTCTGCCCGAACACCGCACGGTCGGGGGCCACGATGTGGAAGAGCTTCGCGACGACCGTGAGCATGCCGTCGAAGTGGCCGGGTCGGGAGGCGCCCTCGTAGAGCGACCCGACGTGCCCGGCGGTGACGCGGGTCTCGACCTCGCCCGACGGGTACATCTCGGCGGCGGTCGGCGCGAACGCGAGCTCGACCCCCTCGCGCTCGAGCGCGGCCAGGTCGGTCTCGAGCGTGCGCGGGTACCGGTCGAGGTCTTCGCCCGCGCCGAACTGCAGCGGGTTCACGAAGATCGACACCACGACGACGTCGGCGATCCGGCGCGCGCGACGGACGAGCGCGAGGTGGCCCTCGTGCAGTGCGCCCATCGTCGGGACCAACGCGACGGTGCGCCCGGCGGCGCGGTGCGCGCCGACCGCGGCGCGGACGCCCGCGATCGTGTCCACCAGCTCGGTCACACCGCACCTCCCGACGGCCAACCGTCGTCGGCCCCGTCGATCGTAGCCGCCCCGTCGACGCTCGGGCCGGGGTCGTGGCGCGCGAGCGCGTTCTCGACGGCGCTCCGCACGAGCGGCGCGAGCACCGAGCCGGCGCGCTCGACGCCGATCCGCTCGAGGATGCCGGTGGCCTGGTCGACGATCGCGGTCGAGAACGACACCGCGGTGTCGATCGCCTCGGCGTAGGCGACGCGATCCGCCTCGGCGACCACGAGCGGCTCGCCGCCCATCTCGACGACGAGGGCCTGCGCGATGGGGAGCACGGGCGCCGGGGCCGTGACCGCGAACCAGGTGCCGGCGAGCCGGCCGAGGTCGATGCTCGTGCCCGTGAACGTCATGGCTGGGTGGATGGCCAGCGGGATGGCGCCGGCGCGGAGGGCGGGCTCGAGCACCGAGACGCCGTAGCGCGCGGCGGTGTGCACGACGAGCTGCCCGGGGCGCCAGGCGCCGGCGGCGGCG
Organism: Agromyces sp. NPDC029043; assembly: GCF_055564615.1. Lineage (NCBI taxonomy): Bacteria > Bacillati > Actinomycetota > Actinomycetes > Micrococcales > Microbacteriaceae > Agromyces > Agromyces sp. NPDC029043. The sequence goes on along the minus strand of NZ_JBVHVX010000006.1, from coordinate 74,473 downwards.
AGCCCCTCGACGAGCGTGGGCAGCTCGTCGGCGGGCACGGCGAGCAGCACGAGCTCGCTGCGCTCGACGATGTCGGGGATCGGCAGCACCGGCACCTCGGGCAGCATCGCGGCGGCGCGCTCGAGGCTGGACTCCGAGACCGCGGCGATGCCCGTGAGCGCGTGGCCGGCGCCGCCGAGCGCCGAGGCGAGCACGGCTCCGACGCGTCCGGCGCCGATCGTGCCGACGCCGAGTCGGCCGGCCCGTTGCTCAGCGCGCATCGGACGCGGCCCCCCAGTGATCGCTGCGATCCCGGATGGCGTGCGCCACCGCCTCGGCGGCGATCGCGTCGAACGCGGCATCCGCATCGGCGCGATCGAGCGCGGGCACCTCGGGGGTGACGGGCCCGGCCACGGTGTGGATGCGCAGCGACGCGAGACCGAGCCCCCGGCGGACCGGGCCGCGCGCGATCGCCACGGACTGCAGGCGCGCGAGCGGCACGAGCACGAGGCTGCGCAGCAGCCAGCCTCGGCGGAGGAGCACGAGGCCGCCGGCGATCGCCAGGCCGACGCGTCGCCACGAGGTCGGGCGGATCCAGGCGGCGCGACGCGGCGCGGCGATGTAGCCCTCACCGCTGCCCCGCCCGGTGAGCCCGGCGTCGATCACCGACGCGAGCTCGACCATCGCGTCGGGCGCGAGGAGCCCGATGACGCGTTCGACGTCGTCGGCCGTGCCCACCGGCAGGACGAGCGTGCGCTGGCTCGCGTCGCCTGTGGTCGAGACGATCGACTGGCCGGCGATGTTGACCCGCACCGTCCACCAGCCGAAGGGGCGCCAGAGCAGCCACTGCGAGGCCTCGATCGCGTGCACGCGCCCGGGCGGGATCGTCTGGTTGGACGTCGACAGGAGGCCCGAGCCGATGCGCACGCCGTCGGGCGTGCCCGCGATGGAGTACCGGAGCGACTTGGTGATGCGCGACCACAGGTAGCTGACGAGGCCGATCGCGGCCGGCACGAACGTGAACAGGAGCCACGTGGCGCCCGTCGTCGCGCCGATCGTGATGACGACGACGAGCACCACGAACCAGATCATCGACCCCCCGAGCAGTGACGACGCGATCACGCGCGGCAGCGGGAGTCGCACGACCGACTCGGGCGCAGCGAGCGCCGGGTCGAGCTCGGGCGCGAGGAACTCGTCGACGCGCCGGTTCACCAGGCCGCCCGCGCGGGCGGCGAGCGTCGGCGACGCAGCGGCGCCCGCGGACGGCACGGCGTCGGCCCCACCCACGGCGTCGGCCCCACCCACGGCGTCGGCCCCATCCACGGCGGCGGCGGCGCCGCGCTGGCCGGGCGCGGCCGCCCGGCGCGCGCCCGATGCGAGCCGGAGCAGGTCGGCCCGGAGCCGATCGGCCTGCGCGGACCCGAGGTACGAGAGGTCGACGTTGCCCGACTGGCCGGCGACCGAGACGTCGAGCTTGGCCGCGCCGAACAGGCGGGCGAAGACCGGCCGCGCGAGGTTGATGCCCTGGATGCGGTCGAGTCGGGCGCTGCGGTGCGAGCGGAACAGGATCCCGCTGCGCACCTCGAGCGCCTCGTGCGTGACGCGGAAGGTGTGCATGCGCCACGCGAGCCAGAAGCCGAGCACCACGAGCACGATGACCGCGGCGAGCCCGATGAGCGCCCACCCGATGAGCCCGTTCGCGACGATCCCGGTGATGGGGTCCTCGGCCCAGTCGCCCTGCCAGTCGGAGGGCGCGAAGTCGCGCTCGAACTCGCCCGGAGCGAAGAGGAGCAGGAACACCTCGACGAGGCGCTCGCGCAGGTTCGCGAGCACGAAGCCGAGCACGGCGAGGAACACCAGGCCGCCCCGCAACAGGGGGCTGGCGGGATGGAGGCGATGCCACTCGCCGTCGGCGAGGTCGCGCGTGGCGGGTTGCGGCCGGGGCCGCGGCTGGGTCGTGCTCACAGCCCCGCCCGGCGGGTCTCGGCCAGCGCGACGAGGTGGTCGCGCAGCCGCTCCGCCTCCTCGAGCGGCAGCCCGGGCAGCGTCACGGCGGTCGCGGCCGCGGCCGTGACGAACTTCAGGTCGGCCAGGCCGAGCCAGCGCGAGACCGGCCCGCGCGTGATGTCGACCAGCTGCATGCGGCCGTACGGCACGGCGACCTGCCGCTGGTACATGATGCCCCGTCGGAACACGAGGTCGTCGGCGCGCAGCCGGTAGCGGATGGAGCGGACGCGCCGCGGCTCGAACGCGATCGACACCAGGGCGAGCAGCCCGACGCCGGCGGCGATCCATGCGAGGAACGGCAGACCGAGCCACGTGCGCGCGACGAGCAGCGCGGCGACCGCGATGCCGGCGCCGATCACGGAGCCGATGACCTCGACGACGACGTGCTTGGGCGAGACGCCGCGCCACTCGCCGACCGCGGCCGAGGGCGCCGGCCTCGGCGCGGCCTCCGCCTCGAGCGGGCGCCCCGCTTCCGCGGCATCCGGCTGCGCGATCGCGGGAACCGGCTCGGCCGCGGGGACCGGCTCGGCTGCGGGAACCTGGTCGGGCTCAGGCATTCGCCGTCTCCTCCTCCTCGTCGGGCTCGTCGGGCGGCAGCGTGCAGAAGTGCTCGGCCACGAGTCCGCCGGCGAGCAGCAGGGCCGCGCCGATCGCGGTGGCCACGGCCAACCAGGTCGTCGACGCGGGCGGGAGGACGCTGCGCGTCAGCAGGAACAGGGTGATGCCGAGCCCGATGCCGAGCACGAGCGCGCCGGTCACGCTGCTGGCCTTGGCGAGCACGGCGACGCGCGCCGCGCGGAACGGGTCGATGCGGCCCTTCCCGGAACCGCGCACGGCCTGCCGGATCGGCCACGCCATCGCGACCACGATCGCGGCGACGCCGACGAGCGTGATGGCGAGCGAGACGGGCGGCACGACCGCGGAGGCGCCGCTGCTGACCAGGGCGAGTTCGCCGAGGTACCCGAACGCAAGTCCGGCGAACGTGAACGCCACGAGCGTCGAGGCGTGCGTGCGCTTCATCGCCGCTCCACCTCGTCGGTCGCCGCCGCGCGCAGCTCGGCGACGCGACCGCGGCCGGCGATCTCGGCGTCGGGCTCGACGTCGAGCCACGGCTGGAGCACGAACGCGCGCTCCCACGCCCGCGCGTGCGGCAGCTCGAGGCGGTCGTCGGCCAGCACCCGACCGTCGAGGTCGATGAGGTCGAGGTCGAGCGTGCGGTCGCCCCAGCGGGTCTCGCGGGTGCGGCCGTGCTCGTGCTCGATGCGCTGCAGCAGGTCGAGGAGGGCGTGCGGTTCGAGGTCGGTCTCGACGACCACGACGCCGTTGAGGTAGCGCGGCGCGGCGCGGTCGACGCCGTCGAGCTTGACGGCGGGCGTCTCGTAGACGGGCGAGACCGCGACGAGGCGCACGCCCGGCGAGTCGGCGAGCTCGCGCGTGGCTGCCGCAATCGTGCCCTCGCGGTCGCCGAGATTGGCACCGAACGCGATGACGGCCCGGCTCATGCGCGCCCTCGCACGACGGTCACCGACACGTCGTCGAACGGCACCGCGATGGGAGCCTGCGGCTTGTGCACCGTGACCGTCGCCTCCTCGACGCCCGCGAAGCCGAGCGCCACCTCGGCGACGCGCTCGGCGACGGTCTCGATGAGGTCGACGGGGTCGCGCTCGACGGCTCGGGCGACCGCTTCGGCGAGCTCGCCGTAGTGCACGGTGCGGGCGAGGTCGTCGCCGGATGCCGCGGCGGCGAGGTCGACCGCGACCGAGACGTCGACCACGAATTCCTGCCCCTGCTCGCGCTCGAAGTCGAAGACGCCGTGGTGCGCGCGCACCCGGATCCCGGTCACGGAGATCCGATCAGGAGTGCTGGCCACGTCGTCCACTCTGCCATGCACGGGCGACGTCGAGCGCGACCCTGGTCGACGCGACGTCGTGCACGCGCACCGCCCAGGCGCCGGCCTGCGCGGCGAGCGCGCTGATCACCGCGGTGGGCAGGTCGCGCTGCTCGACGGCGGCGCCGTCGGGCAGCAGCGCGCCGAGGAATCGCTTGCGCGAAGCGCCGACGAGGATCGGGAAGCCGAGCCCGGCGAGCACGTCGAGGTTCGCCAGCAGCTCCCAGTTCTGCGCCCCGCGCTTGGAGAAGCCCAGGCCGGGGTCGAGGATGAGGCGGTCGGGTGCGACGCCCGCGCCGACCAGCGCGTCGACGCGGCGGGCGAGCTCGTCGCGGACGTCGGCCGCGACATCCGCGTACTCGGACAGCTCGTCCATCCGGTCGGAGTGGCCCCGCCAGTGCATCGCGACGTAGCGTGCGCCCGTCTCGGCGGCGATGCGAGCCATCGCCTCATCGGCGAGCCCGGCGGACACGTCGTTGATGATCTCGGCCCCGGCGGCGACGGCCGCCTCAGCCGTCGCGGCGCGCATGGTGTCGACGCTCACGCGCAGCCCGCGGCTCGCGAGCTCGCGGATCACGGGGATCACGCGTCGCAGCTCCTCGTCGGGGTCGACGCGCGCGGCACCGGGCCGGGTCGACTCGCCGCCGACGTCGAGGAGGTCGGCGCCGGTCGTCGCGAGCTCGAGCGCGTGGGCCACCGCGGCATCGGCGTCGAACCAGCGCCCGCCGTCGCTGAACGAGTCGGGCGTGACGTTGACGACGCCCATCACGAGCGGGCCCGCGACACCGGCCGGCACGGGCGGGCCGCCGGCGTCAGGCACCGCGACCCGCTCCGATGAGCGCGATGATCTCGGCGCGCGCGGCCGGCTCGGCGAGCGCCCCACGGCTCGCGATCGTGATCGTCGAGCTGTGCTCCTGGCGCGCTCCGCGCGTGGTCACGCAGCCGTGCGTCGCATCGAGCACGACGAGCACGCCGCGGGGCTCGAGTCCGGCCTCGAGCGCGTCGGCGATCTCCTCGGCGAGGCGCTCCTGCAGCTGCGGACGGCTCGCGAGCGTGTCGACGACCGCGGGGATGCGCCCGAGCCCGACGACCTTCGCGCCGGGGAGGTAGGCCACGTGGGCGGTGCCGATGAAGGGCAGCAGGTGGTGCTCGCACACGGAACGGAAGTGGAGGTCGCGCAGCACCACGGCGTCGCCCGTGGCGGGTTCGCCGTCGTCGGCCGCCCCGAGCTCGACCGAATCGGCGAGCGGCGCCTGGGGGTCGGCGCCGATGCCGCTGAAGTACTCGGCGTACGCCTCGGCGACGCGGCGCGGGGTGCGCTCGAGACCGGGACGATCGGGGTCCTCGCCGATGGCGAGCAGCAGCTCGCGGACGGCGCGCTCGATGCGGGCCGTGTCGACCCCCGTCATGGCACCCTCCTCATCGCCAGCGGCCCACGCACCGGCTCACGCCGTGGCAGGACGCGGCTTCGTGCGCGGCGTACGCGACGCCTTCGCCTCCTCGACGGGCTGGCCCGAGTCGACGCCGCCGTCGACGGCGCCCTGGTCGATCGGCGCCTTCTGGTTCGGGAACTGGATCGGCGGGCGGTCGGAGACCGGGCGCTTGTCGCTCGAGAGCCAGAGCGGGCGCTGCGGGAGCTTCCGGACATCCTTGAAGATCTCGGCGATCTGGTGCTGGTCGAGCGTCTCGTGCTCGAGCAGCTCGGCCGCGAGCCGGTCGAGCACGTCGCGGTTGTCGTTGAGCACCTGCCACGCCTCGTCGTGCGCCTGCTCGATGAGCGTGCGCACCTCGGCGTCGACGCGCTCGGCGATCTCCTCGGAGTAGTCGCGCTGGTGGCCCATGTCGCGGCCGAGGAACACCTCGCCCTGCGACTGCCCCAGCTTCACCGCACCGACGTTCGCGCTCATGCCGTACTCGGTGACCATCTTGCGGGCCGTGGAGGTGGCCTTCTCGATGTCGTTCGACGCGCCCGTGGAGGGGTCGTGGAACACGATCTCCTCGGCGACGCGGCCGCCCATCGCGTAGGTGAGCTGGTCGAGCAGCTCGTTGCGCGTGACGGAGTACTTGTCTTCCAGGGGCAGCACCATCGTGTAGCCGAGGGCGCGTCCGCGCGGGAGGATCGTGATCTTCGTCACGGGGTCGGTGTAGTTCATCGCCGCCGCTGCGAGGGCGTGCCCGCCCTCGTGGTACGCGGTGATGAGCTTCTCCTTGTCCTTCATGACGCGCGAGCGGCGCTGCGGGCCGGCGATGACGCGGTCGACGGCCTCGTCGAGCGCGCGGTTGTCGATGAGCTGCGCGTTCGAGCGCGCGGTGAGCAGCGCGGCCTCGTTCAGCACGTTGGCGAGGTCGGCACCCGTGAAGCCCGGCGTCTTGCGCGCGAGCACCTCGAGGTCGACGCCGTTGGCGAGCGGCTTGCCCTTCGAGTGCACCTCGAGGATCTTCTGGCGGCCCTTGAGGTCGGGCGCGTCGACGCCGATCTGGCGGTCGAAGCGGCCCGGGCGCAGGAGCGCGGGGTCGAGGATGTCGGGACGGTTCGTCGCGGCGATGAGGATGACGTTGGTCTTCGGGTCGAAGCCGTCCATCTCGACGAGGAGCTGGTTCAGCGTCTGCTCGCGCTCGTCGTGGCCACCGCCGAGGCCCGCGCCGCGGTGCCGGCCGACGGCGTCGATCTCGTCGACGAAGATGATGGCCGGCGCGTTCTGCTTGGCCTGGTCGAACAGGTCGCGCACGCGGCTCGCGCCGACGCCCACGAACATCTCGACGAAGTCGGAACCGGAGATCGAGTAGAACGGCACGCCCGCCTCGCCCGCGACCGCGCGCGCGAGGAGCGTCTTGCCGGTGCCGGGAGGGCCGTACAGCAGCACGCCCTTCGGGATCCGGGCGCCGACCGCCTGGAACTTCGCCGGGTCCTTCAGGAAGTCCTTGATCTCGTGGAGCTCCTCGATGGCCTCGTCGGCGCCGGCGACATCCTCGAAGGTGACCTTCGGGCTCTCCTTCGAGACGAGCTTGGCCTTCGACTTGCCGAACTGCATGACGCGGTTGCCGCCGCCCTGCATGCCCGAGAGCATGATCCAGAAGAAGAGGCCGATCAGCACGAGCGGCAGCAGGATGCCGAGCATCGAGAGGAACCAGTTCGGCTGCGGCACCTCGTCGTCGTAGCCGTCGGCCGGGTTCGCGGCGTCGACCGCCGCGATCACGTCGGGGCCGCGCGGGGTGACGTAGTAGAACTGCACCTGCGTGCCGAGGTCCTCCTCGGCCTCGGCGAGCGTGAGGTCGACGCGGTTCTCGACGTCGACGATCTTCACGGCCGAGACCTTGCCGTCGTCGAGGAGCTCGAGGCCCTTCTGCGTGGAGACCTCGCGGAACCCCGACTGGCTGATGAGGCTGGATCCGATCCACACGGCGACGATCGCGAGCAGGATGTACAGGATCGGCCCGCGCAGGATCTTCTTCACGTTCATGGTGCTAGCAGGCTACCCTCTGGCCACTGGACGCCGGCTCCCTGTTCGCTGAAAGCGCGCGCTGGCCGATCAGCTGTAGACGTGCGGCGCCAGGATGGCGACATCGCGCAGGTTGCGGTACCGCTCGGCGTAGTCGAGCCCGTAGCCGACGACGAACTGATTCGGGATGTCGAAGCCGAGGTACTTGACGTCGACCTCGACCTTCGCGGCATCGGGCTTGCGCAGCAGTGCGCAGATCTCGATCGACGCCGCGCCGCGCGAGCGCAGGTTGCCGAGGAGCCAGCTGAGCGTCAGGCCGGAGTCGATGATGTCCTCGACGATGAGCACGTCGCGGCCCGACAGGTCGGTGTCGAGGTCCTTGAGGATCTTCACGACGCCGGACGACTGGGTGCCGAGGCCGTACGACGACACCGCCATCCAGTCCATCGTCACGTGCGACTTCAGCTCGCGCGCGAGGTCGGCCATGACCATGACCGCGCCCTTCAGCACGCCCACGAGCAGCAGGTCGCGGCCGGCGTAGTCGGACTCGATGCGCCGGGCGAGCTCGGCGAGCTTCTCGCGGATCTGCTCCTCGGTGACGAGCACCTCGGTGAGGTCGGGCTCGATCTCGCGCGAATCCATCCCGGGCTCCTCCTGCTGGTCGTGGCGAAACGGATGGCACGAGCCTAGCCGCCGGGCGCTCAGCCCGCGGTGCCCGCGCCCCCGGCCGTGCCCGAGTTGTCCGCGGTTCCGGCCGTGAACTCGATGCGTTGGCCGACCCGCGCGGCGCGGCACCCCGGCAGGTCGATCGGGCCCTGCCCCCGCCAGTCGGTCACGAGCCGGGCCACCTCGAGCGTCTGCCGGCGACTGAGCGCGACGCCGAACTCGCTCGCGACGACGTGCCGGATGATGCGCTGGCGCAGGGCGGCCGGATTCGCGGCGAGCGCGCCGACCGACACCGCGATCCCCGCCTCGGCGGGCTCGCAGATCTCCTCGATGAACTCGTCGATCTGGTCGTCGAACGCCTGCTCGTCCTCGCGCAGCTGCTCGGCGGTGCGCGCGAGCGCCTCGGCGACGCCCGGTCCGAGCTCGGCCTCGAGCACGGGCAGCACCCGCTCGCGGACGCGCACGCGCGCGTAGGCGGGGTCGGCGTTGTGCGGGTCGTCCCACGGCACGAGCCCCGCGTCGTGGCAGGCCTGCCGCGTGATCGCGCGCCGGATGCCGAGGAGCGGCCGCGCGTAGCGACCGGAGCGCGGCGCCATCCCGGCGAGGCTCCCGGCCCCCGATCCGCGCGCCAGCCCGAGCAGCACCGTCTCGGCCTGGTCGTCGAGGGTGTGACCGAGCAGCACGAGCTCGGCCCCGGTCTCGCGGGCGGCGGCCTCGAGCGCGGCGTAGCGCGCGGCGCGCGCGGCGCCCTCGGGCCCCGCGCCGCCGGGTGCGGCGGCCGCGTCGACCAGGCGGACCAGCACCGGTTCGAGCCCCAGGTCGCGGGCGACGGATGCCGCGGCATCCGCCTGCTCGGCGGAGCCGGCCTGCAGCCCGTGGTCGACGATCACCGCGCCGGCGCGCCATCCGGCCCGCGGCGCCTCGAACGCCGCCGCCGCCGCGAGGGCGAGCGAATCAGGGCCGCCCGACAGGGCGACCAGCGCGAGCGGGCCATCCGGTGGTCGAGTAGGCGCTTGCGCCGTATCGAGACCCCGCGACTCCTGCAGCACCCCGCGCACCGCGCGTCGCACGTCGGCGATCGGCGGCGTCAGGCGTGGACGGCGCTCGGAGGGCATCACGTAACCTTATTCCGGCCATCCGGGCGCGAGCGCGCCATCCGGAAACGAGGAGAACAGCATGGGCGAGTACGCCGCCGTCATCGAGATCCCCAAGGGGAGCCGCAACAAGTACGAGGTCGACCACGAGACCGGCCGGGTCTTCCTCGACCGCGTGCTCTACACGAACTTCGTCTACCCGACCGACTACGGCTACTTCGAGGACACGCTGGGCGACGACGGCGACCCGCTCGACGTGCTCGTGCTGACCCAGTACCCGCTGTTCCCGGGTGTGGGGGTGAAGGTGCGCCCCGTCGGCGTCTTCAACATGGTCGATGACGGCGGCGGCGACGCCAAGATCATCGGCGTGCCGGCCGGCGACCCGCGCTGGAACCACATCCAGGACGTCGACTCGATCCCCGAGTACACGAAGAAGGAGATCGAGCACTTCTTCGAGCACTACAAGGACCTCGAGCCCGGCAAGTGGGTCAAGACCGAGGGCTGGGCCGACGCGGCCGAGGCCGAGGCGCTCATCGCCAAGGCGATCGAGGCGTACCCGGGTCACGGGCACTGAGCTTCGAGCGGATGTCGCGACATCCGCCGAACGCATCGACGGGGCGGGCCGCACGGCTCGCCCCGTTCCGCGTCTCAGCCGAGGTAGACGCCGCGGGCGGCCATGAACGGCACGGGGTCGATGCGGCTCGACCCGCTGTAGACCTCGTAGTGCAGGTGGCATCCGGTCGACGCACCGGTGGTGCCGCTCGAGGCGATGTTCTGGCCCGCGCTGACGCCCTGGCCGTAGCCGACGAACAGCCCGCCCGGTCGGATGTGCGCGTACCCCGTGGAGATGCCGCCGCCGTGGGAGATCTTGATGAAGTTGCCGTAGCTGCCCGACCAGCCGGCGAACACGACCGTGCCGGCCGCCGCCGCGTAGATGGGCGCCGAGCAGCCCGTGGCGATGTCGGTGGCGTAGTGGAATGGACTCGAGCAGTACCCGCCACCGCAGATGACCTGGCGCGGGCCGTAGCTGCCCGAGATGCGCCCGTACGCCGGCTTGGCCCAGCCGGATGCCGCGGGGCCGCTGCTGCTGCCTCCGCCGCCGCCGCCTCCTCCGCCGCCACCGCCGGCGGCCGCCGCCGCTGCGGCTGCCGCGGCTGCCGCGGCCTCCGCCGCACGACGGGCCTCCTCCTCGCGACGCTTGCGCTCCTCCTCCTCGCGACGCTTGCGTTCGCCCTCCTCGTAGGCGGCGGTCGTCTTCGCCTCCGCATCCCGGAGGAACTGGAGCTGCTGGTCGAGGACGATCTTCTTGTCCTCGGACTCCGCGAGCGCGGCCTCCGCCGCGGCCTGCGCGGCCTGCGCGGCGGCGAGCGCCTGCTCGGCGGCGACCCGGAGGCGTTCGCGTTCCGCGCGGGCGACCTCGGCCTGGTCGGCGAGCGACTGCGCGGTGTTCGTCGACTCTCGCGCCTGCGCGTAGATGTCGGCGGTGCGCTCGACCATCTTCTCCATCGAGCCGAGCTTGGCCAGCAGCTCGTCGGTCCGCTCGGCCTCACCCGCGTCGAGCAGGAGGTTGACGCCGATGTCGGTGCCGCCCGTGCGATAGAGCTGCGCCGCGAGCTGGCTGGCGTTGCGCTCGGCGTTCGCGGCCTCGGCGGCCGCGGCATCGGCCTGCGCCTGGATCTCATCGGCTCGTCGCACGGCGTCGTCGTACTCCTGCTGGGCCACGATGAGCTCGTCGGTGCGGCGTTCCGCCTCGGCACGGGCGACCTCGACATTCTCCTCGAGCTGGCCGATCAGGCCGATGATCTGCTCGACCGCCTTGGCCGCCGCCGCGGTGTCGGCCTTCGCCTTCTGCACGTCGGGCCAGCTGGGGTACTCGAGGGCGGTCGCGGTCACGGGATCGGCGGTCACGCCGCTCGTCGCCGCGAAGGCGAGGACGACCACGGCGGCGATCGCGCGCAGGCGCGATCCCGTCCGTCCGATCGCTCGGCGCTCTGCGGTTCGCGACATGATTCCCCATCCGCGCAGGCCCGCTTCGGCGCCGCGCTCGTCTCCTCGTGGTGACACTCGTACGGGCAGTGGCCCTGTCACACTAGGTTCGATCCGTGCCGTATCCGGGCATTTCCGCCCCGCGTGGCGTGTCTCTGCGGGCTCGTTTTGGAATCTCGTCGCCGACCGCGTATGCTCTCTACTCGGCGGTTCTGCCCCGGCAGAGCCACCGCGGATCACATCCGGCCCCATCGTTTAGCGGCCTAGGACACCGCCCTTTCACGGCGGCAGCACGGGTTCGAATCCCGTTGGGGTCACCCAGCGATGGGTTTACAATTGAACAGCTTCTTTACGAGGCCCTGTGGCGCAGTTGGTTAGCGTGCCGCCCTGTCACGGCGGAGGTCGCGGGTTCAAGTCCCGTCAGGGTCGCTCAGGCGACAAGCCCTTTCCCTAACGAGAGAGGGCTTTCTCCTTATCGAGGCACCGTCCGATCCGTCGGGCGGATGTCGCGAGGCTCTGTAGCTCAGTTGGTAGAGCGTTCGACTGAAAATCGAAAGGTCACCGGATCGATGCCGGTCGGAGCCACAGATGAAGACCCCCGGTTCGCCGGGGGTCTTCTCGTTTCCGGGTGTGGCCGATGGGTCCTCGGGCGCTCCCGTGACGGGCGCACGCCGCGTCTCAATCGAATCGATCGCGCTTCCACGCGTCGATCTCGGCATGGAGCCGGGCACGTTCGCCGGGCTCGAGGAACGCGGAGTCGACGGAATTCCTCGCAAGCTGTTCCACGGTCCGGTCGTCCAGGTCGAACTCCGCGATGACAGCGTCATAGTTCGCGTCGACGTACCCGCCGAAATACGCGGGGTTATCGGAGTTCACGCTCACGAGCAGACCCAGTTCGAGCACGAGGCAGCGGATGTTCCGCCATCGTGTCGATCACGCGCAATCGGACGTTGGACAACGGGCAGACGACGACCGCGCACCGCGCGCCGGCCTCGTCCCTCGATCGGGGCTCTCGGCGAATCCCCGCGCAGCGGTACCATGCGCCGAACGAGCACGGCGGAGCCGCCGGTCGCGGTTCCCGCCTCCACGCACACCGAGGAGTCGACATGAACCGCTGGCTGCCACCCGTCGCCCTGGCCCTCGTCGCCGCCGCACTGGGGGCCGCCACCCCGGCCGCCGCCGCGCCGCCCGAGCCCACCGGGGGCACGCTCATCGTCGAGGGCTTCTGCGACTTCGACGTGATCGTCGAGATCACCGGCAAGGGCGGGACCATCGAACGACCGGACGGCTCCTTCCTCCTCACGTCGCCCGCGCTCGCGGCGACAGTCGAGAACGCCGAGAGCGGTGCGACCGAGCGGTACGCCATCACGGGGGTGTTCCATCAGAGCGTGCTCGAGAACGGGAACACGCTCACGCGCTCGACGGGCCGCAGCCTGCTGAGCGACCCGGTGGCCGGCCTGGTCGTCGTGTCGGGCGACTTCTCGTTCGAGTTCGCGGCCGACGGCACCCTCGCGGTGCCGCTCAACGGGATCGGCCGGGTGATCGACCTGTGCGAGGTGCTCGCTGAGTGAGCACCCAGCCGGGCCGCCGCCGGAGTGGTCCGGATCACCGCTCCCGCCTGTGAATCGGTCGCGGACGCTCACGCTTTCGCCGAAGCGGGCGTAGATTGCGTTATATCGCGTTTCGCGGCGCATGAGGCGGCAGCGGCGGAGGGGGTTATCGTGGACGTCATTCTCGGGGTGCTGCTCGCACTGCTGATCATCGTGGCGCTCTCCGTCACGACGGTCGTGCTCGTGGTGCTGACCGTGGTGAAGCGCATCCGCCGCAGTCCCGCGGTGGGCGGCGCGGTGCTGCGAACGCGTGCCCGGTTCGGTTCGGGTCCTCGCGGACGTGTCCTGAAGCTCCGGGTCCGTCTCGCGGAGTCGCTCGAGAGCGGCCGGGCGGCGGTCGATGTCGCCGCCCGCAGCGACGGCCCTCGCGGCGAGCTCACGCGACTGTTCCGCCGCATCCGACACGAGGCCGAGGCGCTCGACCTGCAGTTGCGCCTGATGGAGAGCGAGACGGATGCCGCGGTGCTGGCCGAGCAGCTCCCCGACGCCGAAGAACGCGTGCAGCAGGTCGTCGGCCTGGTCCGCCGACTCCGCGGGGCGGTCGCCGCCGGGCTCGGCGACGTCTCCGACGATTCGCTCGCGGCGCTCCGAGGCGAGGTCGACCGAGAGGTCGCCGCGCTGCATGCCGGCGTCCAGGAGCTCCGGATGCTGAACCACCATGACGCGTACTTGCCGGCGACGGCCCAGCGGCCACCCCGGCAGACCGATCGCCTCGACCGCTCGAGATAAGGGGACTCGACCATGGGTGACAACACGTCGCGGATTCGCACCATCTTCCGCGCCAAGACCTCGAAGGCCCTCGACAAGGTCGAGGACCCTCGGGAACTGCTCGACGACAGCTACGACCAGCAGGTCAAGCTGCTGCAGCAGGTGCGCCAGGCGCTCGCCGAGGTCGCGACCGCGAAGAAGCGCGTCGACCTGCAGGGGCAGGAGCTCGGGGCCCGGTACCAGCGCCTGGGCGCGCAAGCCCACGAGGCGTTGAGCCAGGGTCGGGAGGATCTCGCGCGCGCCGCGCTCGAGCGCCGGTCGCTCATCGAACGGCAGGTCGCGCAGCTCCAGCAGCAGTACACCGGGATGCAGAAGCAGACCGCGCAGCTCGAGGACCGGGAGCGACAGCTCTCCGAGCAGATCGCCGCCTTCCGGATCGAGAAGGAGACCATCAAGGCCACCTACACGGCATCCGAGGCGCAGGTGCGCGCCAACGAGGCCGTCGCCGGCCTCGGCACCACCATCAACGACGTGGGCACGAGCCTCGACCGGGCCCGCGACCGGGTCGCGCAGATGCAGGCGCGCGCGGCCGCGACCGACGAACTGCTGGCGAGCGGCGCGCTCAAGGACCTCACGGCTCCGGCCGACGCCGACATCGAGCGTCAGCTCGCGGCGATGAGCGCGCAGGCCGAGATCGATCGGCAGATCCAGCAGATGAAGGGTTCGGATGGCGCCTCCGCCGGCACGCGTTCCGGCGGCGCCGACGACGCCGGCGAGTGGCTGAGCATCGGGCGCGGTCCGAGCGGATCCTGACCGCGGCGCGCGGGCGCGCTCAGGCGACGGGTCGCCGCCTGACGAACGCCCTCGTGGCCGAGGGCAGCTCGCCGTACGCCTGCTCGTACGTGTCGGCGAATCGCGAGAGGTGCACGAAGCCCCAGCGACGGGCGATGGCCGCGATGCTCTCGCCCGGTTCGGCGTAGCGCAGCTCGTCGCGGACGCCCGCGAGCCGGATGGCGCGCAGGTGCTCGGAGGGCGAGCGCCCGGTCTCGGCCACGAATGCGGCGTGCAGTCCCCGCGTCGAGATGTGCACCGCGTCGGCCACGTGCTGCACCGTGAGCGGCGTCGAGGCGTGCGCGTGCATGTGGTCGAGCGCCGCCCGGACGACCGCCGAACGCGCGCCGACCCGGACCATCCGCCCGCCCGGGCCGGCCCAGCCGACGTTGAACGCGTGCAGGTAGGCGACCGCCAGCCGGTTGAATGCCGCCGCCTCGACGATCGGCTCGTCGAAAGCCTCGGGTGCCGTGACGATCGCGCGCTGCACGCGCGCGACCGCGGCGTTCCAGTAGCGGCCCAGGTCGGCCGAGCGGACGCCGAGGTCGATGGGCTCGAGTTCGTACCCCGGTTCCCCCGAGGTCATGCGCGCGACCTCGAGGACCCTCGACCGGTCGAGCACCGTGGCGCGCGCCGCGAACGCCTCCCAGCGGGCCGACACGTCCTCGGCCGCATTGATGTACGGCCTGGACACGTCGATCTCGTCGTGACCGTGCCGGATTTCGATGCCCCGGCCCCGCGCGTTGACCACGAGCACGTCGTCGGCGCCCGCCTCGACGGCGGCGGGCGCCGCGAACGCGTAGTCGACGATCGTGAACCCGGGGGCGACGTCGGACTGCATGCGGACGCGGAAGGTGTCGGGGTCGATGCGGCCGAACTCGAGCCGGGGCACGAGCGGCGCGAACGCCTGCCGAGCCGACTCGGGATCGTTCGTGACGAACGACGACCGTTCCAGTCCGGGCATTCCGTATTCCTCACGTCGGCGCGCACGCCGCGCCGAGTGAGCACAGTGTACGTGGCACAGGCCGATATCCGGTATCGGTATGGTTCGCGGCGCGATCGCGCCGCGGCGGGGTCCGGCCGGTAGTGTGTGAAGCGCGGGCGGGTCCGCGCCGGTTCGGGGGAACTCCGGCGCCGGCCCGCCGTCTTCGTCTCCGGTCGCGTCCTACAACTCGACGACGGTCATGCCCGAGCCCGCGCCGCCGGCCCGCCCCATGGCGACCAGCGCATCGGGCACCTCTTGGAGCGCGATCGTCCGGCCCACGAGCTCGATGGGCCGGAACGCCTCCGACGCGACAGCGCCGAGCATGTCGGGGTACTCGTGCGCGGCCATGCCATGACTGCCGAGGATCTCGAGCTCGCCGGCGATCACCGCGTCCATCGGCATGCCGGCGGTCGCCTCCTCGGCGAGCAAGAGGCCGACCTGGACGTGTCGGCCGCGCTTGCGCAGGGATCGCACCGAGGCGAACGAGGTGTCGGGGCTGCCGAACGCGTCGATCGAGAGGTCCACTCCCCCGCCGCTCGCCTCGCGGACCCGCTCCGCCGCGCCGTCGCCGCCCTGGACGGGGACGGCGCCGAGCTCGGCCGCCGCGGCGAGCGCCGCCTCCGAGACATCCACGCCGTAGACGGGCACGCCGGCTGCGACGGCGATCATGATCGCGGAGAGGCCGACCCCGCCGCATCCGTGCACCGCGACCTGCTCGCCGGGGTGCAGCCGGCCGCGCGCGATGATGGCGCGGTAGGCGGTCGCGAATCGGCAGCCGAGCGAGGCGGCCTCGACGAATCCGAGCGAGTCGGGCAGGCGGATCAGGTTGAGCTCGGCCTCGTCGACGACGACGTACTCGGCGAACGAGCCCCAGTGGGTGAAGCCGGGCTGGCGCTGCCGGTCGCAGACCTGCTCGTTGCCCGAGCGGCACTCGTCGCAGCGCCCGCACGCGCAGATGAACGGCGCCGTGACCCGGTCGCCCACGCGCCATCCGCTCGCCTGGTCGACCTCGGCACCCAGCTCGGCGACCTCGCCCGCGAACTCGTGACCGGGCACGTGGGGCAGGGCGATGCCGTCGTCGTGACCCATCCAGCCGTGCCAGTCGCTGCGGCAGAGCCCCGTGGCCCGAACGCGCACGACGGCGCCGCGCGGCGGACAGGCGGGGCGATCGACCTCGACGAGCTCGGGCTGCTCGCCGAAGGCCCGGTACATGACGGCGCGCACGGATCCTCCTCAGGTGACGGGGCCGTGCCGCCGAGCGGATGCACCGTGCGCCGGGTCGCGCGCCCCCTCGGCGATGACGTGACGGATGCCGCGGCGACGCGGGCCTCGGAAATCCTACCGCCGCGAGCACAAACTGGGATTGTGTAACAATATCAGCCATGCGCTCCGTATTCCTGGTCCTGGCCGCGGCCGTGTGCTTCGGCACGACCGGCACGGCACAGGCGCTCGGCCCCGAGGCCGACCCGCTCTCGCTCGGCGCGGCGCGCATCGTGATCGGCGGCGGGGCGCTCGCCGTCGTCGCCATCGCCCTCCGGGCCGCCGGGCGCCGGGACGACGCGACCGGGACATCCGTCGCCCCGACGTCCGGCGGCCGCGGGTCCCGGCCTGCGGCCGTGCTGCTCGTGCTCGCCGGCGCGGCGGGCGTGCTGGCCTACCAGCCCGCGTTCTTCGCCGGCACGGCCGCGAACGGGGTCGCCGTCGGCACGGTCATCGCACTCGGCTCCGCGCCCGTGCTGACGGGTGCGCTCGACTGGGCGCTCCGCCGCCGGTTCCCGGGGCGCGTGTGGATCGTCGCGACGGTGCTCGCCACGTGCGGCGTCGCCATCCTCGCCGCTGCGAGCGGGACGGGGCCGGCCGCGGTCGACCCCATCGGCGTCGCCGCCTCGATCGCCGCGGGCGGGTCGTATGCGGTGTACACGCTCGCGGGCAAGTCGCTCATCGACCGCGGCTGGACGTCGTCGTCGAGCATGGGGGCGATGTTCGGCATGGCGGCCCTCGTCAGCCTGCCCGTCCTGCTCTCGACGGATGCCGCGTGGCTCGCCACGTCCGAGGGACTCACGACGGCCCTGTGGCTCGGGCTCGTCGCGACGACCGCGGCGTACCTGCTCTTCGGCGCCGGGCTGCGGCACCTCGCGCCCGCCACCGTCTCGACGCTGACCCTCGCCGAGCCGCTCACGGCGACCCTGCTCGGCGTGCTCGTGCTCCAGGAGCAGCTGCCTCCGACCGCCGTCGCAGGGCTCGCGGTGCTCGCGACGGGCATCGTCCTGCTCGCCGCCGGGAGCCGTCGCCCGATGCCGCGACCGCCCGAGCCGCGCAGGGCGACGGCGCCGTCGAGGCGCCCGGTGCCCGCGCCCGCCGATGTCCGAGGCTCCGCCTAGCCTCGTGCCATGGACGTCATCCTCATCCCCGGATTCTGGCTCGACGCGAGCTCGTGGAGCGAGGTGACGCCCGAGCTCGAGGGCGCGGGGCACCGGCTGCACGCGGTCACGCTTCCCGGGCTCGAGTCCGTCGACGCCCGGCGGGCGGGCATCGGGCTCGACGACCACGTCGATGCGGTGCGCTCACTCGTCGACGGCATCGACGCGCCCGTGGTGCTCGTCGGGCACTCAGGCGGAGGCACAGTCGCCCAGGCGGTCTCCGACCGCCGGCCCGACCGCGTCGCGCGGGTGATCTACGTCGACGCCGCACCCATGGGCGACGGCGACTCCATCAACGACGAGCTGCCCGTGGTCGGCGATGAGATCCCGCTGCCCGAGTGGTCGGTGTTCGGCGACGGCATGCTGACCGATCTCGACGACGAGCACCGGCGCCGGTTCCGCGAGCGCTCCATCCCCGAGCCCGCGGCGGTCGCGTCCGACCCGCTCCGGCTCGGCGACGAGCGGCGACGCGACGTTCCGACGACCATCGTGACGTGCGAGTACCCCGCGGCGCAGTTGCAGGAGTGGGTGGCGGGCGGCGCGCCCTTCGTGCGCGAGCTCGCCGCGATGCGCGACGTCGACTACGTCGACCTGCCGACCGGGCACTGGCCGCAGTTCACGCGCCCGGCCGAGCTCGGCCGGATCCTCGTCGACGCGATCGGGCGCTGAATTCCGTGTCCGGGCGCGTCCGCTCACGCGGAGGGTGTCTGGGCCATGACGAACGATTCGACCGCGGCGGCGATGCCGGCGCGCGCGTGCTGTCGGTCGATCGTCGCGGTTCCGTCACCCGGCTGGGCGCCGTAGTCACCGAAGGCGGCGTGGTTCGCGCCCGCGATGAGCTCGGTCACCGCGTCAGCCGGCAGGAACTCGGCGCGTGCGGCGACCTCGTCGGGAGTACTCAGCCCGTCGTGCTCGGCCACGATCGACAGGGCGGCGAGGCCCGAGCCTGACAGGTCGTCCACGCAGTAGCTGCCGAACAGCATCACCCCGACCAACCCTGGCTCGTCGTCGGCCGCGGCCGCCGCTGCGAGCTGGCAGGCTCGCACCCCGCCGAGTGAGTGACCGCCGACGAACCAGCGGTCGACCTGCGGCGCCTGGGCCGTGAACGCCGCGAGCGGACGCGAGTCGAAGAACGCCAGGTTGAGCGTGGGCTTGGTGATGACCACGGTCATCCCGGTCGCCTCGACCACGCCGCTCAGCTTGTACAGGTAGGCCGACGGTTCGACCTTCGCACCTGGGATGAACACGAGCCCCTCGCCGCTGCCGCCCGACGCCGGCTCGATCACGAACGACGAGTCCGTCGTCGTGATGGTCACGGCATCCGACCGCCACGCGTCGAGGGACGCCTCGCGGTCGCCGGCGAAGATGAGGTGCGCGTACACGAGGAACGCGACCACCGTGAGCACCAGTGCGCCGGCGACGCCGATCAGCACGGCGCCGACGCGACGCATCAGAGGTCGTTCCCGCTCACGCTGAACGTGTCGCAGGCGCCGACGCCCTGCTCGTAGCCGGCCTCGAACCACCGCACCCGCTGCTCGCTCGAGCCGTGCGTGAACTGGTGCGGGGTCACCTGGCCCTGCGTGGCCTCCTGGATGCGGTCGTCGCCCACCGCCGCGGCTGCGCTCAACGCCTCGGTGTACTGCTCGGGCGTGATCTCCTCCAGGAAGGGAACGCCCTCGGGATCGTCGGTGTCGGAGGCGCCGGCCGCCCACGCGCCGGCGAAGCAGTCGGCCTGCAGCTCGACTCGCACGGCGTTGGACGTCGGACCGGTCTGCCCGTCGCGCGTCGATTCGAGGATGCCCGCGAGGTTCTGCACGTGGTGCCCCCATTCGTGGGCGACCACGTACATCTCGGCGAGCGGGCCGCTCTCTGCTCCGAAGCGCTGCTCGAGCTGGTCGTAGAACGACGTGTCGATGTAGATCGTCTGGTCGGGCGGGCAGTAGAACGGCCCGGTCGCCGATGAGGCGTTGCCGCATCCGGTCGCCACCGACTGGCTGAAAAGGATGAGGTCCTGCGGACCGGTGTAGTCGAGCCCGATCTGCGGTCCTGCCTCCACCCAGTAGTCCTCGAGGGATGCCGCGGCGCCCTTCATCCGGCAGTCGATGCGCTGGTTCGCATCCTCGCCGGTGGTGCACTCCTCCAGCGCGGTGTCCGGCCCCGCCGGCTCCGACTGGCCTCCGCCGATGATCCCCGTCAGGTCGACGCCAAGGAACTGCGAGAGCAGCACCAGCGCCAGCGCGCCGAGACCGCCGCCGACGGCGATGCCGGTCGTGCGGCCGCGTCGCGAAGTCTTGCCGCCACTGATGTCGGAGTTCGGGTTGAACGTCATGACCCGACGCTACTCCGCTCGCGCCGCGGCGACATCCGACTTCCGTTCGGACGTGTCGGGCGCTACGCTTCCCGGTCGCCTCGATTCAGCGGAGCGGGCTCGTCCTCGTCGTCCTCGTCGTGGTCGTCATCGTCGTCGTCGTCTTCGTCGTCTTCGTCGTCTTCGTCGTCTTCGTCGTCTTCGTCGTCTACGTCGTCTTCGTCGTCTTCGTCATCGTCGTCGTCGTCCGCGTCATCGTCGTCCGCGTCGTCATCGTCATCGTCATCTTCGTCGTCGCGGTCCCCGTCGTCGCGGCCGTCGCCCTCGCCATCCGCATCGCCGGATTGCCGGTCGCCCGCCTCGGGGTCCTCTGCGTCCTCGGCCTCCGCCCCGGCGGCTTCCGCGTCTTCGGAGTCCGCGTCGGAGCCCTCCGCGCCGCCGGTCGTGGTCGCATCCGCGTCGTCCTCATCGATCCGGTCGCCGACCTCGCCGACCTCGCCGACGGGCGGGGCGATCCCGGCGCCCTCAGGAGGCGCGGCGAACCGGTCGGTCGCGGCGATGAGCGCATCGAGGATCCCGGGCTCGTCGAACGCGTGCCCGGCGTCGTCGATGATGCGCAGGTCGGCCTCGGGCCACGCCCGGTGCAGATCCCACGCGGTCATCATCGGCGTGCACATGTCGTAGCGCCCCTGCACGATGACGGCGGGGATGGAGCGCAGCCGGTGCGCGTCGCGGATGAGCTGCCCCTCGTCCCACCAGCCGCCGTGGCGGAAGTAGTGGTTCTCGATGCGCGCGAACGCGGTCGCGTACTCGGGGGCCGTGAATCGCGCAATGGTCTCGGCGTGGGGCAGGAGCGTGATGGTCGACGATTCCCAGCGCGACCACGCGATCGCGGCGGGCTGGTGCACGGCGGGGTCGGGGTCGGACAGGAGCCGGTGGTACGCCTCGATGAGGTGGGCGCGCTCGCCCAGGGGCACGGGAGCCAGGAACTCCTCCCACAGGTCGGGGAAGATCGCCGACACGCCGCCCTCGTAGAACCAGTCGAGCTCCTGCCGGCGGAGCGTGAAGATGCCGCGCAGCACGAGTTCCGTCACGCGCTCGGGATGGGTCTCGGCGTAGGCGAGCGCGAGCGCGCTGCCCCAGGAGCCGCCGAAGACCTGCCAGCGATCGATGCCGAGGTGCGCGCGGAGCCGTTCCATGTCGGCGACGAGGTGCCAGGTGGTGTTCGCCGAGAGGTCGGCGCCCGGCTCGGATGCGTGCGGGATCGAGAACCCGCACCCGCGCTGGTCGAACAGCACGATGCGGTACCTCGACGGGTCGAACAGGCGACGGTGCGCCGGTGTGGTGCCGCCGCCGGGACCACCGTGGAGGAAGACGACGGGCTTGCCCTCGCGGTTGCCGGAGACCTCCCAGTAGATGTGCTGTCCGTCGCCGACGTCGAGCATGCCCGTCTCGAGCGGCTCGATCTCCGGATACAGATCCCTCATGGCAACCCCTCCGCGTTCACGCCCCCTCCTGCACACGCTATCGACGGCCGGATGTCGCGCAACGGGGGGGGGGCGCCGGGGGGGGGGGGGGGGGGGGGGGGGGGGGGGGGGGGGAGTGGGGGGGGGGGGGGGGGCCCTCCCCCCCCCTCCCCCACCCCCCTCCCCCCCCCCCCCCCCCCCCCCCCCCCCCCGGGGGGGGCCGCGGCCCGCGGCGTCCGGTTCGGCGTGCTCTCAGGCGCGGGTCCTACCGTGCCGCCATGCGACCGACTCCGGATCCACTCGGCCCGGGGCAGGAGTCCGTGTGGGACTACCCCCGCCCGCCGCGCATCGAGCGCGTCGACGCACGTGTCACGATCGACCTCGGCGGTCGGCGCGTGGTCGACACGCGCGATGTCGTGCGGGTGCTCGAGACGAGCCATCCGCCGGTGTACTACCTGCCGATCTCGGCGTTCGTCGACGGCGCGCTGTCGCCGGCCGCGGGCGCGTCGTACTGCGAGTTCAAGGGTGCCGCGCGCTACCTCAGCGTGCACGGCGGCGGGCGGACCGCGGCGCGTGCGGCCTGGAACTACCCCGATCCGTCGCCGGGGTTCGAGCAGCTGCGCGACCGCGTCGCCGTCTACGCCGGCTCGATGGATGCGTGCACCGTCGACGGCGAGCTCGTCGTGCCGCAGCCGGGCTCGTTCTACGGCGGCTGGATCACCTCCCGCGTGGCCGGTCCATTCAAGGGCGGCCCGGGCAGCATGGGGTGGTGACGGCGCCGGATGCCCTCGGATGGGCGCCGGGCGTAGGCTCGCCCCATGAGCCGCACACCGGTCACCGTCACGATCACCGGCGCCGGCGGGCAGATCGGCTACGCGCTGCTGTTCCGCATCGCGTCGGGCGCGATGCTCGGCGCCGACACGCCCGTGCGCCTGAACCTGCTCGAGATCCCGCAGGGCCTGCGCGCCGCCGAAGGTGCGGCACTCGAGCTGCAGGACTCGGCGTTCCCGCTGCTGACGCACGTCGAGATCACCGACGATCCCGCGGTGGCCTTCCGCGACGCGAACCTCGCGCTGCTGGTCGGCGCGCGCCCGCGCGCGGCGGGCATGGAACGCGCGGACCTCCTGCAGGCGAACGCCGGGATCTTCGGCCCCCAGGGGCAGGCGATCAACGAGCACGCCGCCGACGACATCCGCGTGGTCGTGGTCGGCAACCCGGCCAACACGAACGCGCTCATCGCCGCGTCGAACGCGCCCGACGTGCCGAAGGACCGCTTCACGGCGCTCACCCGGCTCGACCACAATCGCGCCCTCGGGCAGCTCTCGGCCGCGTTGCAGGCCCCGGTCGGGGGCATCCGCGGCGTGACGATCTGGGGCAACCACTCGGCGACCCAGTTCCCGGATGTCGCGCACGCGACCGCCGACGGCGACTCGGTGCCGGCGCTGCTCGCCGCCCGGATGGGCGGCGCCGACGCCGCACGGTCGTGGCTCGAGGACCACTTCATCCCGCGCGTCGCCAAGCGCGGTGCCGAGATCATCGAGGTGCGCGGGTCGTCGTCGGTCGCCTCGGCCGCCGCAGCCACGATCGACCACGTACGCGACTGGGTGCTCGGCACCGACGACCGCGGGTGGACCAGCGCCGCGATCTGGTCGAACGGCGAGTACGGCCTCGCCGAGGGCGTCATCTCATCGTTCCCGGTCGTCGCCGAGGACGGAACGTGGAAGGTCGTCGAGAAGCTCGGGGTCGACGACTTCGCGCGCCGGCGCATCGAGCGGTCGGTCGCCGAGCTCGTCGACGAGCGCGAGGCGGTGCGATCGCTCGGCCTGATCTGAGCGGCCCGCGCGGCTCGGAGCTAGCGGGTCGCCTTCTCGGGCATCGGGAGCGTGCCCGCCTCGCGCTGTGCGGCGAAGTAGGCCCGCGCCTCGTCCTGGCGCTCCTGCTCGGCCCCTGTCGCGATCGATGCCCGGAGGTGCTCGGGCGCGAAGCCGAACGCGTCGACGAGGTCGAGCGCATAGGGGCGCAGGCGCTCGACGAGCCGGTCGATGTAGGCCGACACCGCCTGCGCCCGCTGCGGCGACAGGCGACCGTGGATCAGGTACCACGCGAGGTGCTTCTCCAGCAGGCCGAGGCCGAACAGGTCGCGCAGCCACGTGAGCACCTGCCGGGTCCCGGCGTCCTCGGTGCGGGCGAGTCCGCGCGTGAACGCCTCCCACTGGAGCAGCTCGGCGTGCGCGCGCGCCGCCTCGATGAGCTCGTTCTGGTTGCGGTTGAACAGGGCGGCCGCCTCGGCCTTCGAGAGCTTGCGCATGTCGCGCAGGCGGCCGGCGATCTCGGCGATCATCGCCTCGACGCGGTCGGTGAGGAGCTCGCGCTGGGTCTCCTCCTCGCGGAGCTCGTGCACCGAGCGGGCGGTCGAGCCGAAATCGGCGATGGTCTGGGCGAGCCGGCGAAGGCCCGTGCCGTGGTAGGCGCGATCCGCGGTCTGCGAGACCACGAAGCGCGCCATCGCACCGGCATCGGCCTTGGCGAACTGCTTCGAGTAGTCGGTGAGCAGGCGCTTGGCGACCAGCTGCAGCAGCACGTTGTTGTCGCCCTCGAACGTCACGTAGATGTCGAGGTCGTGGCGCAGGCCGACGATGCGGTTCTCGGCGAGGAAGCCCGCGCCGCCGGTGGCCTCGCGCGCCTCCTGCAGGGTCTCGAGGGCGTGCCACGTCGAGAGCGGCTTGAGCGCGGCGGCGATGGTCTCGAGGTCCTGCCGGTCGTCGTCGGTGTCGGCCTCCCCGGAGAACACGGCGTCGAACTTCCGCAGGAACTCGTCGTGCGCGAAGTACTGGGCGTAGGTCGTGGCGAGCTTCGGCAGCAGCCGGCGCTGGTGGCGCTGGTAGTCCAGCAGCACCTCCTCGTCGGTGTCGCTGCCCGCGTTGAACTGGCGACGCTGCGTGCCGTAGGTGATCGCGATCGCCAGGCCCATCGCGCTCGCGAGGGTCGCGGCTCCGTCGAGCGAGACGCGGCCCTGCACGAGCGTGCCCAGCATGGTGAAGAACCGCCGGCCCGGGCTCGCGATCGGGCTCGAGTAGGTGCCGTCTGGCGCGACGTCGCCGTACCGGTTGAGCAGGTTCTCGCGCGGGACCCGCACGTTCGTGAAGTGCAGCCGGCCGTTGTCGATGCCGTTCAGGCCGCCCTTCAGCCCGTCGTCCTCGCCGCCGACGCCCGGGAGGAACGCGCCCTGCTCGTCGCGCAGCGGCACGTAGAACGCGTGCACGCCGTGGTTGACGCCCTTCGTGATGAGCTGCGCGAACACCACGGCGGCGATGCCGTGCAGCGCCGCGTTGCCCAGGTAGTCCTTCCACGCGCCACGGAACGGCGTGTGGATCACGAACTCCTCCGTCTCCGGGTCGTACGTGGCGGTCGTGCCGATCGAGGCGACGTCGGATCCGTGACCGGTCTCGGTCATCGCGAACGCCCCCGGCACCTCGAGCGACATGATGCCGGGCAGGTACCGCTCGTGGTGCGGCGTCGTCCCGAGGTGGAGCACGGCGGAGCCGAACAGCCCCCACTGCACGCCGGACTTGATCTGCAGGCTCGGGTCGGCCAGCACGAGCTCCTCGAACGCGGCGATGTTGCCGCCGTGGTCGTCCTGACCGCCGAGCTCCTTCGGGAACGCCTTGTGCACGGCGCCGGACTCGACCAGCAGCTTCAGCTGGCCGAGGACGCGCTCGCGGTGCTCGGCCATCGACTGGCCCTCGATGCGCTGGAACGCGGGGTCGGCGGCGCGCTCACGCGCGGCGAGCCGGGCCTCCGCCCACGTGCCGAGCAGCTGGCGGCCGAGCGCGGCCACGTCGACGACGGGCGCGGCGTTCGAGTCGATCGGGGTGTTCGCCGGCGTCGCCTCGGAGGCGCGCGAGGCGCTGCTCGGGCGCTCGACCTTGGGCGCAGGAGTGGAATCGGTGCGGGATGCCGTGTCGACCATCGTCGGTTCGTCCTTCGTACGCGGATCAGGGCTCGACCCCACGGTATGGCGGCCCGCTGCGGGGGCCGAAACCGTCCGTCAGCGGCCTACAAACCCGCGTTCGCGCCATCCGGCGGGCATTGTGGGAACCCACAAGGCACGCCGCGCCGAACGTTGGAGGATCGACAAGACGCGGCCGGGGTCACCGCGTCGGCTGGTCGGGCGCGAGGTTGCGGAAGAACCTCGTGGACTCGGCCGACCAGAGCAGCACGATGACCGCGAGTGCGACGAGGGCGCTCACGATCTCGTTCGTCGCGCTCGACGGGTTGGCGATGGCGGCGCTGACCGATCCGGCGATCGAGATCAGCTCGATGGCCGTGATGGCGATGCGCGCGACGGGGTTGCCGCGCATGAGCCCGAACGCGATCACCGCGGCGAGTGCGCCCACGAGCAGCGAGACCGAGCCCATGACCGCCCAGGTCGTGCGAGTCGCCTGGTCGTCGCCGCCGATGGTCGCGCCGATGAGCAGGACGAAGCCCGCGAGCAGGTCGAGTGCCGCGTTCACCCACACCAGGGCCCCGACCACGGTGACCGCGGTCGGTCGAGTCGCGCGAGTGAGGTTCCGATCGCTCATCGCGTCACGAGACGGCAGCCGAGTCGAAGAAGCGGCTCGCCTTCGGCGTCCAGAGGAGGATCAGCAGGACGACCGAGACCGCGAGGCCGAGCCACTCGCCGATCACCGACGGATCGCCCATGTACGCGACCGCCAGGAACAGCGACCCGAGGATCGAGAGCACCTGGAGCACGGTGACGATGAGCCGGGCGGGGTTGCTCCCGCGGAGCAGGCCGCCGCCGAGCACCGCCGTGATGAGGCCGACCACGATCGATCCGATCGCTGCGGTGATGAGCCCGCCGGAGCCGCCGTAGCTCGCGACGGCCTCCGCATTCGGCAGGCGGAAGAACAGGAGCACGCCGGAGATCATGTCGATCGCACCCGCGATGAACGCGAGCCCTCCGATGAGGGTGATCGTGACCGGGCGATTCACCTGGGGTGTGGACATGTCGGCTCCCTCTTCACGTCCGCGCGACCGCGGCTCTTGGCGCGAGGCTAGCGAGCGGGTGCGCGGTGCCGCAGTCCGAAGGTCCCATGCGGCGAGCGCCCGCGATGGGAGGCGGGCGTCGCTCAGCCCGCGTGCTCGCCGACGACCCGGACGAGCGCGTCGCCGTACGCCTCGAGCTTCTTCGCGCCGATGCCGGAGATGCCGTCGAGCTCGCTCCGGCTCGTCGGGCGTCGCGCGGCGACGGCGCGCAGGGTCGCGTCGCCGAAGACGATGTAGGCGGGCACGCCCTGCTCGCGCGCCTCGCCGGCGCGCCACGCGCGCAACGCCTCGAACAGCTCGGCGTCGGCCGGCTCGAGGTCGGCCGCGGGCGGCGTCGCCGCGCGGGCCGAGCGCGAGGAGCGGACCGGGCGCTCGGGCTCGGTGCGGAACGCGACCGTGCGGTCGCCCGAGAGCACGCCGGCCGAGGCATCGGTCAGCGCCAGTACGCCGTACTCGCCCACCGACTGGAGCAGGCCCTGGGCGAGCAGCTGGCGGATGACGCCGCGCCACTGCGCCTCGGAGAGGTCGGCGCCGATCGACCAGGTGGCCAGCCGGTCGTGACCGTACTGCTCGACGCGGGCGGTGCGCCTGCCCCTGAGAATGTCGACGAGGTGGCCCGCCCCGAAGCGCTGGTTGCGTTCGCGCTGCAGCCGCACGATGGTCGACATGACCTTCTGCGCGGGCACCGTGCCATCCCACGACTCCGGCGGTTCGAGGCAGGTGTCGCAGTTGCCGCACGCGCCGCTCTGCTCGCCGAAGTAGGCGAGGAGGTTCTGGCGCCGGCATTGCACGGTCTCGCAGAGTGCGAGCATCGCATCGAGGTGCGACGCGAGCCGACGTCGATGCGCGAGGTCGCCCGGGCTCTCGTCGATCATGCGTCGCTGCTGCACGACATCCTGCAGGCCGTAGGCGAGCCACGCGGTGGCGGGCAGGCCGTCGCGACCGGCCCGGCCGGTCTCCTGGTAATAGCCCTCGACCGACTTGGGCAGGTCGACGTGCGCGACGAAGCGCACGTCGGGCTTGTCGATGCCCATGCCGAAGGCGATCGTCGCGACGACGACCACGCCGTCGTCGCGGAGGAATCGCTCCTGCGTACGGCGGCGCGTCTCGGCGTCGAGGCCCGCGTGGTATGGCATCGCGTCGACGCCGTTGGCCGCGAGGAACGACGCGAACTTCTCGGTGCTCGCGCGCGAGAGCGCGTAGACGATGCCAGCCACCGGGTTGCCGTCGGCGTCGCGGCCCTCGGTGCGGACGAAGTCGAGCAGTTGCCGCCGCACGTCGAGCTTCGGCGCGATCCGGTACTGGATGTTGGGCCGATCGAAGCTCGAGACGAAGTGCCGGGCCTCGCCGAGCGAGAGCCGGTCGGTGATCTCGCGGTGCGTGGCCTCGGTCGCGGTCGCGGTGAGCGCGATGCGCGGCACGTCGGGCCAGCGCTCGGCGAGCTCGGCGAGCGCGAGGTAGTCGGGCCGGAAGTCGTGGCCCCACTGGGCCACGCAGTGCGCCTCGTCGATGGCGAACAGTGCGATCGTGCCCCGCTCGAGGAAGCGCTTGGTCTGCTCGGACCCGAGCCGCTCGGGTGCGACGTAGAGCAGGTCGAGCTCACCCGCGACGTAGGCACGCTCGACCTGCGCGCGCTCGGCCGGCGACTGCGACGAGTTCAGGTAGCCCGCCCGGACCCCGTTGCGGACGAGGGCGTCGACCTGGTCGTGCATGAGCGCGATCAGCGGCGACACCACGACACCCGTGCCCTCGCGCAGCAACGACGGGACCTGGTAGCAGAGGCTCTTGCCGCCGCCCGTGGGCATGAGCACGACCGCGTCGCCGCCGCCGGCGACGTGCTCGATGATCGCGGCCTGCTCGCCGCGGAACGCGTCGTACCCGTAGACCGTGCGGAGCGCGTCGAGCGGTGACGCGAAGCGCGCGGGTGCCGCGGACGGCGCCCCGAAGGGGTGCGGCACCGACCCGCCCGGCGCACGAGGCGTGACGGATGCGTCGTTCCACTGCGCCTCGGACGGCGGCGGCGGCGCCCACTCGTCGTCGGGCGGAACGAGCTCGTCGGGGTCCCACGGGGCGTCGCTCCACGCATTCACGGAGGCCGCCGAGGGCTCGTCGTTCCAGGTCACCCGTCGACCCTACCCGGCGGCGGCGACAGCCCGGCTGGAGGGATGACGCGGCCGATCCCGAACCTTCGGGCGCCGACCCATGTTGAGGAACGGTGGGCGGGCGGTGCGAGACTGCTGTGAACACCCGCGCGGCGGCATCCGCTCGATCTACCCTCGGCTGCATGACGCAGATCGATGGCAGCCGCGCACTCGTGATCGGCGCGACCGGCGTGCTGGGGACGCTGGTCGCCGCGCGGCTTTCGGCGGGCGGCGCCCGCCTCGCGCTCAGCGGGCGCGACGAGGCGAGACTCGCCGAGCGGTCGTCGCACGGCGCCGGCATCCCGGCGGACCTCACCGACCAGGACGCCCCCGAGGCCATCGTGCGCCGCGCGACCGAGGAGCTCGGCGGCATCGACGTGATCGTGCTCGCCGCCGGGGTCGTCGGCTTCGACGCCGTGGCCGCGACCGCGCAGGAGGATCTCGAGACCCTGTTCACCGTGAATGCCCTCGCACCCATGCGCATCGTCTCGGAGGCCCTGCCGGAACTGC
The DNA here is from genome assembly GCF_055564615.1 of Agromyces sp. NPDC029043. Taxonomy (NCBI): domain Bacteria; kingdom Bacillati; phylum Actinomycetota; class Actinomycetes; order Micrococcales; family Microbacteriaceae; genus Agromyces; species Agromyces sp. NPDC029043. Next base: position 45,385 of record NZ_JBVHVX010000006.1, on the reverse strand, counting down.
GCGCGTCGGCCGAGGCGGGGCGCGAGCCGGTCGTCGTCGCCCTGACGGGGATCGTCGCCGAACTGCCGACGGCGGGCCTCGCGAGCTACTCGGCGTCGAAGGCCGCCCTCGCGGCCTACCTCACCGCAGCCGGCCGGGAACTGCGTCGCACCGGCATCCGCCTGCTCGACGCACGCCCCGGCCACACCGAGACCGGGCTCGCCGGCCGGCCGCTGTTCGGCACCGCGCCGAAGTTCCCGCAGGGCCATGACCCGGCCGCGGTCGCCGACCGGCTCGTCCGCGCCATCGCCGACGGCGAGACGGCGCTGCCGCCGGGCGCATTCACCGGAACCTGATCCAGGATGTGCCGCCCGGCGGCGTCAGTGCTCCTCGGAGCGTTCCCCCTCCGCCGAGGGGTCGGGCTCGGCGCCCTCGACCTCGCCGACGTCGGCCGGCTGCGGCCTCCGGCGCGTCAGCGCGAACGCGGCGAGCGCGGCCGCGACGAGTGCGACGAACGCGCCGACGACCCAGAGCAGGTCGCCGAGCCCACCGGTTGGCGCGGCATCCGCCTCTTCCCCGGCGTCACCCGGCTCACTCACGGCGTCGTCCGGCCCAGCCGACTCGCCGCCGCTCGTCGAGCAGGCCGCCTCGCCGGCGCCCTCCGCGAGCGGCTCGCCCGCGTCCGGGGTCCAGGTGAACGCGAACTCGCCCGTGATCGGGTGCCCGTCGGCCGACACCACGCGCCATGCGACCGTGTACTCCCCCTCGGGACCGAGGTCGGCCGGCACGCTCGCGATGGCGCCGTCGACCGCGGGGCACGCGGTCGCGTAGTGCAGGCCGTCGGGTCCGACCACGTCCATCACCGTCGCGCCCTCCACGTCGAGCAGGGCGTCGCTCGTCTCGAGCCACACCTCGTCGGGCTGGGCCGTGACCGTCGAGTCCGCCTCGGGCGACTCGGCGATGACCGTGTTGTGCGCGAGCGCCGGCGCGACCGGACACGCCAGAACGCCGACGGCGATCGCGAGCACGCCGGCCGCACCGAGCGACGCCCGGCGAAGGTGCGAGGCGGGCATGTCAGGCCTTCGATCCGCGGCGCGCGACGATCGCGACGACGAGGCCGGCGGCCCCCACGGCGAGGCCGGCGATACCGACCACGCGGGCGAGCGTGTCGACCGCCGCATCCGTCGATTCCGTCGCCGCGGTCTCTGTCGCCTCGGTCTCGGTCGCCTCGGCCGTCTCGTCGGACGCCGTCTCGGCGTGGCCGTGACCGTCACCCTCGGCGGCCGTGACCTCGATGGCCGGTGCGGGGTGCTCGGGCTCGGAGCCGTCGGCGCCCGGCGACTCGTTCCAGGCGGTCTCGCCCTCGACGCAGGCCTGCAGTACCGGGAACTCGAGGCGTTCGCCCGCGCCGTCCTCGGGCAGCAGGACCTGGATCTGGAAGGTTCCGCGATAGCCCTCGGGGATCGGCGTCTCGGCCGTGTAGACGACCTGACCGACGCGTTCGGAGACGGCGTCGCCGTGGGCGCCCTCGACGGGTTCGTCGAGCGCGACCATGACCTTCTCGACGGTCCATCCGGCGTCGAGCGTCGGCGTGACCGAGAGGATCTGCTCGGGGATGTCGACCGTGAAGGACGTCGTCGGCGAGCCGTCGCAGCCGTGGCCCGAGGCGAACTCGAGCACGGCGTACGAGCCGGCCGCGGTCGATCCGGGCGTGACGGTCACGTGCGCGTTCGCGGCGACGGGCGCGGCGAGGGCGAGGAGGGTACCGGCGCCGAGGGCGGTCGCGGCGACGATGGCGGAGCGGCTGAGGGTGTGCATGGGTCTCTTCTCGTACGGGTGCACGGACGCGCGGCCGGGAGTCGGCTCAGGTGATCGGGCGCGTCGTGCGTGCGGATGCGGTGTGGTCGGGGTCGCGGCCGCTCAGGCGGCGGACGACGCCGCCGGCGGACCGCGGTGACGCAACGAGGAGAGGACGAGGATGGCCGGGTTCGGCGGCGCCGCATGGCGGACGGCCGGGCGCACGAGGCCCGGCGCCGTCGGGACGGGCAGGCCCCGCAGCACCGACGCCAGCAGTCGCACGCCGCGCAGCAGCGTGCCCGAGGCGAGCGCGACCGCGCCGACCGCGCGCTCGTGCATCGCGAGCATCGCGACGGTGAGGGCGGCCGCAGCGAGGTGCGCGACCGGCATCACGACCGCGTGCCCGTGGTCGAGCGTCACGACGGCGAACTCGATCGGCGCGGAGGCCGGGTGCGCCGCATGCGGGGCGACGGATGGCGCGGCAGCGGCGCCGCCCGTGCCGAACGCGTAGAGCAGGTGGAGGGCGGCCTGCGCGGCGAGCGCCGCCGCGGAGGCGCGGAGCAGCGACATCCGCTCGCCGACCAGCACCATCGCGAGCGGCACGGAGAAGGCCAGCGACAGCGCGAGCGCGAGCGTACCCGGCGGCGTGCCGCCGCCGAGGGTGTGCGCGAGCGAGGCGACGAGCGTCGCGAACGCGGCCACGGCCGCGCCGCGCATCGCGCGAGCACCTCTGGGATTCACGCCACCAGCCTAATCGTCGCCGGGCGCGGGGACGGCCCCGGGCTCGCGCCCGGGGCCGTCCCTCGTCGGTCGAGACTCAGCTCAGAGCGGCAGCGTGAACGAGCTCGTCGTGCCGGTCGGGGTGGTGATGACGAACCGCGTGTCGGCGGTCGCGCCCGTCGGGATCGCGAACGTCACCGTCGCTCGGCCGATCTCGTCGTACACGTCGTTCGGAGCGGCGGGGAAGGACGGGTCGACCGCGGTCGTGGCCAGCACGGTTCCGTCCTCCAGCGCGACGGTCACGGTGCCCGCCTTCGGGTCGGCCGCCGTGCTGAAGTCGAGCGACGAGAGGTCGATCGTGGCCTGAGCCCCGGCAACGCTCTCGATGTCGACGCCGACTGCGCGCTGGGCGTAGTCGGGCGACGCGCTGCCGAACGTCTGGAAGTAGTCGACCATCGCCTCGAGGTCGATCTTGCCGCTGTCGGCCTTCGTCGCCTTCACCTCGTCGAGTGCGAACGTGGTGAAGTTGTCGCCACCGGCACCGAGGAACGAGTTCGCTCCGACCGTGTACGTCGCCGCCGGGTCGAGCGGCACGCCGCCGAGGAGGATCTCGGTGATGTGCTCGCCTTGGGCCGCCGTCGGGTCGTACGTGTAGCTGAGCTCCTCATTGACGCCGAGCTTGAGGAACGGACGCGACGCGCCGGCCGGCTGCCATTGCTCCTCCAGCACCGCCTTCACCTGTGCGCCGGTCATCTCGACCGTCACGAGGGTGTTTGCGAACGACTGCACGTTCGCGGCCTCCCGGTAGGTGGTGTCGCCGGCGTTGATGTTGGCGCGGATGCCACCCGGGTTCATGAACGTGATGTCGACGCTTCGCGTGCCGTCCTCGTTCAGGGCCCAGAGCTGCACGTCGGCCACGAAGTTGCCGATGGTGGACTCCCCGCCGCGGTTCTCCACGAGGGCGGGCTGGCCGTTGACGAGGCCGGGGCGCTGGGCCCGGTTGAACGCACCGGTCGCCTGGCCGATCACGACGTTGCCGAGCTCGTCGGCGACCGCGGTGGCTTCGGCGACGATCGGCACGATGTCGGGGTCGGGCTCGAACAGCCACGCCGTCACGTTGTTGTTCGCGTCGAACGCCGTGGCCATCGTGTAGAGCGTGTTCTCCATCCGTGCGATCTTGCCGCTCTTGACGTTGAACGTGATCTCCATGTTGCTGAAGCGCTCGCCGTACTGGCCGCTCGAGATGACGGGACGACCGTCGATCACATGGTTGTAGGGCAGGTGCGTGTGGCCGGAGACGATGGCGTCGATGTCCTCGTCGGCGCCGAGCACGATCTGGCCGAAGCGGGTCTCGGGGTCGGTAGCCGATTCCACGCTCGTGTCCACGGCACCCTCGTGCACGAGGAGCACGACGATGTCGGCCTCTCCGTTGCTCTCGTCGCCATCGCTCAGCTGGTCGGCGACGCGGTTAGCCGCCTCGACCGGCGGACCGACCTCGATGTCGGCGATGCCCTCGGGGCTGACGAGCGAGGGAAGCTCGTCGGTCACTGCGCCGACGAAGCCGAGGCGCACGCCGTCGAACTCCTCGATCCAGTACTCCGGCAGGGCCGGCTCGCCGGTCTCCTTGTCGTACACGTTCGCGCCGAGGTACTCCCAGAGGGCGAGGGGCATGACCCGGTCGGTGAGGTCGGCGAAGCCCTTGTCGAACTCGTGGTTGCCGACGGCGCTGACGTCGAGGCCCGCGGCGTTGAGCGTCTCGATCGTCGGGACGTCGTCCTGGATGAATGACGTGAACGTCGAGGCGCCGATCATGTCGCCGGCTGCAGCGAACACCGTGTTCGGGTTCGCGGCGCGGAACGAGTCGACCGCGGTCGAGAGCCTCGCGATTCCGGCGGCGGTACCCGACTGCTCGATGCGGCCGTGGAAGTCGTTCACCGTGACCAGGTTGATGTCGACGAACGCCTTCGCCTTCCCGGCCTCGGGCGGCAGCCCACCCTCGGGAATCGCCTGCGCGGACGCCACACCGCCCAGGGTGAGCGCTGCGGCGGTCGCGGCGGCGAGCGCGCCGGCCGCGACCCGACCACGGGTACGGGCCGTGGCGCGGGGTGCCTCCGCGCCGGGGGAACGTTGCTGCATTGCGTGATCTCCTCTGCAAGACGGATGCCGGAGCCTGCCTGCCCCCCGGCGTCGCATGCGTCGCCCCTCGGGCCGGGCGACACTCATGGGCAGCATAGGCGTCGGTCTCGGGCCGGGGAAGGGTCTGAATCGACTCGTCATCTGCGGTTCAACGATTCGGCCGATTTTGCTCATATGAGCAACCGCCCTCGCTCAGATGAGCAGCGATCCGGGGGTCGGGATAGGCTCTGCCGCGATGCTCACGGCCGTCTTCTCGCTCACCGGCGCGCTCGTCTACGGCGCCGCCGACTTCCTCGGCGGCCTCGCGGCGAAGCGGCTCAGCGCGGTCCTCGTGAGCGCGCTCGCCGCGGTCTCCGGTCTGGTCGTGATGCTCGCTGTTTCGCTCCTGCTCGACGCGCGCTGGCACGCGTCGGATCTCGCCTGGGGTGCCCTCTCGGGGGTGGTCGGGTCCATCGCGATCGCCCTGCTGTACGCGAGCCTCGCGATCGGGCCCATGAGCATCCTCTCGCCGCTGACCGCGCTCATGTCCGCCGTCACGCCCATGGTCTGGGGCACGCTCGTGGGCGCGGAGCGGTTCGGCCCGCTCGGCCTCTGGGGGCTCGGCCTCGCGCTCGTCGCGGTGGTGCTCGTCGGCTTCGTCCCCGAGCGCGGTGCCGTGCGACCGAGTGCGAAGGGCCTCGCGCTCGCGGTGGGGTCCGGTCTCGCGATCGGCGGCTACTACATCGTCATCTCGCACACCTCGGACGAGTCGGGCGTGGCGCCGCTCGTCGCCAACCGCGTGGTCTCGGCCACGCTGCTGTTCGCGGCCGTGGCGGTGCTCGCCGTCGGCGCGCGGGTGCGCAGGCGGTCGGCCGTCGCGGTCGCTGTCCCCGACGGGCCTCCGGTCCCCGTCACGGGTGGCACGGCCCCCGCCGCTGCCCAGGGCCGCGCCACCCGGCTCACTCCGGCACGCGCGGCCGTCGTGCTCGCGCTTGCGGGCGGCGTCCTCGACGCCGTCGCGAACACCCTGCTCCTGCTCGGCATCCGCGCGGGCGACCTCGCGGTCGCGGCCGTGATCGGGGCGATGTACCCGGCGGGCACCATCATCCTCGCCGCGATCGTGCTGCGCGAACAAATCGCCCCGGTGCAGTGGGCGGGCCTCGCGCTCGCGCTCGTGGCCGCGGCGATGCTCGCACTCGCATAGGGAAACGGACCGGGGACTGGCCCGCGCCGGTGGTCGAGCACGCCGCGACCCTGGCGAGGCCCGACCCGCGACCGGCTACAGGCGCACGACCTCGGTGATCCGCACGACCGCCGTGCCCTCCTCGGCCGAGGCCGCGAGGTCGACCTCGCCTCGGATCCGCCAGTCGTGGTCGCCGGCCGGGTCGTCGATCGTCTGCTCGACGCGCCACACGCCGGATGCGGCATCCGACTCGTCGATCGTCACGAGCCGCGGCGAGCGCGCCGGTCCGCCCGTGCCGATCGAGTCGTGCTCGGCGTAGTACGCGTCGAGCGCCTCGGGCCACATCGGGCCGGGATCGAGCTGCACGAGTTCGTCCTCGTGGTCGAGCGCGGCGAGCTGCACGCGCCGGAACAGCTCGTTGCGCACCAGCACGGTGAACGCGCGCCGGTTCGTGACGACCGACGGGGGCGCGGGCGGCACCACGGGCGCCTCGTCCTCGGGCAGGTGGGCGGTCGGATCGACGAGCTCGGCCCACTCGTCGACGAGGCTCGAGTCGACCTGCCGCACGAGCTCGCCGAGCCACTCGATGAGGTCGAGCAGGTCCTCGTCCTTCGCCTCGTCGGGCACCGTCTGCCGGATCGCCCGGAACGCGTCGGAGAGGTAGCGCAGCACGAGCCCCTCGCTGCGGGCGAGCTGGTAGAACGACACGTACTCGCCGAACGACATCGAGCGCTCGAACATGTCGCGCACGACCGACTTGGGGCTGAGCTCGAAGTCGCGCACCCAGGGCTGGCTCGACGCGAACGTCTCGAAGGCGTGGCGCAGCAGTTCGTCTAGCGGCTTCGGCCAGGTGACCTCCTCGAGCAGCGCCATCCGCTCGTCGTACTCGACGCCGTCGCGCTTCATCGCGGCGACCGCCTCGCCGCGCGCCTTGTACTGCTGTTGCGACAGGATCGGCCGCGGGTCGTCGAGCGTGGACTCGATGATCGAGACGACGTCGAGCGAGTAGTGCCCGGTGCCCTGCTCGCTCGTCGCGGGATCGAGCAGCTCGATCGCGGCGAGCGCGAACGGTGAGAGCGGCTGGTTGAGCGCGAAGTTCGGCTGCAGGTCGACCGTGAGCCGCAGCTCGACGCCGAGGCCGCTGCCCGCGCCATCCGTCGGAAGCAGCTCGACGACGTCGGCGTCGCGCAGGGTGCGGAGGATGCCGAGCGCGCGGCGGGCGAGCTCGTACCGCCGGGCGCGCGGCTCGTGGTTGTCGAAGACGAGCGAGCGGATGGCGCCGGCCACGTCGCCGCCGCGACCGATGACGTTGATCAGCATCGCCGCGGTGAGCGTCAGCTGCGGCACGAGCGGCTCGGGCTCGGCTCCGACCAGTCGTTCGAACGAGCCCTCGCCCCACGTCACGAACCCGGCCGGGGCCTTCTTTCGCACGACCTTCTTGAGCTTCTTCGGGTCGTCGCCGGCCTTGCGGATCGCGGTCTCGTTCTCGATCTCGTGGTCGGGTGCGAGCACCACGACGTTGCCGGCGACGTCGTAGCCGGCACGGCCCGCCCGCCCGGCGATCTGGTGGAACTCGCGCGCGGTGAGCTGGCGCATCCGCTGGCCGTCGTACTTCGACAGCGCCGTGATGAGCACCGTGCGGATCGGCACGTTGATGCCGACGCCGAGCGTGTCGGTGCCGCAGATGACGCGCAGCAGGCCCCGCTGCGCGAGCGTCTCGACCAGGCGTCGGTAGCGCGGCAGCATGCCGGCGTGGTGCACGCCGATGCCCGCGCGCACGAGCCGCGAGAGCGTCTTGCCGAAGCCGGTCGTGAAGCGGAACCCGCCGATCGCGTCGGCGATCTCGTCACGGCCCTCGCGGCTCACGACCCGGATCGAGGAGAGCGCCTGCGCCCGTTCCATCGCGGCGGCCTGCGAGAAGTGCACGATGTAGACGGGCGCCTCACGGGTCGCGATGAGGTCCTCGACGGTCTCCTGCACGGGCGTCTTCGCGTACGAGAAGTGCAGCGGCACCGGGCGCTCGACGCCCGTGACGCGCGCGGTGTCGCGGCCGGTGCGGCGCGTCAGGTCGTCGGCGATCGACGTGACATCGCCGAGCGTCGCCGACATGAGCACGAACTGGGCGTGCGGCAGCGTGATGAGCGGCACCTGCCACGCCCACCCGCGGTCGGGGTCGCCGTAGTAATGGAACTCGTCCATCACCACCTGGTCGACGGGCGCGGCCGCGCCCTGCCGGAGCGCGAGGTTCGCGAGGATCTCGGCCGTGCAGCAGATGATCGGCGCATCCGCGTTCACCGAGCTGTCGCCCGTGACCATGCCGACGTTCTGCGGACCGAAGATGTCGACGAGCTGGAAGAACTTCTCGCTGACGAGCGCCTTGATCGGCGCGGTGTAGTAGGTGCGACCGGCCGGGCGACCCGCGTCGCGGTCGGCGGCGGTGCGGGCGACGGATGCCGCGTGCGCGGCGACCGCGACGAGCGACTTGCCCGTGCCGGTCGGGGTGGACAGGATCACGTTCGACCCGGAGACGATCTCGATGACCGCCTCGTCCTGGGCGTCGTACAGGCGGAACCCGCGACCGGCGGCCCAGTCGACGAACGCGTCGTACATCGCGTCGGCGTCGTACGGTCGCGGGGCGGCGTCGAGGAGGGTGAGGGTCGCGGTCATCCGTTCGAGTCTGCCGCATGCACGCATGAAGCGGGGGAGCCGGCCTGCGCTGCCCTTTCGGGTGGGCATCCTGCGCGGCCGGCTCTCCGGTCGTGCCGCGGTGACAGTTCCCCCTGCGTGTCCGCGGTGTTCGACCGAGGTCAACGCTACGGATGCCGCGACGCGGGCGGATCAGGGACAACCCTGAACCTCAGCTGTGGGGCGGCTCCGTGCGACCCGGGGAAGCGTCATCCGGCAGCGAGATCGTGGGCCGGATGACATCGACGGGGTCGCCGCCCGTGACGAGCTCGACGACGGCCTCGACCAGGCGGAACGGCACGAGGGCGGCGAGCTGGAGCACGAGCAGCGGCCCGAACGCGGCGAGCGAGTAGGTGAGCACGAGCACGAGCTGAGCCATCCGCCCCCAGGGCAGCGACGCCGCAGCCGGGACGGCGGCCAGCGCGAGCCACCACGGCCCGGCGACGATCGCGAGCACGATCGCCGCGAGCGCGAGGAGCACGCCGAGCCCGACCTGCGCGAGCAGCACCCAGCCGAGCACGCCGCCGTACACGCGCTCGCGGTCGGCGGAGACCCACGCCCACATCAGCCGCGCCCGGAGCCGCGGCACGCCCTGCTCACGGAGGGCGGTGTGGAACACGCGGTCGTCCTCGCGGCGCTGCGCCAGCGCGGCGGGGCGATCGCCCAGCTCTTCGGCGACGCGGGAGCGCGCGTCGTGCAGGATGGCGGGGGCGGACTGGCGCCCGTAGCTCGCGATCATGCCCCACAGCGGGCTCGGCACCGAGGCGAGGTCGGTCTCGCCGTGCGGCAGGGGCCGCTCCCCCGCCGCGGGCGCGCGGTAGCGGCGGCCGCTGACGGGATCGAGGTAGGCGATGGCCTCGCGGACCTCGAATCGGGCGGCGTCGGCCGGTCGCTGGGCGAGCGCGATCGCCTCGAGCGGGGTTCCGTCGTCGTGTTCGAACGGCACGTGCGCCTCCTCGGGTCGGTGACCATCCTGCCGCGCCCGGCCGTCGCGCGGCGTCGCACGCGCGCTCAGCCGAGCAGCAGCGAGACGGCGAACAGCACCGGCACCGAGCCGACCGTCGTGAGGAACACGGTGTCGCGCGCGACGATCTCGGCGATCTCGTACTTCTGGGCGAAGTTGAAGACGTTCTGCGCGGTCGGCAGCGCCGCGAGCACGGTCACCGCGTAGAGCTCGCGCCCGTCGAGCCCGAAGACGAACGCGCCCACCGCCCACGCGACCGCGGGCATCGCGAACAGCTTGAGCACCGAGGCGACGAGCACGTCGCGCAGCCCGGTGCCCGGTTCGAACATGCGCTGCCCGTGCAGCGAGAGCCCGTAGGCGATGAGCATGAGCGGCACGGCCGCCTGGCCGATGAGCTGCACGGGGTCGAGCAGCATCGCGGGCAGCTCGATCCCCGACACGGAGACGAGCACGCCGAGCAGCGACCCGATGATGATCGGGTTCGTGAAGGTCGAGCGCAGGATGCCGCGGACCGACGTGCGTCCCTCGACGGTCGCGCCGAGCACGGCGAGCGCGACCGGCGCGAACAGGAGGAGCTGCAGCAGCACGACGGGCGCCGAGTACGCGGCATCCCCCAGCAGGTAGAGCGCGATCGGGATGCCGATGTTGTTGCCGTTGACGTATCCCGCCGCGAGTGCGCCGATGGTCGTGCGCGCGACGCCGCGGCGCAGCAGCAGGAGTGAGACGACCGAGAACACGAGCATCATCGCGGCCGCCGCGATCCCCGAGACGGGCAGCAGCGCCGAGAACAGCGCGCGCACGTCGGCCGTCGCGAGCACGGAGAACAGCAGGAACGGCGAGAGCACGTTGAAGTTCAGTCGCGCGAGCACGGGCCGTGCGTTCGGGCCGAGCACGCCCGTGCGGCCTGCGACCCAGCCGACGAACACGGCCAGTGCGATGACCGCGAACCCGGTGAGGATGTCGATCACGCGTCACCGCCTGCCGGCTCGGCCGGTGCGGGGTCCGGGGGTCCCGCGGGGATCGCCCTCGATCCGACGCGGGCTGCCCGGCGGGTCACCAGCGGTGATGCACCGACGCGCGGATCTCGCGGTCGTAGAGGTCGCGCACGGCGGCGTCGAACGAGTCGGGCAGCTCGAGCGAGCCCGCGGCCGCGTTCGCCCGAGCCTGCTCGGGGTTGCGGGCGCCGGGGATCACCGTCGAGACGCCCGACTGCCGGGCGATCCAGGCGAGCGCGACCTGGGCGGGCGTGGCATCGGGTGCCGCTTCGGCCGCCAGCGCGGCGAACTCGGATGCCGCGCGCACGCCCGTCGCGTAGTCGACGCCCGAGAACGTCTCGCCGACGTCGAACGACTCGCCGTGCCGGTTGTAGTTGCGGTGGTCGTTCGCGGCGAACTGCGTGTCGAGGGTGTACTTGCCCGAGAGCAGGCCGCTCGCGAGCGGCACGCGCGCGATGACGCCGACGCCGTACTGCTCGGCGACCGGCAGCACCTCCTCGACGGGCTTCAGCCGGAACGCGTTGAGGATGATCTGCACGGTTGCGACGTTCGGGCGGGCGATCGCCGCGAGCGCCTCCTCGACCTTCTCGACGCTCACGCCGTAGGCGGAGATCGCACCCTCGGCGACGAGCGTGTCGAGCGCGTCGTAGACGGCGTCGTCGGTGAACACCGACGTCGGCGGGCAGTGCAGTTGCACGAGGTCGAGCGTGTCGACGCCGAGGTTGCGGCGCGACCGGTCGGTCCAGGCGCGGAAGTTCTCCAGGACGTAGTTGCCGTGCTCCTGCGGCATGCGGCGGCCCATCTTCGTCGCGACCGTGACGCCCGAGCCGGGATTCGCGGCCAGCCAGCGGCCGATGAGCGACTCCGATCGGCCGTCGCCGTAGACGTCGGCCGTGTCGAAGACCGTGACGCCCGCCTCGTGCGACGCGTCGAGCACCGCGAGCGCGTCGGCCTCGTCGACCTCGCCCCAGTCGGCGCCGAGCTGCCAGGTGCCGAGTCCGATGACCGAGACGGTGCGGCCGGTGCGGCCGAGGGTTCGGGTCTGCATGGAGCTCCTCCGTCGGGTTCCGAGGGCGCAGGTGCGAAGCGGATGTCGCGGTGCGCCGCGCGAACGAGCCTAACCCGGGCTGCGGCATCCGCTTTCCCCCTTGCGCGGCCGTGGGGAGGGTGCTCAGCCGATCGGCACCGCCGCACCGCTGACGACGATGCCGCCGCGCTCGGGGATATCGACGACGAGCTCGCTCGGGCGGCCGACGTGCCGCCCCTGGTGGATCACCACGCGCGCGGGCGGCGTCACGGCGCCGAGCCCGCGCAGGTATCCGCCGACGGCCGCGGCGGCGGCGCCGGTGGCCGGGTCCTCGGTGATGGTGCCGACCGGGAAGATGTTGCGCGCCTCGAAGCGCAGGCCGCCGTCGACGTCGTCGGTCAGGCGGCGCAGCACCGCGATGGTCGCCGGCCAGCCGTGCTCGTCCATGAGTGCGCGTGCCCGTGCCGGGTCGAACGCGAACCCGTCGAATGCGGCCGCGTCGGCGACGACGAGCACCGGGTGGCGGTTGCCGGCGAAGGCGATGCGCGGCGGATGGCGCTCGTCGAGCGCGCCGGCCGAGAGGCCCGTGAGCTCGAGCAGCGCATCGAGCACGCCGTCGGGCATGGGCTCGACCGACGGCTCGACGCTCGTGAAGGCGGCGCGCAGCGCGCCATCCGCCTCGATCGTCTCGATGGCGACCTCGCCGACCGGGGTCGCGAAGCGCACACGACCGGCACCCTGGCGTTCGGCGATCGCGACCGCCGTGGCCACGGTCGCATGTCCGCAGAACGGCACCTCGGCGACGGGCGAGAAGTAGCGGATGTCGCGCGCTCCCGCCGTCTCGCCCGTGACGAACGCCGTCTCGGCGTAGCCGACCTCGCCCGCGATGCGCAGCATGTCGGCGTCGTCGAGCCCGCCGGCGTCGAGCACGATCCCGGCGGGGTTGCCGCCCGAGGGGTCGGTCGTGAAGGCGGCGTAGCGGAGGATCTCGGCTGCGGAGTTCACCCGCCCATCCTCGCTCCGTCCGGCGGGTGCCGTCGCGGTCCAGTCGGGCTTCGGTGGCCTGATCGCCTCAGCGGGCCGGGTCGCGCCACCCGGGGTCGACCGGCACGAGGCGCACGTCCACGAGTCGCCCCTCGTGCGTGGCCGCGGTCATGAAGGTGCCGACGGGCTGGCGTCGGCGGTCGGTGGGCGAGCCCGGGTTGAGCAGGCGCAGGCCGCTCGGCGCGACGGTGTCCCACGGGATGTGGCTGTGCCCGAACACGAGCACGTCGACGTCGGGGAAGGCGGCGGCGATGCGGGCGTCGCGACCGGCGGCCGACCCGGTCTCGTGGACCACGGCGAGGCGCACGCCGTCGATCTCGGCGCGCGCGACCTCGGGCAGCCTGGCCCGCAGCGCCGGCCCGTCGTTGTTGCCGTACACCCCGATGAGCCGGCGCGCCCGCGCCTCGAGCGCGTCGAGGGTCGCGACATCCACCCAGTCGCCCGCGTGGATCACGACGTCGGCGGCGTCGATCGCGGCCCAGAGCTCGGGCGGCAGGTCGCGGGCCCGCTTCGGCAGGTGCGTGTCGGAGAGGAGGACGAGCGTGCTCACGCCTCCATCCTCCAACGCCGCCCCGTGGTCCAGCAGGCGCGCAGCGGCGTACCGAGACCCGTGAACGCGGATCGATCTCGAGACGCTCCTCCGGCGCTGCTCGACCACCGGCGCGTCAGCCGGCGGCGTCAGCCTCCTGCTCGGCACCGAAGCGCTGGCGCGCCTCGACCGGGATGAGCGGATGCGTCGCCCGCGCGCGGATCTGCTGGACGGCCCACGTGTTGCCGTCGGGATCGGCGAAGCCGAAGAACGTGCCGCCGTCGCGTGGGTCGATCACCTGGATCGGGCCGGCGTCGACGCCGCGACCGACGAGCTCGGCCCGTGCGGCCTCCGCGTCGGCGACCACGAGCTGCACGCCCTTGAGCGAGCCCGGTTCCATCTCGCTCTGCGCGGGGAGCGTGCCGATCACGATCGAGCAGCCCGAGCCCGGCGGCGTGAGCTGCGCGAACCGGTGCGGGCCGGCGTGCGTGTCGTGGTCGAGCGCGAAGCCGACCCGGTCGCGGTAGAACTCGATCGCCCGGTCGATGTCGGCGACGGGCACGATGACGACCTCGAGGGTCCAGTCCATGGGATTCTCCGTTTCCATTGGGCCGCGAGGTGACGCGAACGGGTGCTCGTCGGCGATCGACGAGCCGTTCCCGTCATCTCACGGCGCGGGGTGAGCGGGGGTCGGGGTCAGCGGGCCAGCAGCGCATCGAGTCGCGCGTACCCCTCGACGACGCCGCGCTCCATGCCGCTCTCGACCATGGCGTCGCGGGCCTCGACCGTCGGGAAGACCGAGTGGCCCCGCAGCCTCGTGCGGCCGTCGCCGAGGTCTTCGAACGTCATCGCGTCGAGGCTGACGACATCGGGCGCGCCCTCGAACTCGAAGGTCTGCACGGCGAGCTCGTTCTCGCGCACGGTGTGGAACGTGCCGTTGAACGCGTACGCCTGGCCCTCGGGGTCGCGGTGCACGTAGCGGTAGCCGCCCTGCGGACGGAAGTCCCACCGTTCGACGGTCATCTCGTACCCGTTCGGGCCGAGCCACTGCCGCACGAGGTCGGGGTCGCGGTGCGCCTCGAACACGGCGGCGACGGGCGCGTCGAAGATGCGCTCGATGTCGACGAAAGGCAGCCCCGCAGGGGCGGTGATGGTGACCGGGTTCGCGGTCTCGGTGGTCATGATGACTCCTTCGGGTCGGTGCCGGCGAGCAGCGCGTCGAGCCGTCGGTACTGCTGCTCGTGGATGAGGCGGTAGCGGTCGATCCACTCGGTGAGCGTCTCGAGCGCAGCCGCGTCGAGGTGCACGGGGCGACGCTGCGCGTCGCGGGTCCGGGTGACGAGTCCGGCGGACTCGAGCACCTGGATGTGCTTCGACACCGCCTGCTTGGTGATGTCGAACGGTTCGGCGAGTTCGTTGACCGTGGCCGATCCGCGACTGAGCCGCGCGACGATGCCGCGCCGCACGGGGTCGGCCAGCGCCATGAAGGCGCGGTCGAGCCGTTCGTCGGCGGCGCTCGAGATCATGATCAACCAATCATTTGATCAACGTGTTGGTTGTCAATGTACGCTGGCAACCGCCGGGCGTCAAGGGGTGCGAGGCAGCGGATGGCGCGACATCCGCTCGCCCGACCGCGCTGGCGGCGCCGACCGCACGACCCCCTCGCGCCCGTGCCCTCCGGCGCGGCAGAATCAGCGCGGCGGCATCCGACCCGCCGCCCGCGCTTCGACCGAGGAGACCAGCATGCCCGTGCGACTCAACCCCTACCTCAGCTTCCGCGACGAGGCCCGTGCGGCCATGGAGTTCTACCACTCGGTGTTCGGCGGCGAGCTCACCCTGAGCACGTTCGGCGAGTTCGACGCGAGCGAGGACTCCGCCGAGGCCGACAAGATCATGCACGGACGCCTCGTGGCGGACGGCCTCGAGCTGATGGGCGCCGACACGCCCAACGAGCTGCCCTACGAGGCGGGCACGAACTTCGCCGTGTCGCTGAACGGCGGACCCGACGACGAGGCGGCGCTGCGGGGCTACTGGGAGGCGCTCGCCGAGGACGGCGACGTGACGATCCCGCTCGAGCGCTCGCCCTGGGGCGACGTGTTCGGCATGCTCACCGACCGGTTCGGCGTGCAGTGGATGGTGGACATCGGTCAGCCGGTACCGCCGTCGGGACCGGCGGAGTCCGTTTCCGACGACGAATAGCCGGAATCGGAACCTGTTCCACAATTTTCGCTAGACAATCTAGTTACGCGATAATCTCCCCTCATCGATGCCGCCACCCGCGGCCAGGGCACGACGAGGGGACACGATGGGACAATTCGTCTACGGGACCGCCGGCCACCGCTACGAGGTCGACGACACCACGCTGCGACACCTGCGGGCCGCCATGATCGCCAAGCTGCGCCGGACGGAGCCGTTCGCCCTGACGCTGCGCGGCCCCGGCACCGGCGGCGCCGCCGAGACGCTGTGGATCCAGCCCTCCATCGCACTGCGGTTCATGTTCGACGCCGAGGAGACCGGAACGCTCGACCGCGAGCGGCTCGAGAAGCTCGTCGCCGCGGCGAACTCGGCCGGCGGCATGCACATCGACCTCGCACCGGCCGAACGGCGACTGGCGCTCGCGAGCTGACCGCCCGACCGTCGGCGAAGCCCACGACGGAGTGCCGGAACGCGCGTCAGTCGAAGAGCTCGGAGAGCCAGTTGTCCTTCTTCTTCTTGCGCGGGTAGCCCTGGTCGTAGCCGCGGTCGTCGTACCGGCGATCGTCGTACCGGCGGTCGTCATAGCCGCGCGTCGCCTGCCGGAGCACGTCCATCGGGTTCACCGGATAGCCCTGCTGCTGCGGGGTGGGCTGCTGCGGCGCGACCTGCGGCGCCGGGGCGGCCGGCGGCGCCTGGGGCGCGGACTGGGCCGCGGGCGGCGCACCGAACTCGCGCCCCGCGCGCTCGATGATCTTGTCGAGCTCGCCACGGTCGAGCCACACGCCGCGGCACGTGGGGCAGTAGTCGATCTCGATGCCGCTGCGCTCGCTCATCACGAGCACGGCGCCGTCGTTGGGGCACTGCATGCTGACTCCTTCATCCGGGTGCCCGGCGAGCCTATCGGTGCGAGCTGCGTGCGACCTCGGCGGCCGCCGACAGGTCGTCGACGAGTCGGTCGAACGCGGCCTCCCGCGCCGGGGCCTCCCGCACGCGCAGCACCGCCGACGGATGCTCGGTGACGACGGCGGGCGCGGCGAGCGCCGCACCGCGCGCGTCCTCCGTCAGCACCCGACCCCGCACCTCGCCGATGCGGACCTCGCCGCCGAGCACCGCCCGCGCGGCCGTCGCACCCAGGCAGACGACGACGCGGGGCTGCACCACCTCGAACTCGGCCTCGAGCCACGGATGGCACGCCACGACGTGCCCGACCGCGGGCTTGGCGTGGATGCGGCGCTTGCCGCGCTGCTCGAACCGGAAATGCTTGACGGCGTTGGTCAGGTAGGCGTCGCCACGGCGGATCCCCGCCGCCTCGAGCGCGCGACCGAGCAGCAGCCCGGCCGGTCCGACGAACGGCTCCCCCTCGCGGTCCTCGCGATCGCCCGGCTGCTCGCCGACGAGCATGATCTCGGCGCGCGCGGTCCCCGACGAGAAGACGACCTGCGTGGCGTCGCGGTACAGCTCGCAGCCGCGGCACTCCGGTGCGGCGGCGCGCAGGCCGTCGAGGTCGGGGTGATCGGGAACCCACGCGTCGGCGCCGGGTCGCTCACCGGCGCCACCGGGGCGCTTCGCTTCACCGGATGTCGCCATGGGGCGAGGCTACGTGGCGGTGCGCGCGCCGCCCAGTCGCTTGCCCCGGATGCCCTCGGGTGGTAGCCGCACCTGCGCGGCATCCGGAACCCCGGAGACGGCGAACGCCGGGCCGGACCATGCGGTCCGACCCGGCGTACGGGTGCGGGCCATCGGCCCGCGTGCGCTCAGATCGCGCGGATGTTCTCGGCCTGCAGGCCCTTCTGGCCCTGGACGACCTCGAACTCGACGTTCTGGCCCTCCTCGAGCGAGCGGTAGCCGCTGCCCGTGATGGCGCTGAAGTGCGCGAAGACGTCGGGGCTCCCGTCGGAGGGAGCGATGAAGCCGAAGCCCTTTTCGGCGTTGAACCACTTGACGGTTCCGGTTGCCATGCTGGTATTTCCTTCGTTCGTACTGGGCCGAACGGTTCGGCCCCTCACGTTCGGCCGGGCGGCCGTCCGCAGCCCGTCGGCGGATGCCGTGCGGGCGATGTCCGTGGGTCGCCGCGCCTCGCGCGCCGTCGCCCTCGGTCTCGGGTCATGCCATGCGGATCGTGCCGCCTCCGGGCAATCAGTCGTGAAGCGGGCGGGCGCCCGCAGGTGGAGGAACCCCGATTCTAGCCCACACCCGCGCCGGAAGGGCAGGTGTGTCCACAGGTGTCACCACACGGGCGCACATGGGGACTCCTCCGATGGGTCCGATGCGGGCGCATCGGTAGGGTGAGCGGGTGACCACGCCCCCCGCCGCCACGCCGCACTCCGAGCGACCCCGCGCGGCCGCGTGGCGCTTCGCGCTCGTCGGCGTGATCGGCGGCGTGCTCTCGGGCATGTTCGGCGTCGGCGGCGGGATCGTGATGGTCCCGCTGCTGATCCTCCTGGCGGGCATGGACCAGCGGCGCGCGTCGGCGACCTCCCTTGCGGCGATCGTGCCGACCGCCGTCGCCGGCTCGATCGCGTACCTCGTGAACGGACAGGTCGACCTGGTCGCCGCAGCGCTCGTGGCGATCGGCGGCATCGCCGGCGGATGGATCGGCGCGAAGCTGCTCGCCCGCCTCCCCCTCGAGTGGCTTCGGTGGCTCTTCATCGCACTGCTGGTCGTCGTGGCCATCCGCCTCGCGGTCGCCGCGCCCGACCGGGCCGCCGACCCGGTGCCGCTCGAGATCGGCCCGGCGCTGGGGCTCGTCGCGCTCGGCCTCGTGGTCGGCATCGCCTCGGGGCTCTTCGGCGTCGGCGGCGGGCTCATCATGGTGCCCGCCTTCATGACCCTCTTCGGCCTGGGCGACCTCATCGCGCGCGGCACCTCGCTCGTCGCGATGATCCCCACGGCCGTGAGCGGAACCCTCACGAACGTGCGCAGCGGCCTCGTCGACCTGCGCGCGGCACTGATCGCGGGCATCGCGGCGACGCTGGGGGCGCTCCCCGGCGTGGCGCTCGCGTTCCTCGTCCCGCCCGAGCTCGGCGGCTGGCTGTTCGCGGCGCTGCTCGTCGTCGCCGCCGTGCAGCTCGCGGTGCGGGCCATCCGCGCGCAGCGTTCGTCGCGATCGTGAGCGCCGACGCGGTCACCGCGCTCGGCGTGGCCCTGGGTCGCTGAGCCGAGCGCCTCAGCGGCACCAGTCGGTGAGCCCGCCCGGCAGCGAGAGCACCACGCGTCCGTCGGCGAGGTCGACGAGCGTCGTGAGCGTGCCCCTCGTCCAGGGCTCGCCGGGGTAGCCGTCCTCCTCGGCGACGACGCCGGCGGTCTCGACCGCGACGAGCCGGCCGCCGGGCGCGAGGCAGTACTCGAGCATGCGGCTGCCCGACGGCGGGGCGTACGCGATCGAGGTGCCGGCGGCATCCGCCCGGGCCAGCAGGGACGCGAACCCGCTCTCGCCGTCGAGGAGCAGCACGTCGACGAGGTGCGCGCCCTCGGCGTCGAGCGAGGTGACGCGACCGGGGTACGCACCCTCGGGCAGGTCTGCGGCCGGCAGCTCGAGCGTCGTCGATTCGCCCGTCGCGAGGTCGAGCGTCGCGCCGCGGTCGGGGTCGGCCACGACGAGCGTGGTCGTGCCCGGAAGCGCGCCGCGCAACTCGGCGTGCGAGCCGAGCGGCGCGGGGGGTGCGGCCCCGAGCGGGTCGACGAGGAACATGGCGCCGTCGCGGTCGTGCACGACGACCGACGGCGAGCCGGGCACGAACATCCAATCGGCCACGAGCATGGGCCGCCCGTCGAGGCCGAGCACGGGTTGCGGCGTGCCGCCCGGCGCGCCCGAGACATCGACGAGGTACAGCGTGCTCGTCGCGGCGTCGGCGGCGCCGGCGACGACGAAGCCGATCCGGGGATGCGTCGTGGATCCCGCGATCGAGGTCACCGTCCCCGGCTCCGGCAGGGCGAGCGGCGCCGGCGGATCGGCCTGCCCGGCGGTCGCGAATCGGAGCCGGGTCGAGTCGTCGGGCAGGAGCTCGACCGCGGCGACCACGTCGCCCGCGTGCGCGAACGACCGGATGCGCGGCGCAGCCAGCACGACCTCGGGCTCGCCGCCTCCGGTCGAGGCGCGGACGATCCGGTCCTCGGCGCCGTCGGCGCTCCGCCGCTGCAGCACGTGCAGCGTCTCGGCCTCAGTCGTGAAGGCGTGCTCGAGCGTCGCCGCCGGCCCGCCCCCGGCCGCGGTCACGCCGTCGACCTCGACCGAGTACGCCTGGGACGGCCGGAGGGGCGCGTCGAACGTGACGCGCACGACCTGGTCGTCGACCGCGACGGAAGCCTCGGCCGCGGGTTGGACGCGCAGCGATCCCACCTCGCCGACCGGCTGGTTCAGTCGGAACGCGACGGTCGCCCCCGCGAGCCGCGTGGCATCCGATGTATCGGCCGCCGCCTCGAGCACGCGCGGCCCGCGGAAGGCGTTCGCCGCGCCGAGCGCGACGACCAGCACGACGAGCGCGGCGACCACGGCCCCCACGAGCCGGGCGAACCGGCGCGCCTCGTGCGCCTCCCGGCGCGCGGGCGAGGCCGCAGACGACGTGGCGTCAGAAGACATACGGCTGCTCCGGCTGCTCGGTCGGCTCCACCGACTCGGGCACGAGCACGAGCGAGGCGCCGCCGTCGGGGTCGTCGGCGAGCCGTCCGCTCGCCGAGATCCACTGGTCGGCCTCGAATCGGTCCTGCCAGCCCGGCAGGTGCACGGGGACCCCGACGGGCTGCGCGTCGACCGCGCAGCACGTGACCGTGAACCGCGCGACGTAGAACACGTCGTCGGAGTCGCCGGACGGGAGCACGAACCCGGTGACCTCGATCGGGTCGGCGAAGTCGGCCGGGTCTGGGTTCTGGCGCAGCAGCAGCGCCCAGTCCTTCACGGTGAACGTCGACGGGTCGCCTCCCACGAGCTGCGGCACCGAGTCGCCGACGGCGGCGGCCGCGTTCAGCTCCCGCTGCGACGCGGTGGCGCTCGAGAGCGTCGCGGGCGGCAGCACGAGCAGGGCGACGGCGGAGGCCACGACGACGAGCACGCCCGCCGCGGTCCCGATGCGGCGGCGAGCGGATGGCGCGGCGTGGGCGTGCTCGTCGCCTCGCGCCGTCGGGACCACGGCGAACGCCGCCACGAGGAACACCACCGCGATCAGGGCCATGATCACCGTGAAGACGAAGTACCGCGGGTGGATGTACAGCCCCAGCCGGCCGGTCGCAGCGAGCCAGGCCGTCGCGACCACGCCCAGCGCGGCGAGCGCGACGCCCTTCCAGCGATCCACGAACTCACGCAAGCGCATTCACCCCCAGCCCGATCGCGGCCGCGGCGAGCGCGACGACGAGCGAGACCTGCACGAGCGTGCGCCCCGTGAACGTCGTGCGCATGAGCGCGAGCATCTTGATGTCGATCATCGGCCCGAACAGCAGGAACGCGATGATCGCGCCCGGCAGGAACGTCGAGCCGAACGCGAGGATGAAGAACGCATCGACGTTCGAGCAGATCGAGATCACGAACGCGAGCGCCATGAGCGCGAACACCGACCAGATCGCATCCTGGCCGAGGCCGACGAGCACGTCGCGCGAGACCGCGACCTGGATGGCGCCCGCGATCGCCGACCCGACGAACAGCGCCGGCAGCATCGCCGAGGCCTCGTCGGCGAACATGCGCACCGCGCGGCGGGGCTTCGGCTCGCCGTCGTGATCGTGGTCGTGCGCGCACGCCGCCTGGAAGCCGGGCGTGAGCATGCGCTGCGGCTCGGGGTGGCGGCTCAGCATCCAGCCGACGAGGTTGGCGATGAGGAACCCGCCGACGATCCGCCAGGCGAGGATGCCGTCCTCCCAGCCGAACGCCTGGTAGGTCACGATGATCGTGACCGGGTTCAGGATCGGCGCGGCGAGCAGGAACGTCATCGACTCGCCCACCGAGAGGCCGCGGAGCATCAGGCCGCGCGCGAGCGGCATGTTGCCGCACTCGCACACGGGCAGCAGCACGCCGAGCAGCGACAGCGCCGCGCGGCGCAGCCACGGCGTGCGCGGCAGGCGGCGCAGCAGGAAGTCGGAGGGCAGCAGCAGCTGCACGCCGATCGAGAGCACGATCCCGAGGAACACGAACGGCAGGCTCTCGATGACGACGCTGATCGCGAGGGTGATGCCGTCGCGGAGCCCGTCGCCGAGCGCCTCGCCCGTCTCGGCGGGCGCGAGCACGCGTATCGACAGGAGGAGCAGCAGCACGCCGGCGCCGATCGCGAGCCCGGTCCCCCGTCTGCGGCGCCCGACGGCTCGCCGGCGCGGCGACTCGATCGTGGGGGCGGTCGGGCTCATCGCCTTCTAGGGTACGCGGGCGGTGCGGCAGGATCGTGCCCATGAGCGACGCGACCGTCCACCCGCCGACCCTCGACCCCGACCCGCGCCATCCGTCGCTATCGTTCCGGCGCGCCGACGTGGCCGATCACGCGCGCGTGGTCGCGGTGATCCCCACGTGGTGGGGCCTGCCCGGCACCGCCGACCTCGGGCGGCTGCTTCCCCGGCTCTTCTTCCAGCATTTCGCCGACACGTCGACGATCGTCGAGGATGCCGCGGGCGAGCTCGCCGGCTTCCTCATCGGATTCCGCTCGCAGTCGCAGCCGCAGGTCGCGTACATCCACTTCGTCGGCGTGCGGCCCGACCTGCGGCAGTCGGGCCTGGCGCGCACGTTGTACGAGCGCTTCTTCGCCGCGATGCGCGCGAGCGGATGCCGCCGCGTCGACGCCATCACGGGGCCCGTCAATCGGCGCTCCCAGGACTTCCATCGCGCCATGGGCTTCGAGTCGACCGGCGACGCCGAGATCGACGGCGTGCTCGCCTGGCGCGACTACGACGGGCCCGGCGAGCACCGGGTCGCCTTCACGCGTCGGCTGTAGCGGCAGCCCCGCGCCATCCGCTCGCCTTCGAAGTCGCTGTGAACCCGCCCGGGCCATGCCGAGACGGCGTGCGCCGACCCGGCCCGTCGTGGTGCGATGGAGGAGGAGGGGAGTAGTCCCCGCGGGATGCGTCGCCATTCCGGGCCCGCCGACCGGGCCCCGGCGCATCCGAGCCGATCGCTCGGACGAGACCTCCGGTTGCCATACGACCTGACAACTGGAGGAAGACGATGGACGTCCCCCTGTACGCCTGGTTCGCCGTGCTCGCCGCGATCGTGACGATGCTCGCGATCGACCTGTTCGCCCACCGCAGGGCCCACGCCATCGGCGTGCGCGAGGCGCTCGGCTGGTCGGTCGTCTGGGTGCTCGCCGGCATCACGTTCGGCATCGTGGTGTGGAACGCGTGGGGCGCCGAGTTCGGGCAGCAGTACTTCGCCGGCTACCTGATCGAGAAGTCGCTCGCGGTCGACAACGTGTTCGTGTGGGCGATCATCTTCGCCTCGTTCGCGGTGCCGCGCGAGTACCAGCACCGCGTGCTGTTCCTCGGCGTGCTCGGCGCGCTCGTGCTGCGCGGGCTGTTCATCGCCGCGGGCGCCGCGCTCATCGAGAACTTCTCCTGGGTGCTCTACGTGTTCGCTGCGTTCCTGATCCTGACCGGCATCCGGATGCTGCTCACGCGCAACGAGCACGTGCACCCCGAGCGGTCGCGGACGCTCCGGCTGTTCCGGCGGTTCGTGCCCATGACCGACGCGTACCACGGGCAACGATTCCTGATCCGGCGCGCCGGCGTCGTGGTCGCGACGCCGCTGCTCGCGGTGCTGGTGCTCGTCGAGGTCACCGACGTGATCTTCGCGGTCGACTCGATCCCCGCCATCTTCGCGGTCACGAGCGAGCCGTTCCTGGTGTTCACGGCCAACGCCTTCGCGATCCTGGGCCTGCGCGCGATGTACTTCCTGCTCGCCGACCTCATCCACCGCTTCCGCTACCTCAAGCTCGGGCTCGCGCTCGTGCTCGTCTGGGTCGGCGTCAAGATGGCGCTGCTCGACGTGTTCTACATCCCGACGCCGGTCTCGCTCGCGGTCGTCGCGGCGATCATCGGGGTGTCGATCGGCGCGTCGCTCATCGCGACGCGGGGCGAGGGGCGGCACGCGGTCGAGGCGGCGCCGGCCGGCGCGTTCCGGGTCGCGAGCGCGTCCGAGCTCGCGGCCGCCGAGCCGGTGTTCCGGCGGTCGCGGGCGCTCACCCGCTCCTGATGCGGCGGGTCAGGCGCCCGAGGCCTTCGCCTCGAGGTAGCGGCGCTCGGTCGCGTTCAGCGCGAGCCGGGCAGCCACGGCGAACTCGGCGCGCGCCTCGAGGTCGCGGCCGGCCCGCGCGAGCAGGTGCGCGCGCACGGCGTGCACGCGGAAGTGCCCGGCGAGCGCCGGCTCCAGTGCGACCGCCTCCAGCTCGCGCAGGCCCGCCTCCGGCCCGTGCACCATCGCGACCGCGACGACCCAGCCCAGCTCGACCATCGGACCCGGCCCGACCCGGCGCAGCAGTTCATACAGCGCGAGCACCTGGGGCCAGTCCGTGTCGTCGGTCGAGGGCGCCTCCGCGTGCAGCGCCGCGACCGCGGCCTGCAGCTGGTACGGGCCGGGGGCGGATGTCGCGAGCGCGCGCTCCACGAGCGCCGTGCCCTCCGCGATGAGCGCGCCGTCCCACCGCGACCGGTCCTGCTCGTCGAGCGGCACGAGCACGGGCGGCGCGCCCGGCGCGTCGACGCGGAGCCGCGCCGGCCGCCGCGACTCGGTCAGCAGCATGAGGGCGAGCAGCCCGTCGACCTCGCCGCGCCACCGCGCGTGGGGCGGCGCCACCGCTCCCAGCAGGTGCGTCAGCCGGATCGCCTCGGCCGACAGGTCGGCGCGCGCGAGCGACTCGCCCGCGCTCGCCGTATGACCCTCGGTGTACATGAGGTGCAGCACCTGGCACACGGCGGCGACTCGGTCGGGCAGCTCGTCGGCCCGAGGCATCCGGAACCGCCCGCCTTCGGCGCGGATGCGCGCCTTGGCGCGCGAGATGCGCTGCGCCACCGTCGCCTCGGGAACCAGCAGGCCGCGCGCGATCTCGGCCGTGGTGAGCCCGCCGACCGCGCGGAGGGTGAGCGCGAGCTGCGCCGGACGCCGCAACGCGGGGTGGCAGCACAGCAGGAACAGCGTGAGCGAGTCGTCGCGGTCGGAGGAGTCGCCGCCCTCCGCGGGTTCGAGCAGCGCGTCGCGTTGCTCGCGCGCGCGCCGCGCGGCATCCCGGCGCACCGCCTCGACGTACCGCCGGTGCGCGACCGTCACGAGCCAGGCCAGCGGCTGGTCGGGCGGCCCGTCCCGTTCCCATTGCACGGACGCCGCGACGAGCGCCTCCTGCACGGCGTCCTCGCTCGCGTCGAAGTCGCCCGTGCGCCGGACGAGCACGGCGAGGGCCGAGGGTGCGGCCTCGCGAAGCGTCGCCTCGATCTCGCGACGCCGCACCCCCGGTACGGACGCGGTCACGCCACCGACGTCTCCGCCGACGCGTCGACGGCGAGGATCGGGTGGACCTCCACGCCGCCCCACGACGCCTCGGGCAGGCGACCCGCGATCTCGACGGCGCGCTCGAACGAGGCGACGTCGACGAGGTAGTACCCGCCGAGGAACTCCTTCGTCTCGGCCAGGGGCGCATCGCCGGCCACGGGCCCGTGATCGCCGACGGTGATCGTCTTCGCGGCCTCGGGGCCGACGAGCTGCTCGGCGTCGACGAATTCGCCGGCCTCCTGGAGGTCGTCGGTGAGCTGCAGGTACACCTGCATGCCCTCGGTCTGCTGCTCGGGCGTGAACGAGTTCCACTCGGCGCGCCACTCGGGATTCGACTTGATGAGGATGAGGTACTTCACGGCGTCGCTCCTTGCTTCGCTGCCGGCGGGAGGCGGTTGCGCTCCCATCAGTATGTCGAGGCCGCGCGCCGGTTCTCGACACGATTCGGCGAACTCGTGCGGGCCGGCGGGCGCGTTTAGCAGAGCGGTTCCCGCGTGGCAAGGCCTGTCGCCGCATCCGGGCACCGGCCTACCGTGGTCTCGACGGCGCATCCACGAGGTGCGACGAAAGGGATCGAATGGGGGATCCGCATGGGTGACAACGACAAGATCCAGCACAAGGCCGAAGAGCTCGGCGGCAAGGCCAAGGAGGCACTCGGAGACGCGACCGACAACGAGCGTCTCGAGGCCGAGGGCCGCGGCGAGCAGACCGAGGCCAACCTCAAGCAGGCCGGCGACAAGGTGAAGGACGCCTTCAACTCGTAGCCGGTGTTCGGCGGATGGGGCGCGTACCGCGGGGGTGCGCGCCCCATCGTCGTGTTCGGGGGATGCCGCTGGACCGAGCCGGCCCGCCGGACGATCGCCTCCGTTTGGGATTGCGCCCTGAGCGATATCCGCCTCGCGGCGGATGTCGGTGGGGTGCGCTTGGATGCAGACTGTACGGGCGCGTCGTCGCGCCCACATCCAGCCACCTCGTTCCGTCGCGGAGATCCCAATGCTCGGTCGATTGCTCATCCGCTACCTGAAGCCCTACCGCTGGCTCCTGGTCGGCGTGCTCGCCTTCCAGGTCGCCTCGGTCGCCGCGACGCTCGCCCTGCCGCAGCTCAACGCCGACATCATCGACGAGGGCGTGTCCAAGGGCGACACCGCGTACATCTGGTCCACCGGCCTGCTCATGCTGGCCATCTCGCTCGGGCAGATCACCGCCGCGATCATCGCGACGTACTTCGCCGCCAAGGTGGCAATGCGGGCTGGGCGCGACATCCGCAACGACGTCTTCGGCAAGGTCAGCGGGTTCTCCGAGCGCGAGGTCTCCCGCTTCGGTCCCGGGTCGCTGATCACGCGCAACACGAACGACGTCCAGCAGGTCCAGATGCTCGCGATGACGGGCGCCACGATGCTCGTCAGCGCTCCGCTCATGGCGATCTTCGGCATCGTCATGGCGCTCCGGCAGGATGTGGGGCTGAGCTGGCTGATCTGGGTGTCCGTCGTCACGATCCTCCTGGTGGCGGGCATCGTGATCAGCCGGATGGTGCCCCTGTTCCGCAACTACCAGAAGCGGCTCGACACGGTGAACCGCGTGCTCCGCGAACAGCTCACGGGCATCCGGGTGGTCCGCGCGTTCGTTCGCGAGCCAATCGAGCGGGAGCGGTTCGAGGTCGCGAACCACGACATCATGGATGTCGGCCGGCGCGTCGGCACGCTGTTCATCACGCTGTTCCCGCTGTTCATGCTCGTGCTCAACGTGACGGTGGTCGGGGTGATCTGGTTCGGCGCGTCCGAGGTCGAGTCGGGCAACACCGAGGTCGGCACGTTGTTCGCATTCATGCAGTACGTCGGGATCATCCTCGGCGGCGTGCTCATGGCCGCGTTCATGACGATCATGATCCCCCGTGCCGCCGTGTCGGCCGAGCGCATCGCCGACGTGCTCTCGACGGAGTCGACGCTGCCGCGGCCCGAGCGGCCGATCGGCGCGTTCCCCGAGCAGGGCACGGTCGAGTTCCGCGAGGTCTCGTTCCAGTACCCCGGGGCCGAGCACGCGGTACTCGAGGGCGTGTCGTTCCGCGCCGAGCGCGGTGAGACCATCGCGATCGTCGGCTCGACCGGCGCCGGCAAGACCACGCTGGTCTCCCTGATCCCGCGACTCTTCGACGCGACCGGCGGTGCCGTGATGGTCAATGGGATCGACGTGCGCGAGGCCGATCTCGAAGCCCTGTGGAAGACCATCGGACTCGTGCCGCAGCGGCCGTTCCTGTTCTCCGGCACCGTGGAGTCGAACCTGCGCTTCGGTCGCGAGGAGGCGACCGACGCCGAGCTGTGGCACGCGCTCGAGATCGCGCAGGGCCGCGACTTCGTCGCCGAGATGGAGGGCGGCCTCGGCGCGCGGATCGCCCAGGGCGGCACCAATGTCTCGGGCGGCCAGCGCCAGCGGCTCGCGATCGCGCGCGCGATCGTGCACCGGCCCGAGATCCTCGTCTTCGACGACTCCTTCTCGGCCCTCGACCTCACGACCGATGCTCGGCTCAGGCAGGCGCTGTGGCGCGAGCTGCCCGACGTGACCAAGGTCGTCGTCGCGCAGCGCGTGTCGACCATCACCGATGCCGACCGCATCGTCGTGCTCGACGACGGCCGCGTCGTCGGGCTCGGCCGCCACGAGGAGCTCGTCGAGACGTGCCAGACCTACCGCGAGATCGTCGAATCCCAGCTCGGAGTGGAGGCCCAGGCATGAGCGGCGAGTCGAATGCGCCCCGGGGCCGTCGCGCCGCCCGCCTGCCCGAGGCCGCGCCGGGCGTCACCCCGGCCGCCGAGCTCACGCTCGACGAGATCGAGGAGCAACAGCTCGCCGAGGAGGCGCGCGTCAACTCGGGCGACTGGAACGCGATCGCCCCCGGCAAGGCGCAGGACTTCGGCCGCAGCTTCCGCCGCATGATCGGCCTCCTCGCGCCGTGGAAGTGGTCGTTCGCGTTCGTCTCGCTGCTCGGCGCGATCGGCGTGGTCCTCACCGTGATCGCCCCGAGGGTGCTCGGCGAGGCGACGAACGTCATCTTCGAGGGCTTCATCTCGCTGCAGCTGCCTCCGGGGGTCACGCAGGAACAGGTCGTCGAGCAGCTGCGCGCCACCGGCCAGGACGACCTCGCGAACATCGTCGGCGCCGCGAACCTGACCCCGGGCGAGGGCATCGACTTCGTGCGGCTCAGCCAGCTCGTCATCATCGTGCTGCTGCTCTACGTCGTGGCCTCGATCCTGTCGTGGATCCAGGGCTACGTGATCAACGTGATCATGGTGAAGGCCATGTACGGCCTGCGCGAGCAGGTCGAGGCGAAGATCCACCGCCTGCCCCTCAGCTACTTCGACCGCACCCAGCGCGGCGAGCTCATCTCGCGCGTCACCAACGACATCGACAACATCACCCAGACGATGCAGCAGTCGCTCTCGAGCGCGCTCACGAGCATCCTCACGGTGATCGGCGTGCTCGTGATGATGTTCTCGATCTCGTGGCAGCTCTCGTTGGTCGCGCTCATCGCGCTGCCCCTCATGGCCGTCATCTTCGGCATCATCGGCCCGAAGTCGCAGGCCGCGTTCGGCATCCAGTGGAAGAAGGTCGGGCGGCTCAACGCCCGCGTCGAGGAGTCGTTCTCGGGCCACGCGCTCGTCAAGGTCTTCGGGCGCGAGCGGGATGCGAGCGAGAAGTTCCGCGCCGAGAACGAGGAGCTCTACGAGGCCGCGTTCAAGGCCCAGTTCCTCGCCGGCATCATCATGCCGGGCATGATGTTCGTCGGGAACCTCACCTACGTGGGCATCGCCGTGCTCGGCGGACTCATGGTGGCGAGCGGCCAGCTCCGGCTCGGCGATGTGCAGGCATTCATCCAGTACTCGCAGCAGTTCACGCAGCCGCTCTCCCAGCTCGGGGGAATGGCCGCGGTCGTGCAGTCCGGCACCGCGTCGGCCGAGCGCGTGTTCGACCTGCTCGACGCCGACGAGCAGGAGCCCGACGCCGCCGACGCACCCGCGGTCGTCGAGGGCCGCGGGGTCATCGAGTTCGAACGCGTGTCGTTCTCGTACACGCCCGACCGTCCGCTCATCCGCGACCTGTCGTTCCGGGTCGAGCCCGGGCAGACCGTCGCCATCGTCGGCCCGACGGGCGCCGGCAAGACGACGCTCGTGAACCTCATCATGCGGTTCTACGAGCTCGACGGCGGCCGCATCCTCATCGACGGGCAGGATATCTCCGAGCTCACCCGGCACGACGTGCGCGCCCGCACCGGCATGGTGCTGCAGGACCCGTGGCTGTTCGGCGGCTCGATCCGCGAGAACATCCGCTACGGGCGCGAGTCGGCGACCGACGACGAGATCGTCGCCGCTGCGAAGGCGACCTACGTCGACCGGTTCGTGCACTCGCTGCCCGATGGGTACGACACCGTGCTCGACGAGGAGGCGTCGAACGTCTCCGCGGGCGAGAAGCAGCTCATCACGATCGCACGCGCGTTCGTGGCGCAGCCGAGCGTGCTCATCCTCGACGAGGCGACCTCCTCGGTCGACACCCGCACCGAGCTGCTGCTGCAGCACGCGATGGCCGCGCTCCGCCAGGGCCGCACGTCCTTCGTGATCGCGCACCGGCTCTCAACCATCCGCGACGCCGACCTGATCCTCGTGATGGAGCACGGCGACATCGTCGAGCAGGGCACGCACGACGAGCTGATCGCGGCGAAGGGCGCGTACTTCCGCCTGTACAACTCGCAGTTCGAGCAGGCGGCCTACGACCTCGACGCCGAGTCGGCCGGCGACGATGCGGGCACGGGCGGCCCGGTGACCGAGGCGGTCGCGACGACGAGCGAGGGTGCCGACGCGCGCGTCGACTGAGCACGAGCACCACGCTGCGGTCGTGCCGTGCTCGGCGCGCTGCCCGCGGCCAAGCGTCCTGCCAGGCCATCGCCTTCGGGGACGTTCGGCCGCGAGCGGCGTGGATTCTCCGCTTCCTCTTGACCTCCCTCGAACGGGCGGAGAAAGATGAGCCCCGTTCATGCCTGAACCGAGGGGGGTTCCATGTTCCGTCGACTCGCTGTCGCCACTGCCGCTGCCGCACTGGTCGTCTCGGGGGTGAGTGCCGCACCAGCGATGGCGAGTCCACCCCCATCAGGCGACCCTGGAGCTCCGGCCGTCGCCGTGTACGAGGGCACCGTCGACGCCGACGGCCTGCGCGCGATCGCCGAGCTCGGCGTCGACCGGGCCGAGGGCGAGCTCGTCGTGGAGCCGACGGCGGACGGCACGCAGTTCACGGTCGGCGTGATCCTGCCGGCCGCCCAGGCCGACCAGCTCGCGGCGCAGGGCATCGAGCTTTCGCCGAAGACCGACGGCCGGCAGCAGCTCCGGTCGTTCGAGGCGCAGGCCGAGCCCGAGGGCGTGTTCCGTACGTACCTCGGTGACGGCGGCATCCAGGAGGAGCTCGCCGCGCAGGCCGCTGCCTACCCCGACATCGCGGAGCTCGTCACGTTCGGCGAGACCTGGGAGGGAACCGACATCCAGGCCGTTCGGGTCACCCGCAACCCCGGCAAGGTGGCGGACGGCACGCGGCCCGCGACCGTCTTCCTCGCCGCCCAGCACGCACGCGAGTGGATCACGCCGGAGATGGTGCGTCGCCTGCTGGACGAGGTGCTGACCTCGTACGGCAGCGACCCGAAGATCACCCAGCTCGTGCAGACGACCGAGATGTGGTTCATCCCGGTCGCGAACCCCGACGGGTACGACTTCACGTTCACCGAGGGACAGCGGCTGTGGCGCAAGAACCTGCGCGACAACAACGGCAACGACGAACTCGACTCCGGCGACGGCGTCGACCTCAACCGGAACTTCGAGACGCGCTGGGGCTACGACAACGAGGGCTCGTCGCCGAACCCGGTGAGCCTCACGTACCGTGGGCCCTCGCCCGGCTCGGAGCCCGAGACGCAGGCGCTCGACGAACTGTTCGCCGCGATCACCCCGCAGTTCCTCATCAACTACCACTCGGCGGCCGAACTGCTGCTGCACGGCATCGGATGGCAGGTGGCCACGCCGTCGCCCGACGATGTCATCTACGAGGCCATGGTCGGCGACGACGCGCACCCCGCGGTGCCGGGCTACGACCCCGACATCTCGGCGGAGCTGTACACGACCAACGGCGACACCGACTCGCACATGCAGGAGGCGTACGGCACGCTCGGCTTCACGCCCGAGATGTCGACCTGCCTCGCCGCGGTCGCCGCCGACCCGGCCGATGACTGGACGGAGGAGGACTGCAACCCGGCGTACCAGGGCTTCGACTTCCCCGACGACGAGGCGCTGATCCAGGCCGAGTTCGAGAAGAACATCCCGTTCGCCCTCGCGGTCGCCGAGTCGGCGCTCGACCCCGACGACCCGGTGTCGGTCGTGGACCGCGACGCCGAGGACTTCCGCATCGACAGCTTCGAGGTCTCCTACGGCGACCCGCAGCCGGTCGCCGTCACCGCCAAGCGCGCACTGAAGGGCAAGAAGCTCTTCTACTCGATCAACGGCGGCGACCCCGTCGGCGCGGACCTCACCGAGTGGAAGGGCGGCGAGCGCTACGGCTTCGAGAACGACGACTACTACGCCGAGTACCGCGGCCTCGTCCGCGGCGCGAGCCCGGGCGACTCGGTCGAGGTGTGGTTCGCCGGGACCACGACGGCCAAGGACGTCGGCGCCGGCAAGGCGGGCCGCGTCGAGAGCGAGCACTTCACCTACGAGCTCGTCGAGGACGCCGACCACTCCGTGCTCGTCGTCGCGAACGAGGATTACACCGGGTACAACCCGGAGACGGCGCCGCGCAACGACGGCCCGAAGTACCTCGACGAGCACATCGCCGCGCTCGAGGCGAACGAGGTGACGCCGTCGGTCTGGGATGTCGACGCACGCGGCGTTCCGCACCACCTCGGCGTGCTCTCGCACTTCGACGCCGCCCTCTGGTACCTCGGCGACAACCGCCTGACCCAGGAACAGGAGGACGTGCTCACCCAGTACGGCACGGCGCAACTGCCCGACCTCGCCGTGGCCGAACGACAGCAGTACCTCACGATCGCCATGCGCGATTGGCTGAACGAGGGCGGCAAGGTCGCCTACGCGGGTGAGACGACGGCGTACTACGGTCTCGGCGGCGACCTGTTCGGCGGGATCTACTACGGTCTCGACGGCGCGCCGGAGGAGGACTGCGTGGTCACGTCGGATCCGTTCGCCGATTGCCTCCTGCTCGCCGACGACTTCACCCAGTACTGGATGGGCGGCTACGCCCGTCAGGATTCGGGTGAGCAGGACGGCACGGATGGCACCGCCCCGCCGTTCGACGGCCTCGAGCTCGGATTCGGCGGACCGGCGACGGTCGACAACCCGATCGACGAGGCGGGCGCGTTCGTCGTGACGAGCGACGTGCTCCCTGTCGACGAGTTCCCGCAGTTCGCGAGCGAGGGCGTTGCCGAGTACCCCGACCCGTTCGCGGCGATCGAGGGCGACTGGGCGGCGGCCGCCGGCCACGTGGACGACGGCTACCAGCGGCTCGGACGGACGTACGACCTGACCGGCTTGACGGCGGCAGACAGCCCCGCGTTCGAGGCGCAGATCGGGTTCAGCACCGAGCCGAGCTACGACAACGTCATCGTCGAGGTGCGCCCGGTCGGAACCGACGACTGGACGACGCTCCCCGAGGCGGGCGGCGCCACGACGTCGACCGTGCCGGCGGAGTGCTCGGCCGGCTTCCTCCTCGAGCTGCACCCGTGGCTGGAGCACTACCTCACGCCGGGCAACCCGTGCCTCAACACGGGTGAAACCGGCGAGTGGCACCGGCTCACCGGCTCGTCCCCCTGGATCCCGGTGTCGTACGACCTGTCCGACTACGCGGGAAGCCAGGTGGAGGTCGTCGTGAGCTACGTGACCGACCCCGCCTCGGGCGGCCTCGGCGTCATCCTCGACGACACGAAGCTGGTCACCACGTCCGGCACATCGCAGGCCGAGGGCTTCGAGCAGGGCCTCGGCGCCTGGCAGGTGCTCGGGGCGCCCGAGGGCAGCCCGGAGAACTTCTCCGACTGGGAGCGCTCGGACGGCCTCGCGGAGCTCGCCTCCGTGACGGCCACCGAGGACACGCTGCTCTTCGGCTTCGGCCTCGAGCAGCTCGCGACCGACGAGGAGCGCGCCGAGGTCGTCGGCCGCATCCTCGCGCACTTCGGCGGCTGACGCGCACCGCCGAACCGCAACGGATGCCGCACCGCGGGCTCGCCCGCGGTGCGGCATCCGCCTGTCCGGGCGGGCGCGCCATCCGCGCCAGCAGGTAGCCTCGAAGGGACGTGACGAGCCCTGCCCCCATCCCCATCGCCCCGACGTGGCGCCTCTGGCTGCTGTGGGGCGTCGGGGTCGCGGCGTACATCCTCTCGGTCACGAACCGCTCCTCGCTCTCGGCGGTGGGCGTCGATGCGGCGGTGCGGTTCGACGCCGACGCGTCGACGCTGTCGATGTTCGCGGTCATCCAGCTGGCCGTGTACGGGGCGATGCAGATCCCCGTCGGGCTGCTGCTCGACCGGTTCGGCGCGCGCCCGATCATCACGATCGGCATGGCGCTCATGGCGATCGGGCAGCTGGTGCTCGCGTTCGCCCCCGACGTGGGCTGGGCGATCGCGGCCCGCATGCTGCTCGGCGCCGGCGACGCCGCGGTGTTCCCGAGCGTGCTCCGTGTGATCGCGGTGTGGTTCCCGGAACGGCGGGCGCCGTTCATGGTGCAGCTCACGGGCCTCGTGGGCCAGTCGGGTCAGATCCTCGCGGTGCTGCCGCTCGCCGCGCTGCTGCACGCCACCAGCTGGACGGTCGCGTTCGGCTCGCTCGCGGGACTCGGCGTGCTGTTCACGGTGCTCACGTTCGCCGTGATCCGGAACCGGCCGGCGGGCCGCACGGCCGACGTGTCGGTCGACACGCAGACGGGCGCGATGCACGTGGTGCGTTCGTCGGCCGACCTGCGCCAGGGGTTCCGCGAATCGTGGGGGCACCCCGGTACGAGGCTGGCGTTCTGGTCGCACTTCACGACGCCGTTCTCGGGCACGGCGTTCGTGCTGCTCTGGGGGTTCCCGTTCCTGACGATCGGGCAGGGCCTCACGCCGGCGATGGCCTCGCTGCTGTTCACGGTCTACGTCGTGTTCGGCGTCCTCGTGGGGCCCGTCATCGGGGCGCTGTCGAGCCGGCACCCGCAGAACCGATCGCGCCTGCTCGTGCTGCCCGTGATCGCCATCCAGGCGGCCGGATGGCTCGCCGTCATCCTGTGGCCGGGCACCGCGCCGCTGTGGCTGCTGTTCGTGCTCGCATTCGCGATGAGCACGGGAGGGCCGGGCTCGATGATCGGCTTCGACCACGCGCGCACGTTCAACCCGAGCCACCGGCTCAGCACGGCGACGGGCATCACGAACGTCGGCGGGTTCTTGGCGGCGCTGCTCGCGATCCTGTTGATCGGCATCGCGATGGACGCGCAGGGCGCGGGCACCCCCGAGACATACACCCTCGACGCGTTCCGGTTCGCGTTCCTGACGCAGGTGCCGCTGTGGTTCATCGGGACCCTGTTCATCGTCATCGAGCGCAAGCGCACGCGCGTGCACATCGGGCTCGACGAGCCGCGCTCGCGGCGCCGCGACAGGGGCGCGGGCCGGCTGGGCTGAGCGGATGGCGCCGCGCCCGACACCCGCGCGCGTCACAGTCCGCGTCGCTCCTCGACTTCGGGTGCGGCCCGCTCTACTGTTCGAACCATGGACAGCGCCGTGCCCGCGATCGCCGAGTGGATGCCGGCGCAGCGCTGGTACGGCGGCAAGGGCCACGCGCCGCGGCTGCGGCGCATCGGCGCGTGGGAGCTGCCGTCCGCCGATCCCGGCGCGCGCGTGCTGTCGCTGCTGCTCATGGACGACGCGACGGATCCGGCCGTGCTGTACCAGGTGCCGGTCGTGGAGCGGGCGGCGGCCGCGCCGGAGGCATCCGCTCACCTGATCGGCGTGCTCGACGACGGCACGCACCTCTACGACGGACCCCACGACGCGGCGTTCACCGACGCACTGCTCGGCCTCATCCTTCGCGAGGGCCGGGCGGTCGCGCACGGCGCGACCGCGGCCGGGCACTACTCGGGCACGCCCGGTGCTGCGGCGCCGGCCGCGCGCGTGCCCGCCTCGGTGCTCGGCGGCGAGCAGTCGAACACGTCGATCATCTACCGGCCGGATGGCGCGGCGCCCGTGATCTGCAAGGTGTTCCGGCAGCTGCACCACGGCGACAACCCCGACGTGACGCTGCAGACGGCGCTCGCCTCGTCGGGGTCGCCGCACGTGCCGCCGAGCGTGGGCGACGTCGTCGGCGAGTGGGACGACGTGGGTCGGCCCGACGGACGCGCGCGGGGGCATCTCGCGTTCGCGCAGGAGTTCCTGCCGGGCGTCGAGGACGCCTGGCGCGTGGCGCTGCTCGCCGCGGCCTCGGGAACGTCGTTCGTCGACGACGCCCGCGCGCTCGGGGTGGCTGTCGCAGAGGTGCACCGCTCCCTGGGGTCGGCGTTCCCACGGGAGCGCGCGTCGA
Organism: Agromyces sp. NPDC029043; assembly: GCF_055564615.1. Lineage (NCBI taxonomy): Bacteria > Bacillati > Actinomycetota > Actinomycetes > Micrococcales > Microbacteriaceae > Agromyces > Agromyces sp. NPDC029043. The sequence goes on along the minus strand of NZ_JBVHVX010000006.1, from coordinate 10,132 downwards.
GCGAGCTCATCGCGGCGACCGACGAGGCGTGGCAGCGTCGTCTCACGATCGCGGTCGCGGAGGTGCCCGCGCTCGAGCCGCACCGCGCCGAGATCGAGGCGTACTACGCGCGCGCCCGCTCCGGTGCCTGGCCGCAGCTGCAGCGGATCCACGGCGACCTGCACCTCGGGCAGGTGATCCTGTCGCCGGAGCGCGGCTGGCTGCTGCTCGACTTCGAGGGCGAGCCGATGCGGCCGATGTCGGAGCGGCGTCGCCCCGACCTGCCTGTGCGGGATGTCGCCGGCATGCTGCGCTCGTTCGACTACGTCGCGGGCGCGACCGAGATCGTGCATCCCGAGCGTGCGGCCGAGGCCCGCGCATGGGCCGCGTCGGCTCGGCAGGCGTTCATCGACGGGTACATCGCGGCATCCGGCACCGACCTCAGCAAGTACCGCGACCTGCTCGCCGCGTTCGAGCTCGACAAGGCGGTGTACGAGGCGATCTACGAGACGCGGAACCGGCCCGACTGGGCGCCGATCCCGTTGCGCGCGATCGAGCAACTGCTCGCGGCCGGGCCGCTGCAGGGCTCGGTGGTGGAGGAGCGCCCGGCGTGACCGTCCGCGCGTCGGGACCGGCGGGACCGGCGCCCGTCGGACCCCGGTCCCGTGCGCTCGTCACCGGATGCCGCGCCGCCAGAGCAGCAGCGGTGTTCGGGCGGCGTACTCGCGGTACTCCTCGCCGAATCGGTCGAGGAGCCGTCGCTCCTCCACGCGCGCCTTGATCACCAGCACGACGAGGAGGAGCACCCACAGCACGAGCAGATCGGGGCGGGCGTGCCAGACCACCCACCCCGCGGCCGCGATGAGCAGACCGACGTAGATCGGATTGCGGGTCAGCCGGTAGGCGCCCGACGTGCGCAGCGGCGCCCCCTCGCGCGGCGAGACCCACGGCACGAGGTCGCGGCCGAGCGCGGCCGTGCCCGCGCCGGAGAGCACGAGCCCGGTGACCACGAGCAGGACCGCCAGCACGGTCGCCTGCTGCCCTACCCACAGCGGGTCGGCCGGAACGGCGAACGGCAGCACGACCAGCACGGCCAACAGTGCGACCTGGGAGACGACGAGCCAGTTCGCGCGATCCTTCACGCATCCATTCTGCCGCCGGACGGTCGGCGCATCCGGGTCGATGGTTTCCAGATCGCTCGTGTCAGCCTCGCCTCACCTGAGGGCCCGCTCACACGAACAAGACGCAGACATCCCCAGACGCGACCTTCCGGACGGCCCGTTTCAGCCCCGCCTCATTTGAGGGCCCGCTCACACGAGCGAAACGGACGGCGCCGTCAGGCTCGCGCGAGGATCGGGGCGAGCTCGATACCGGGAGGGAGCGCGCCGTACATCGAGCCCCCGTCGCCCTCGATCCGGGTGCGGACGAACGCGTCCGCCACCGCCGTCGGCGCGTGCTGCACGAGCAGCGACGCCTGCAGCACGAGCGCGAGGCGCTCGGCGAGTTCGCGGGCGCGGAGCGCCGCCGTCGCGGCATCGGCTCTGGCCAGCTCGAGGACGACCGCCTGCGCCTCGGCCATCTCGAGGTCGAGCGCGGGGTGCGCCCCGGTCGCATCGACGACCACGCCGAAGAACGCGTCGAACGCCGCGGGCTCGCGCTCGAGCACGCGCAGCACGTCGAGCGCGACGACGTTGCCCGAACCCTCCCAGATCGCCAGCAGCGGCTGCTCCCGGTAGCGGCGCGCGAGCGGGAATCCCTCGGTGTACCCGTTGCCGCCCAGGCACTCCAGCGCCTCGGACGCGTGACCCGGCCCGCGCTTGCAGATCCAGTACTTCGCGACGGCCGTCGCGAGGCGCCGGAACGCGCGCTCCGCGTCGGACGCATCGTCGTCGTAGGCGCGCGCGAGGCGCATCGCCGTGATCGTCGCCGCCTCGGACTCGAGCGCGAGGTCGGCCACGACCGCCGCCATCGCCGGCTGGTCGACGAGGAGCGCGCCGAACGCCCGCCGGTTCCTGACGTGCCACGCCGCCTCGGCGACCGACTGGCGCATGCCCGCGGCCGTGCCGATCACGCAGTCCAGGCGCGTGCGCGTGACCATCTGGACGATGGTCGCGACGCCGCGGCCCTCCTCGCCCACGAGCCATCCGTCGGTCGCATCGAGCTCGACCTCGCTCGACGCGTTCGAGCGGTTGCCGAGCTTGTCCTTCAGCCGCTGGATGCGGAACGCGTTGCGCGTGCCGTCCGGGAGCACCCGCGGCACGAAGAAGCACGACAGCCCGGCCGGCGCCTGCGCGAGCACGAGGAACGCGTCGCTCATCGGCGCGCTGCAGAACCACTTGTGGCCCGTCAGCCGGTACCGGCGACCCCACGAGCCGTCGTCGCCGGTCGGCTCGGCACGCGTCGTGTTGGCGCGCACGTCGGATCCGCCCTGCTTCTCGGTCATCGCCATGCCGATGAGCGCCGACGCCTTGCCCGGATCGCCCACCAGCCGGGGCTCGTACTCGCGGCTCAGCAGCCGCGGCATCCATTCGTCGCGCAGCGCCGGCGCCGCCTGCTCGAGCACGGGAACCGCCGCGTGCGTCATCGACACCGGGCACGCGTGGCCGGGCTCGACCTGCGCGAACAGGAGGAACGTCGCCGCGCGGTCGACGTTCGCGCCGGGCCCGGGCGACGCCCACGCCGACGTGTGCGCGCCGCGCCCGACGGCCTCGCGCATGATGCGGTGGTACGACTCGTCGTAGTCGACCTCGTCGATGCGCCGCCCCCACCGGTCGTGGGTGCGCAGCTCGGGCGGGCGCGTGTTCGCGAGCTCGGCGTCGCGCTGGAACGCGGCCGACCCGACGAGCTCGCCGACCTGGTGCAGCGCCGGCGCGGCGCCAGCCGCACCGTCGCCTGCCGGGGTGACGGGGCCGCCGCCCGACCCGGCCGTAGCACCGGCGCGCCCGCCCGACCCGCCGGGGGCGGCACCGCCCCATCGCGCGACGGCCTCGACGAGCGGGACGTTCGCGGCGAACTCATCGACGCCCACCCGCGGCGGCGCCTGGTTCTCGACCTCGTGCGTGATCATCGTCGACCTCCGCGTCCATTCCACACCCGGCGCGCCCGCGGTGCACGGGCCGCGTCACCCGTCGTCGGCGAGCCGCTGGAACAGCACGTGGTCCTGCCACCGGCCGGCGATCTGCAGGTAGCGCGGCGCGTATCCGATCCGCTCGAAGCCGTTCTTCGCGAGCACGCGCTGCGAGCCGGCGTTGTGGGGCAAGGTCGCCGCCTGCACTCGATGGAGCCCGAGCTCGCCGAACGCGAGGGCGAGCGTCGCCCGCACCGCCGAGGTCGCGTAGCCGCGCCCGTTCGCCGACGATGCGACCCAGTAGCCGAGGTTGGCCGAGAGGAACGGTCCGCGCATGATGCCGCTGAGGGCCATCGACCCCACGATCGCGCCATCGTCGTCGAGGATCACGAGCGGCAACGACTCGCCCGCGGCGTGGAGCCGCAGCGACGCGGCGATGATCTCGGCTTGCCCCGCGACGGTCACGAAGCCGTCGGGCCGGAGCGGCTCCCACGGGGCCAGGAACTCCTGCTCGCGCGTTCGCACGGCCGACAGTGCCTCGGCGTCGCCCGGTTCGATCAAGCGGACACGTGCGGGTTCGGGGGCGGCCACGATTCGAGGCTACCCACGCCGAACGCCGGGGCGCCACGGCGCAGGTCAGCCGTGGAGCAGGTCAGCCGTCGAGCAGGTCGCGCAGGTCGGCGGCCGTGATCGCGCCATCCGCCCCTGCCGCGGCCCCGCCCTCGGGCCCCGCGTCGAGCACGGACGCCGCAAGCTCGCCCTTGCGCGCCTTGAGCGCCATCACCTTCTGCTCGATCGTGCCCGCGGCGACGAGCCGGTAGACCATCACCTGCCGGCGTTGCCCGATGCGGTGCGCCCGGTCGACGGCCTGCGCCTCGCTGGCCGGGTTCCACCACGGGTCGAGCAGGAACACGTAGTCGGCCTCGGTGAGGTTCAGCCCGAAGCCGCCCGCCTTGAGGCTGATGCAGAAGACGGATGCCTCGCCCGAGCGGAACCGCGCGATCTCCTCGTCGCGGCGACGAGCGGGCGTCGACCCATCGAGATAGGCGAACGGCACTCCCGCGGCATCCAGCCGACCCGCGACGCGGCCGAGGAACGACGTGAACTGGCTGAACACCAGCGCCCGATGCCCCTCGGCGAGCACGTCGTCGAGCTGCTCGAACAGGGCGTCGAGCTTGGCCGACGGGACGCCGGCGTGCCGTTCGGCGTCGACGAGCGACGCGTCGAGGGCGAGCAGTCGCAGGAGCGTGAGCGAGCGGTAGACGATGAACCGCTGGCGGTCGAGGTCGTCGATCAGGCCGAGCAGCTTCTGCCGCTCGCGCTGCAGCACGACGTCGTACAGCCGGCGGTGCTCGGGCGCGAGGTCGACCTCGAGCACCTGCTCCTGCTTGGGCGGCAGCTCGGGCGCGACCGCCTCCTTGGTGCGGCGCAGCACGAGCGGACGGATGCGGCGCCGCAGGCGCTCGAGCCGTTCGACGTTGCGGTCGTCCTCGATGGGGCGCCGGTACCGTTCGTCGAACGCGCGGCGAGACGGGAACAGGCCCGGCGCCACGATGCGCAGGATCGCCCAGTGCTCCCCGACGTGGTTCTCGAGCGGGGTGCCCGTGACCGCGAGGCGGAACGGCGCACGGATGGCGCGGGTCGCCTCGTGCACCTTCGTTGCCGGGTTCTTCACGAACTGCGCCTCGTCGAGGATGAGCCCGCCCCACTCGAGCTCGGCGAACGCCTCGGCCTCGAGCCGCAGCACCGCGTACGTGGTCACGACGACGTCGGCGTCGACCGCGACATCGGCGAGCGATCGGCGGCGGGTCGCCTGCGTGCCCGAGACGGATGCCACGCGCAGCCCGGGCGTGAACCGCGCCGCCTCACGCGCCCAGTTCGAGGCGACCGAGGTGGGCGCGACCACGAGGAACGGCCGGGGCGCATCGGCCCCACCCGCGTCGACCGCGTGCTGGATCAGCGCCAGGCACTGCACGGTCTTGCCGAGCCCCATGTCGTCGGCGAGCACCCCGCCGAGGCGGTTCGCCCAGAGGTACGCGAGCCACCGGAACCCCGCGAGCTGGTACGGGCGCAGCGGCAGCGCAAGGCCGGCGGGCGGGCACAGCTCGTCGACCCGCCCGTCTTCCAGCGCCGCGACGGTCGCGCGCCACGAGACCGCGGGCTCCGCGACATCGGCCAGGTCTTCGAAGTCGACCCACAGGCTGGTGCGGCTGCGGTGCACGGGCAGTCGGCCGGTCTCCCACTCGGCGAGGTCGCCGGCCTCCTCGATGAGGTCGCGGAGTTCGGCGAACACGGGCTGCGTGAGCGAGAGGTAGGACTTGTCGACCAGCAGCATCCGCTTGCGCCCCTGCGCCAGCGCGCGGAACAGCCGCATGAACGGCACGGCCTTGCCGCCGACGGTGATCACGACCCCGAGGTCGAACCAGTCGGCCCGATCGGACTCCACCGCGGTCACGCGCACCTCGGGGCGGGCGGTCGCCTCGCGGTAGTCGGGGCGTTCGCCGCGCACGTCGATCCGGAACACCGCGCGCGGCGAGCGCGTCGCGAGCGCCTCGAGCCGTGGCATCCGCTCGGCCGTGAACCGCGCCGCATCGACACCGCGCAGCACGACCGCATCGAGCGGCACCCAGCCGAGCTCGTCGGCGACGCGGGCGAGCAGGTCGTCGTCGAGCTCGGGGTCGTCGACGGCGGCGGATGGCTCGACCGGGATCGCGCGCCCGTCGGCGTGCTCCCAGCGCCACGCGAGTCGCAGCACGTCGCCCGGCTCGAAGCGCGCGTCGAGCACGAGGATCGCGGGCGGCAGCGGCGGCGGGGTGAAGCTGCCGTCGCGGCTCGTCACGGCGAGCGAACGGGCGAGCGCGTGGAAGTGGGACGCCCTGAAGTCGGCCACCTCGGCCGCGGGCACCCGGATCGGGTCGGGCGCGGCCAGCACGCCCCCCTCGGTGTGCCCGAGCCCGCGGCCGGCGAGGGGCGCCAGCTCGATGAGCCCGGCCTCGAAGTCGAAACGGTAGACGCCGTGGGCGGCGACCGGCCGGGCATGCTCGAGCGCGTGGTCGTCGGCGTCGAGCGTCAGGGTCGGCGTGAGCGTGAGTGCGCCGTCGGCCGCGACGGCAGCGTCGAGCCCGATGGCGGCGCCGCCGTGCAGGACGACGTGGGGCGTGGCATCCGACCCGACGAGCGCGATGCCGAGCCGGCCCGCCTCATCGAGCAGCGCCCAGAGCAGCGGGCTCTCGAAGTCGTCGATCGTGATCCATTCGGAGCCGTAGAGGTGCACTGACGGCCCGGCCCCCTTGAGCATCGCGAACTGCGCGAACCATCGCGACTGCGCCGGGTCGACGCCGGCCGCCGAGGCCTGGAACCCGATGTTCTGCCAGGTGAGTCCGCCCTTGATCCACGCGCCGCGCGAGCCCGGCGTGACCGGTCGCACCGCGAGCCGGTCGACGGCGACCGCGCGCCGAGCGGGCTCGTCGCGCGGGCCGCGCCACTCGCCGTTGCGCCGGTGCACGCGCCGCCGCAGCTCGAACTGCAGCCCGAGCCGACGTGTCGCCGGGCGCCCGGCGGCCGACGCCCCATCGGTTCGGTCGGTGGGCGCTCCTCCGGGCGAGCCGATCTCGGCGAGCGCGCTGCGCCAGTCGCGCGCCGCGCCGGCGGGCGGCAGCGGATCGGCGGGCATGCCGACCATGCTCGCATGCGCCGCTGACAGCGCGCGCGGCGCCGACCTGCCCTCAGGCGGCGGGCTTCAGCGGGCAGAACACGACGGTCTTCACCTGCTCGTCGGGCGTGCCCGGCGGGCTCCAGTACTCCTCCCACATGGTGGACTCGTCGATCTCGCGTCCGTGCAGCGCCATCGCGGCGGCGATCGCGTCGTACGCCTCGGAGATCGTCGCGTAGGGGCCGATGTGGACCGTGCTGGCGACTTCGCCCTCGGGCAGCTCGTCGGGCACGACCTCGCCCTCGGGCTCGATCGCGGACGGGACGATGAACCCGGCGGCGACCCGCAACGAGCCCGACGCGGGGTCCATCTCGGTGTAGCGGCCGATCGCCGGGCCGTCGCCGAGGAGGCCGCGCGGCCCGAGGACCGAGGCGACGCGCTCGAACGCGGAACGCATGAAGTCCGGGATCTCGTCGAACGTCGTGCGGGTCTGCACGACCGCCGCATCCTTGCGGGGTACCAGGGTCACCTGCACGTCGTGGTCCATCGACATCCCCTCATCTCGTGCCGGTCAGCTGCGCGCGGTTCGCCTCGTAGTCGCGTCGGCCGATCAATCGCCACGCCCACCGCGCCGGCGCGGGCAGGTGCTCGTGCAGCCACTCGTCGCCGCCGTCGGGCTGCGCGGCCAGGATCGCTCCGACCTGCTGCCAGGTCTTGCCCTTCGGCGTGGCCTTGCGGCCGTGCACGGATGCCGCGTCGACCTCCTTCTGCGTCAGCACCGTCTCCATCACCGGCACGATGTTGGCCTCCTCGTCGGGCAGGTGCACGGCGAGGGCGCCGTTGACGCCGTCGAGTGCGGCGAGCACCGCCGCGGCATCCGTCGCCGTGCCCCGGGCCCGCCACGCGGGAAGCGCCGCGTCGAGCTCGCGCAGGTGCACGAGCATGACGGCGTGCTGCTCCTTCATGCGCTCCACGTGGCCGGCGCACGCGGGCGCGCGCTCGTCGAGCGTGTCCCAGAGGTGCTCGTCCTCGAACTCGTGGTGCGCGTGCAGGCTGACCGACAGCATCGCGAGGTGGTCGCCCACGGTGTCGGCGTGCGCGGCATCCCCATCGGTCACGCCGCGCACGAGCGCCGGGCCCTCGCCGAAGCTCGCACGGTACATGCGGTGGATCTCGACCATGCCGCGCGCATCGCAGGTCTTCGCAGGCGCTCCCCCGTTCGCCCCGGGCGGGTCGCCGCTCGGCGGCAGTGCGGTGGCGGCCATGTCGTGCTCCGATCGTCGGCGACGGATGCTGCTGCGCGCGACGTTACGACCCCACGCGCGCTGTGGCAAGACTCGCCCGGGCCCCTCATCGGGGGCGGCCCGTCCACCCGGCGGCGTGGGTCAGGCCCCGACCTCGACCGACCAGGTGACGCCGGAGATCACCATGTCGGCGCGGGCGACGGTCGGCTCGATCACCTGCGCGTTCGCGCCGTCGACCTCGAGCGCCCACGCGCGCGCCGCCTCGGGCGTGCGCCCCGACGCGGTGTGGCGCGCCACGAGGCGACGCACGCGCTCCTCCTCCGGCGCCTCGATGAACCACGCCTCGTCGACGAGGTCGCCGACGTGCTGCCACGGCCCCTCGTCGACCAGCAGGTAGTTGCCCTCCACGACGACGATGCGAGCGGATGGCTCGATCGCGATCTCTGCCGCCACCGGCTCGTCGACCGACCGGTCAAAGCCCGGCGCGTACACGATGCGGTCGGTCTCGGCCAGCACGCGGTCGAGCAGGTTCGCGAAGCCCCATCCGTCGAACGTGTCGATCGCGCCCTTGCGCTCGCGCAGGCCGAGCCGGTCGAGGGTCGCGTTCGCGAGATGGAACCCGTCCATCGGCAGGTGCACGGCGGTTCCCGCGCCATCCGTCGCCGTCAGCTCGGCCACGAGCGCCGTGGCCAGCGTCGACTTGCCCGCGCCGGGACTTCCGGTGATGCCGATGAGCACGCGGTGGCCGGATGCCGCGGCGAGCGCATCGCGCGCCATGCCGGCGAGCGCGGCCAGCGCGTCGGCCGTGCGCGGCGACGCGGGATCGGGTGAGGTCATACCCCCCAGCATGGCGCACGCGGGATCGAGCGGGAACGGATCGAGCAGGAACGGATCGGACGGGGACGCATCGAGCAGGAATCGAGAAGCGCGCGCCGCAGCATCCGCGTAGCGTGACGACCACGAGCCGATTCCGGGCTCACCATCGTGGAGGAGGACATCATGGCCGAGAAGACCGAGGGGCTGTCGGAGTTCGAGCGCGAGGCGGTCAAGGACCGCGCGAAGGAGCTGCGTGCCGAGGCGAAGGCGGGCAAGAACCGCGCCGCCGGCGAGAAGGTGATCCGCGAGGCGATCGACGCGATGGAGGGCGGCGACCGGGAGATCGGCGAGGGCTTCTACCGGGTCGTCTCGGAGGTCGCCCCGCAGCTGATGCCGAAGACGTATTACGGCATGCCGGCGTTCGCCAACGGCGACGGGAAGGTCGTCGTGTTCATGCAGCCGTCCGTGAAGTTCAAGGCGCGGTACTCGACGATCGGGTTCGACGACCGCGCCGCCCTCGACGACGGCGAGATGTGGCCGACGTCGTTCGCGGTGCTCGCGTGGACGCCGGCGGTCGAGGCGCGGCTCAGGGAACTCGTCGCCACGGCGGTCGGCTGAGCGCGGCCGCGCAGTGCAGCGCGTACCCTGACCGCATGGGGGGACGAACGATCGGTGCGGCCTGCGTCCTCGCCGCCGCACTGCTGATGACCGGATGCGCGGGTGGCGGGGCGACGCCCACCGCCTCGCCGACGACCACGACGACGCCGAGTCCGACGCCGACCTCGAGTCCGACGCCGACACCGACCGGCTCGGTCGATCCGAACGCGCCCGCCGGGCAGTGCGCCGACGATGCGCTGCAGGTGACGATCGAGGACCTGGGCAGCGGCGCCGGCTCGACGGGCTACGACCTGGTGTTCACGAATACCGGGAGCGAGTCGTGCGAGCTCCGCGGGGCCCCGGGCGTCTCGGTCGTCAACGACGCGGGGGTGCAGCTCGGCGAGGCCGCCGAACGCCAGGGCGACGAGGACCCGCCGACGCTGACGCTCGAGCCGGGCGGATCGGTCGCGGCGTCGCTGCAGGCGGTGAACATCGCGCCCGACGGCGGTCCGCTCGACGACTGCCCGGTGGTCGAGGGCTCGGCCTACCTCGTGTACCCGCCGCACAGCTTCACGGCCGTCGAGGTGACGACCGGCCAGCCGGTGCCGGCGTGCGAGAGCTCGACGTCGTTCCTCACCGTCGGGCCGGTGCAGGCGCGGAGCTGACGGGCGCGGCGCCGAGCGGCGGGGGGGGGGGGGGGGGGGGGGGGGGGGGGGGGGGGGGGGGGGGGGTGTTGGGGGGGGGGGGGGGGGTGGGGGGTGGTTTTTTGCCCCGGTG
>NZ_JBVHVX010000005.1:0-262543 GCF_055564615.1 Agromyces sp. NPDC029043 | reverse complement strand
TTCGCACTCCACGCCGGCCGGCTTCCCTGGCCTCGGGCGACGCTCGCCGTCGCGCTGATCGTGTTCGCGGGCTCGGCCGGGCTGCTGGCCTCGGGGGGGGGGGGGGGGGGGGGGGGGGGGGGGGGCCCCCACCCCCCCCCCCCCCCCCCCCCCCCCCCCCCCCATCCCCCCCCCCCCCCCCCCCCCCCCCCCCACCCCCCTGACCTCCCCGGCAGTGCAGCCGGGCAAGAAACGCAAAGGAGCGGACGTGGTCACCACCGAATCCCTCACCGACCTCGAGCCGGTCGTGAGCAGCGGCAGCGTCGCCGCCGACGTCGCACGGCGCCGCAAGGGACGCCGGCAGCTCAACCCGCACGGCCTCCCCTGGATCCTGCCGGGCCTCGTGCTCTCGGTGGGCGTCCTCTACTACTGCATCGGCTACACCGCCGTCATCTCGACGTGGGACTGGGACGGCATCAGCCCGAACCCCGAGCAGGTCGGCCTGCGCAACTACCAGCAGATGTTCGCCGACCCGGTGTTCTGGGGTGCCATCCGCAACACCATCGTCTTCTTCGTCGTCACGTTCACCGTGCAGACCGCCCTCGGGCTGCTGTTCGCCGTGCTGCTCCACTCGCGGATCAAGCTCGCCGTGCTGTACAAGGTCATCATCTTCATCCCGGTGGTCCTCGCGCCCGCCATCATGGCGCCGGTCTTCCGCCTCTTCTTCGCTGCCGACGGCCAGTTCAACTGGATCCTCGAGCACATCGGGCTCGGCGCGTACACGCAGCCCTGGCTCGGTCAGTCGAGCACGGCGCTCTGGGTGCTGATGGCGATCACGGTCTGGCAGTGGACGGGCCTGACCTTCGTCCTCTACTACGCGGCCATGGGCCAGATCGACCAGTCGATCCTGGAGGCGGCCCGAATCGACGGTGCCGGCAACCTGCGGATCATCTGGAGCATCATCTGGCCCGGCGTACGCGGCACGACGGTGGCGCTCGCGATGCTCGGCGCGATCGGCGCACTGAAGACGTTCGACTGGCCCTGGCTGGTGACGGTGGCCGGGCCGAATCACGCCACCGAGTTCCTCGGCACGATCATCTACCGGCAGACCATCCCGAATTACCACGTCGGCTACGGAGCAGCGGTGTCGATCCTGCTGCTGGTGCTCGCGCTCGTGCTGGCCATCATCCTGCAAGTCCGCGGCCGCGAGAGGACCCGCTGATCATGTTCGAGGTACGTTCCGTGCCCGGGAGAATCGGGCTCCAACTGCTCGTCACGCTGCTCACGATCCCGTTCCTGCTGCCGCTGATCGCGATGGTCCAGGGTTCCCTGGCGGGCTCCGGTCTGGGCAACTACGCCGCGGTGCTGAGCGTCGGCCGCATCTGGGACTTCTTCCTCAGTTCGGCGATCATCGCGATCGGCGTCATCGTGCTCGTGTACGTGGTGACGATGCTGACCGCCTACGGTTTCGCGAAGTTCCGCATCCCCGGCAAGGAGGTCTACTTCTGGCTGCTGCTGGCGTGCCTGACGCTGCCCGAAGTGGTCCTGCTCGCCCCGCTGTTCGCGACGGCGGTGTCGACCGGCACCTATGACACGTATTGGGCGGTCATCCTGCCGCTCGCCGCGCTGCAGGTGCCCTTCGCGGTGCTGCTCGTCCGCAACTTCATCATGGGAATCCCCGACGAGTTGTTCGAAGCGGCGCGCGTCGACGGCGCGAACTCCTTCCGCGGGTTCCTCTACCTGGTCATCCCGCTGACGCGGCCGATCGCGGCCGCCGTGCTGATCTTCACGCTCATCGGCGCCTGGAACAACTACCTGCTGCCGCTCGTGTTCCTGCAGGATCCCGCGAAGCAGACGATCACGCTGCTGCCGTCGTACTTCATCGGACAGTTCAGCAACGACCAGACGAAGGTCCTCGCCTCGGCCGTGCTGACGGCGATCCCCGAGGTGGTCGCGTACCTGTGCCTCCAGCGCCTGTTCGAGCGCGGGCTCGCGGCGGGAGCGATCAAGTGATCGGCGCGAGCACCACGTCCGACCGGGGTGGAGGGTGACCCCGGTCGGGGTCGGCTTCATCGGTGCGGGACCCGTCGTTCAGGCCATCCACCTGCCGACCCTCGCCCGCATGCCCGAGCTGTTCCGTCCCCGTCACGTGATGGACGTCGACGCGAGCGTCGCCGCGCGGGTCGCGGCCGGAGTGGGCGCCTTCTCGTCATCCGACCTCGAGACCCTGCTCGCCGATCCGGCGGTCGAGGTGGTCGTCATCGCGAGTCCCCACCGGTTCCACGCCGACCAGGTCGAGCGGGTCTGCCGGGCAGGGGTGCGTGCGGTGCTATGCGAGAAGCCCCTGGCCCTCGACCCGGACGGGCTGGCGCGCGTGCAGCGGATCGCGGCCGAGACCGAGGTTCCGGTGTTCGTCGGCGCCATGCACGTGTTCGATCCCGCCTGGACCGCCGTCGACTCCCTCGCGCCTGGATTCGCGCCGCACACCATCCGGTCGTCGATCGTGCTCACCCCGAACGCGCGGTCGGAGGAGTACGCGTCGGAGGTGATCGCGCGCCCCGCCGAGCACGAGATCGACCCGGAAGACCCGCAGCAGGTCGCGGATCTCCTGTACGGCATCGTCATGGGGCTCGCCATCCACGACCTTCCGCTGATCAGGGCGCTCTGCCCGGCCGACGAGGTGACGGTGCTGAGCGCCGAGGTGCCACCGAGCGGCGGCTACCGCATCACCGCGGTGGCCGGTGGAACCCGGCTGGTCCTCACGGCGGTCAAGACCGAGCGGTGGCGCCCCGAGTGGCGCCTGGAGGCATGGGAGCCGGAACGCAGCCTGACGATGGAGTTCCCTCCCCCGTACGTGCACGCCGGGTCGGGCATCGCCCGGTTCAGCGACGGCGAGCGCAGCGTCGAGCTCGCGTCAACGGGGACGAACGGCTACGAACAGGAGTGGCGGACGCTTGCGGCCGTGATCGACGGTTCGGCCCAGTACCACGGCCTCGGACCGGCCCTTGCGGATGCGCGATTCGCGATCGCCATCGCCGAGGGTGCCGCCGCTGTGGGATCCCGCGTCGTGACTCGGCGGAGGGAGGCATCGTGACCGCGCGGCTCACCATACGCGTCGCCGACGACCTCGCCTCGGCCGTGCACCCGGTCGTCGCGACGATGCCCCTGTCGGTGACCCTCGCCGACCGGCGCGAGCCTGCCGACATCGAGGTGGTCTCGGGCGCGCGAGGTTGGCCTCAACGGCTCGAGGCGACCACCGCGTCCAAGGGCGTGCTCGTCGTCGAGCCGGCGGCGGAGCCCGCCCCCGCCACGCACGATCACGGCGCCCGTTCGGTGTTGATCGGCACCGCGTGGCGGCACGCCGACCTGGTCTCGCGGGCGGCCGACGAGATCCGCACGTTGCTTCGACCGCACGCCCTCCTCGAATGCCATGCCATCGCCCCGCCCGGACGCGGCGGGGGCGACCTGCTGCTGTCGCAGCTCGGGCTGCTGCGCTCCCTGGGCCTGCCTGCCCGGTCGCTGCATCGCATGCTCGACGACGAGCACGGACACGAGGCGGTCGCCGAACTCGGCGACGCGGTGCGCGTCGGCCTCAGCGCCATCCGGTCGACCGCTGCCTCGCCGATGGTCCACCTGGCGCTGGTCGACAGCGCAGGCAGCGTCTCGCTCACGCTTCCCTCAGGGCCGGATGGGCGCCCCGGAACCCTGCTCATCGAGGACGAGCACGGCCTCCGGCGCGTCGCCGCACCGTTCGAGAGCGGCCTGCGCAGCGCGCTCCGGACCCTGCGCGGTCTCGTCGCCGGAGCGGAGACCCGGAACGAGCTCACGGGGTACGTCGCCGACGCCGCCCTGGTGGCCACTCCCGCACGTTAGGGCGACGTCTGGTCGCTCGGTACACAGAAAGAGAAACAGGATGGTCGTCATCAACAACCTCGCACGCACGATCCCGGTGCACCGTCGCGCCGACGCGAGGATCATCGTCCACCGTGCCGATGGATCGCCGCTCGCGTCGACCCCGGTGCGGGTCGAGCAGGTCGGGCACGCCTTCGGATTCGGCAACATCGGATTCGACTTCCTCCCCCTTGCCAACGCGGAGACGGAGCCCGACCCGGTCGCCGCTCGCATCGAGACGTTCGGCGGAGCGAGCATCGACCAGCTCGAGTCGCTCGCCGACCTGTGGCTGGAGCTGTTCAACACGGCGACGCTGCCGTTCTACTGGGGACGCTTCGAGCCGGAGCGCGGGCGACCCGACACGTTGCGACTGCGCAGGACGGCGGAGTGGTTCCGCGACCGGGGCGTCGCGGTGAAGGGCCATCCGCTCGTCTGGCACACCGTGACGGCGCCATGGCTCCTCGACCTGTCGCTCGACGAGATCGAAGCGGCCCAACGGCACCGCATCCGGCGCGACGTCTCCGAGTTCGCGGGCCTGATCGACACCTGGGACGCGATCAACGAGGTCGTGATCATGCCCGTCTTCGACCGCGAGGACAACGGCATCACCCGGCTCGCGTACGACCGCGGACGGATCGCGATGATCCGGATGGCGTTCGAGGAGGCGCGAGCGGCCAACCCGAACGCGTTCCTGCTGCTCAACGACTGGGATCTCTCGTCGGCGTACGAGTGCCTCATCGAGGGCGTGCTCGAGGCGGGGATCAGGATCGACGCCCTGGGCCTGCAGACCCACATGCACAAGGGGTACCGCGGCGAGGACGAGATCCTCGCCACCGTCGACCGGTTCGCCCGGTTCGGCCTGCCGATCCACATGACCGAGTCGACGTTGCTGTCGGGCCCGAACATGCCGTCGCACATCACCGACCTGAACGACTACCGCGTCTCCGAGTGGCCCTCGTCGCCGGAGGGCGAGGAACAGCAGGCGGATGAGATCTCCCGCCACTACCGCTCCCTGGTCGGGCATCCGGCAGTCGAATCGATCACCTACTGGGGGCTCACCGACAACGGGTCGTGGCTCGGAGCACCCGGCGGGCTGGTCCGCGCCGATGGATCGCCGAAGCCGTCGTACGAGGTGCTGCGCGGCCTGATCAAGGGCGAGTGGTGGCTGCCGCCGACGGAGGAGCGCACCGACGAGCACGGCGTGGTGGAGGTGTCGGGCTTCGTCGGCGACTACCGCATCAGCGTGGGCGACGAGTCCGCGACGGTCGCGCTGACGGTGGCCGGCCCGGCCGACTACTCGGTCACCGTCGACTGAAGATCGCGCCCGCCGGGTACGGCGGTGCCGCTGGGGTACAGTGGCCGCGGAGGCGCGAGGAGGGACGGGGACGCATGGGGGCCACGCTGCACGACGTCGCGCGGCTGGCAGGCGTCTCCATCAAGACCGTCTCGAACGTCGTCCATGACTATCCGCATGTGCGGGCCGAGACGCGCGAGCGCGTGCGCAGCGCGATCCGCGAGCTCGGATACCGTCCGAACGTCTCGGCTCGCGGGTTGCGCTCCGGGCGCACCGGCGTCATCGGGCTCGCCGTGCCGGCCCTGCGCGAGAACTACTTCGCCGAACTCGCCGACGCGGTGATCCGAGCCGCCGAGCAGCGCGGCCTCAGCGTGCTGATCGAGCAGACCAACGGCGACCGCGACAAGGAACTGGCTTCGCTGAGCGGCGGGAAGCTCCACCTCACCGACGGGCTGCTGTTCAGCCCCGTCAGCCTCGGCCAGGCCGATGCGGATGCCCTCGACGTGTCGATCCCGCTGGTCCTGCTGGGTGAGCGGATCTTCGGCGGCCCGACGGATCACGTGACCATGCACAACGTCACCTCCGCGCGTGCGGCGGTGGAACACCTCCTCGGCCTCGGTCGCACGCGTATCGCCCTGATCGGCGCACCGGCACCGGCCGACGGCGACGCGAGCTCCGGATCACTTCGGCTGGACGGGTACCGGCAGGCGTTGGCGGCCATGGGCATCGGCGAGGATCCCCGGCTGATCCGCGTCGCGCAGCCGTGGAACCGCGAGACCGGAGCGGCAGCCACCTGGCGCATGATCGACGAGGGAGTGCCCTTCGACGCGGTCTTCGCCCTGAACGACACCCTCGGCCTGGGCGTGCTGCGTTCGCTCCGCGAGGCGGGCATGCGCGTTCCGGAGGACGTCGCGGTCATCGGCTTCGACAACATCGACGAGTCGCGCTTCTCGGTGCCCTCGTTGTCGAGCGTCGATCCCGGGCGCGACGAGATCGCGGAGATGGCCGTCGAGCTGCTGCTGGAGCGCATCCTCGAGAAGGGGGAGCGACGGCCGCCACGCCAGCTCAAGCCGGAGTTCCGGATCGAGGTGCGCGAGTCCACGGGTGGGGTGGCACCGCCTCACGAGCCGGGCGTCGGCACCGCGATGGTCTCGTCCGGCGCCTGATCCTCGTCATCGGCGGTGAAGACGTAGTCGCCGGATGCATCGAGCTCGGGCCGCAGGCGCCCGTCGGCGAGCGCGGCGAACGCCTCCCTCGAGGCCTTGCGCAGCGCTGCGGCCGCGCGCGGGTCGGCGGCGCGCACGCCCTCGAAGTCGGCCACGAGTCGCAGCCCGCCCTCCGCGCGCCACGCGGGCTGCGGCATCCGGCCGAGCGCCCTCGCGACGCGCGGCGACCGCAGTCGCCAGCGCACCTCGAACCGGTCGCTGCGGTCGCCGCCCGAGATGGCGTCGCGCAGCTCGCCGTAGAAGTCGGCGTGGTAGGCGATCACCTCGGCGCCGAGCCGCACGAGGTTCATGCGCGCGTTGCGGCGGATGAGCGGGTCGTACGTCCAGCGCACCTCGTCGACGCCGTGCTCGAGGCAGACGGCCCGCTGTCGGAGCTTCAGCGCGACGCCGATCCCCCGCCCTCGGGCGCTCGGGTCCACCGCGTTCATATGCGAGTGCACGTGGAGGCCGCCGGCCCAGCCGAGGAAGCCGAGCGCGGCACCGAGCGGCACGTCGTCGGGTCCGGCGAGCTCGCCCGCGGCATCCGCTCGACCCGGCGCCGGCACGGCCACCAGCACCGTGTTGCCCGCGTGATCGATCGCCTTCAGCGACGCGAGGTCGACCGTGCGGCCGGCGCCCCAGGTCGCGTCGAACCTGGCGAGCGCGCCTGCGAGCTCGTCTGGGCGCGCGGCCCGCGTCACGATGCCGGCGCGCAGATCGGTCTCGTCGGCGAGCGCGTGCGCGTCCGCCGCCGCCCGCGCCCAGCCCTCCGCTGCGCCGGGCACCGACGCGGGGCCTCCGCTCGCGCCATCCGTCATGACCGCGACCCTATCGCGCCGCCGTTGCGCCCCTCGCCTGCGCCTCGTCCTCCCGGATCGACCCGCCGACGAGGGGTCGCAACATGCCGTCCGACGCGTCGAGCGCGCGGCATGTCGCGACCCCTCGGCACGCCGCTCAGCGCGCGAGCCGGTCCTCCATGCCCCACGGCTGCCCGTACCCGCCGTCGGCCTCGGCACGCGCCATGAGGTCGAGGAACGGCTCGGCGTCGAACGCCTCGGGCCCGAGCACGCCGACGCCCGACCACGCGCCGGTCGCGAGCAGCTCGAGCGCGATCACCGGGTTCAGGGCGGTCTGCCATACGACGCACTGCGCCCCGTACTCGCGCATCGTCCACTCGTTGTCGCTGACGTGGTACAGGTACACCTCGCGCGGCGCGCCGTCGGTGCCGCGGCCGGTCACCCAGAGCCCGGCGCACGTCTTGCCGGTCATGCGCGGGCCGATCGTCGCGGGGTCGGGCAGCGCGGCGGCCACCACGTCGCGCGGCGCGACCTCGACCGGGCCCGCGGCGCTGCGGACGCGCACCGGCGCCGTCGAGTCGAGTCCGAGCAGGTGCAGGGTCTTCAGCACGCCGATGAACTCGTCGCCGAGGCCGTACTTGAAGGTGACCCGCTTCGCGTCGACCCAGCGCGGCATCAGGAGCACCTCCTCGTGCTCGACGTTCACGCACTCGACCGGCCCGATGCCGTCGGGGAACTCGAACACCTCGGGCTCGCTGAACGGCGGGGTGGTGAACCATCCGCGGTCCTTCTCCCACACCACGGGTGGGTTCAGGCACTCCTCGATCGTGGTCCAGATCGAGAAGGATGGCGCGAAGACCTCGTTGCCCTCCTCGTCGCGCACGACCAGGTTCGCGCCGTCGCGCGTGCCGAGCTCGTCGATCTCGCTGAAGAGGCGGTCGGCGGCGTACCGGGCGAACACGTCGGAGAGCCCGGGCTCGACGCCCATGCCGACGAGCGCGAGCCGCCCCGCCCGCTCCCAGTCGTCGGCCTGCGCGAACTGGTCGTCGCCGAGCTTCACGCCCGTCTCGGCGTAGGGGTCGGTCGGGTGCGGCTCGGAGAGGCTCATGGCCATGTCGAGGTAGTCGGCGCCCGCGGCGAGCGCACCGGCGAAGATCGAGGGCACGAACTTCGGCTCGACCGCGTTCATCACGTGCGTGACGCGGTGGTCGCGGGCGACGGATGCCACGACCTCGGGATCGCTCGCATCGATCCGTGCCGTGGCGAACCGCGCAGCGACCGCGTCGCCGTGCCGGTCGGCGATCCAGTCGACCGTGCGACGTGCGCGGGACTCGTCGTAGTCGCTCACGACCATGAGCTCGAAGAAGTCGCGGCGGGCGGCGATCCTGGCGATGGCATCGCCGACGCCCCCCGCACCGATGAGGAGGATTCGCATGCCGTGAACGCTAGCCGTCAGCGCTCGAATTGTCCACTTGGATAATTCGAGAAGGCGGCGCTCGACAGGTGCCCGCCGCCGCCACCGGCGTCGCCGAGCCGCACCTGGCGGTTGACGTCCTTGTACAGCAGGTAACGGAACGGCCCCGGCCCGCCGGCGTAGCAGGCCTGCGGGCAGAACGCCCGGAGCCACATGAAGTCGCCCGCCTCCACCTCGATCCAGTCGTCGTTCAGCCGGTACACGCCCTTGCCCTCGAGCACGAAGAGGCCGTGCTCCATGACGTGCGTCTCGGCGAACGGGATCGACCCGCCTGGCTGGAACGTCACGATGTTCACGTGCATGTCGTGGGCGAGGTCGTCGGGGTCGACGAAGCGGCTCGTCGCCCACGCGCCATCCGTGTCGGGCATCGGCACCGGCTGCACGGCCTGGTCGCTCGTCACGAACGACGTGGCCGTGTGGCCCTCGAGCGGTTCGTACGCCTTGCGGATCCAGTGGAAGCTCACGGCCTCCTCGCCGGCGTTCACGATCGACCACCGCTCGCCCGCGGCCAGGTACGCGTACCCGCCCGGCCCGAGCACGTGCTGCTCGCGCTCGGCCTCGAGCGTGAGGGTGAGCTCACCGGACGTCACGAACACGACGCCCTCGACGCCGGCCTCCTGCTCGGGCCGCTCGGCGCCCCCGCCCGACCCGATCTCGACGATGAGCTGCGAGAAGGTCGTCGCGAAACCCGCGATCGGGCGCGCGAGGATCCACGAGCGGGTCCTCGTGAACCCCGGCAGCCGACTCGTGACGATGTCACGCAGCACGCCCTTCGGGATGAACGTGTACGCCGGCGTCACGATCGCGCGGTCGGTGAGGAGCTCGGTCTGGGCGGGCAGCCCGCCCGCCGGGGTGAAGTAGCTCACGTCGCCTCCTGGTCGGTGGTGATGGGTGCGCGCGCCCGCGGATGCGCCAGCCGTGCGAGCGTCGCCTCGTCGTACCCCGTGTCGACCGCGACCTCGGCGGCCGGGATGGCCCCGCAGCGGATGGCGCGGAGCACGAACCCGGCGAGGGCGCGCACCGTCGCCGGCTCGTCGAGCACGTCGCCCGCGGCCTGCACCCGGTGGCGCGCCAGGCGTGCGGCCGCCCCGGGGTACCCGTCGAGGTAGAACGCGTAGGTCGCGAGGAACCGCGTCGGCAGCTGGTTCGGGTGCAGGTCCCAGCCCTGCGGGAAGCCGAGCTCGAGCGAGCGCCGCACGAGCCGGGCGTGCAGGCGCCACGCGGCCAGGGCGCGGTCGCCGACGGGCAGCACGTTGGTCGAGCCATCCGACAGCCGGATGCCGGTGCCCGCGACGGCGACCTGCATCGCGTGCTTCGCGAAGTCCGCCGCCGGGTGCTCCATCGACTGCTGCGCGGGCGCGATGCCCAGGGCCGCGCTGTAGTCGTACGTGCCGTAGTGCAGGCCGCTGATCCGGCCCGGCGCCGCCAACGGCAGCCGCGCGACCGGCGCGAGCCCGTCGGCGCCGAGGATCAGCTGCGGCGTCTCGACCTGCACCTCGAACCGCAGCCGGCCGGGGTCGAGCCCCAGGGCGCGCTCGAGCGCGGTCGCGACCTCGGCCATCGCCTCCACCTGCGCGACCGCCGACACCTTCGGCAGCGTGAGCGCGAGCCCGGCGGGCAGGCCGCCGTGCTCGACGAGCGCGGTGACGAACAGGTCGAGCGTGCGGATGCCGCGGGCTCGCGTCGCGGCCTCGAACGACTTGAACCGGATGCCGATGCTGGGCGGCGCGAAGTGCGCGCCCTCGGCCGCGATGACGCGCTTCGCCGCGCGCACGGCGTCGGCGTCCTCGACGTCGTCGCCCCGGTCGCCGTAGCCGTCCTCGAAGTCGATGCGCAGGTCCTCGATCGGCTCCCGCGCGAGCTTGTCGCGCACGCGGGATGCCGCCACCGCCGCGATCACCGGGTCGAGGCCGATCGAGCGCGCGAGCGCCTCCATCCCGCCCGCCGCCTCGGCGGCGGCGAGCGCCTCCCGCCCCCACACCGTCGGCAGCTCGGGCGTGTAGCGGTCGGCCGGCACGTAGACCGTGTGCACCGGCTGTCGCGACCCGTCGTCGCCCGGGTACGCCGTGGCGAGCAGCGCGTCGGTGGCCGCGAGACGGGCGTCGGCGGCGGCGAGGTCGGTTGCGGTGAGCGCGGTGCGCACGCTCACTCCAGCAGCTCGTAGGCGGGCAGGGTGAGGAAGTCGACGTAGTCGTCGGAGAGGCAGAACTCGGCGACGAGCCGGGCCGCGGGCTCGTAGTGTGCGGCGAACCGGTCGGGCGGCACCTCGGCGCGGAGCGCGGCGACCTCCTCGTCGAGCACCTCGCGCACGAGCTCGGGCGTGAGCCGGCGGCCGGTGTCGGCGAGCACGGTGTCGTGCCGCAGCTGCTGCCACACCTGCGAACGCGAGATCTCGGCGGTCGCGGCGTCCTCCATGAGGCTGTGCAGCGCCACCGCGCCGTTGCCCGAGAGCCACACCGCGAGGTAGGCCACCGCGACCGAGAGGTTCGTGCGCAGGCCCGCCTCGGTGACCCGGCCGCCCATCGCGGCGACGTCGAGCAGGTCGGCCGACGTGACCGACACCTCCGGGCGCTGCCGGTCGAGCTGGTTCGGCCGGTCGCCCAGCACGCCGTCGAACACCTCGCGGCACACGGGCACGAGGTCGGGGTGCGCGACCCATGAGCCGTCGAACCCGTCGTCCGCCTCGCGGGTCTTGTCGGCGCGCACCTTCTCGAACGCGACCGCGGTCGCCTCGGGGTCGGCCCGGTTCGGCACGAACGCCGCCATGCCGCCCATCGCGAACGCACCGCGGCGGTGGCAGGTCTGCACGAGCAGCTCGGTGTAGGCCCGCATGAACGGCGCCGTCATCGACACCGATGCTCGATCGGGCACGACGAATTCGGGGCCGGCGTCGCGGAACACCTTGATGATGCTGAAGAGGTAGTCCCAGCGACCGGCGTTCAGGCCCGAGGCGTGCTCGCGCAGCTCGTACAGGATCTCGTCCATCTCGAACGCGGCCGGGATCGTCTCGATGAGCACCGTCGCGCGGATGCTCCCGGCGGGCAGCGCCATCCGCTCCTCGGCGAGCGTGAACACGTCGTTCCAGAGGCGCGCCTCGAGGTGCGACTCGAGCTTCGGCAGGTAGTAGAACGGGCCGTCGCCGTTGTCGATGACCAGTTGCGCGGTGTGGAACAGGTGCAGCCCGAAGTCGACGAGCGACGCCGACGCGCGCTCGCCGTCGATCAGTACGTGCTTCTCGGGCAGGTGCCATCCGCGGGGCCTCGTGACCACGGTCGGGCGGCGCACGTCGTCGCGCAGCGCGTAGGCCTTGCCCTCGGGTGACGTGAAGGCGAGCGTGCCGCGAGCCGCGTCGCGCAGGTTCCGCACGCTGCCGACGATGTTCGTCCAGGTGGGGCTGCACGCATCCTCGAGGTCGGCGAGCCACACCTTCGCGCCGGAGTTCAGCGCGTTGATCGCCATCTTCGCCGGCGCGGCGGGGCCGGTGATCTCCACGCGCCGGTCGGCGAGCGCGGGCGGCGGGGGCGGCACGCGCCAGTCGCCGGCACGGACGTCGGCCGTCTCGGCGAGGAAGTCGAGGCGTTCCTCGCCCCGCGCGATCCGGTCTCGGCGCGTGCGGCGGGCCGCCAGCAGCTCCCGGCGGCGCGCGTCGAAGCGGTGATGCAGCTCCTCCACGAACGCGAGCGCGTCCGGCGCGAGGATCTCCTCGCTGCCCGCGACGTCGTCGGCACGGGCGATCTCGACGGCCATCCGGCTGCCTCTCCCCTCCGGTGGAGCCCTCGGCCGGGCGCTCCACACGCTGCCCTCATCTTCGCGCACCGACCACCGCGGCGCCACGGGATCGGGGCCGTTTCCGCGGCGTAGACTCGCGGAAACGGGGGGTGTGCGTATGGAAGCGACGTCGGTGACCGTCAACGGTCGGGCGTGCGCGCTGCACGACGTCAGCCCGCACACGACGGCACTCGACTGGTTGCGCGCGCATGGCCTCACCGGCGCGAAGGAGGGCTGCGCCGAGGGCGAGTGCGGCGCGTGCTCGGTGCTCGTGGCGACGCCCGACGGCGACGGCGGTACCGCGTGGACGCCCGTGAACTCGTGCCTCGTGCCCGTCGCCGCACTCGACGGCCAGGAGGTGGTCACCGCCGAGGGGCTCGGCACGCCCGAGCACCTGCACCCCGTGCAGGAGGCGCTCGCCGCGGGCGGCGGATCGCAGTGCGGATACTGCACGCCGGGGTTCGCGTGCAGCATGGCGGCAGAGTTCTACCGTGCCGGCAGGGGGCGAGCGGATGGCGCGGCCGACGCGCCGGCGGACACTTCCGACGAGCACGCCGTCGGCCCCAACGGCTTCGACCTGCACGCGCTGAGCGGCAACCTGTGCCGTTGCACGGGCTACCGCCCGATCCGCGATGCGGCGTACGCGCTCGGCGACCCCGCTCCCGCCGACCCGCTCGCCGAGCGGCGGGCGCGACCCGCGCCCGACGTCGTCCCGACCGTGCTCGACGCCGGCGGAGCGCGGTTCGTCCGGCCGTCCTCGCTCGACGAGGCGCTCGCGCTGCTCGCCGACGAGCCCGACGCGATGGTGGTCGCCGGCTGCACCGACTGGGGGGTCGAGGTGAACCTGCGGGGCCGGCGGGCGCCGCTCACGGTCGCGATCGAGCGGCTGCCCGAGCTGCTCGGGTTCGAGGTCGGCGCCGACGGAGCCATCGAGCTCGGCGCGGCGCTCCCGTTGTCCGAGGTCGAGCGGCGTCTCGGCGGGCGCATCCCGCTGCTCGCCGAGCTGTTCCCGCAGTTCGCGTCGCCGCTCATCCGCAACCGCGCCACGATCGGCGGCAACCTCGGCACCGCGTCGCCCATCGGCGATGCCGCGCCCGCGCTGCTCGCGCTCGGCGCGCGGCTCGTGCTCGTCTCGCGCGACGGCGAGCGCGAGGTCGACCTCGACGAGTACTTCACGGGCTACCGGCAGACGGTGCGCCGTGCCGGCGAGCTCATCCGCGCCGTCCGCATCCCGGCGCCGGTCGCCCGGGCCGGTGGGGCGACCCTGACCGCGTTCCACAAGGTCGCCAAGCGCCGCTACGACGACATCTCGAGCGTCGCCGTCGGCTTCGCGATCGACCTCGACGCGGGGGGCACGGTGTCGGCCGCGCGCATCGGGCTGGGCGGCGTCGCCGCGACGCCCATCCGCGCCCGCGCTGCCGAGGCCGCCCTGGTCGGGCGCGGGTGGAACCTCGAGACCGTCCGCGACGCGGCATCCGTGCTGGGCGGCGAGGGCACCCCGATGTCCGACCACCGCGCGAGCGCCGACTACCGTGCGCTCATGCTGAACCGGGCCCTGCTCAAGCTCTTCCGCACCGGCCCGGCCGCGCCTGCCGCCCGCCGCGAGGAGGTGCCGGCATGAGCGGGCTCGCCGATCGCCCGCCCGAGCCCGTCGTCGGCCGGCCGCTCCCCCACGAGAGCGCGCCGCGGCACGTCACCGGCACGGCGATCTACACCGACGACCTCGCCGCCGGTCGCCGCGACGTGCTCACCGCGTGGCCCGTGCAGTCCGAGCACGCGCACGCGCTCGTCACGCTCGACGTCGCACCGGCGCTCGACGTGCCGGGCGTGATTCGCGTGCTCACCGCGGCCGATGTGCCCGGCGAGAACGACGCCGGCGCCAAGCACGACGAGCCGCTCTTCCCGTCCGAGGCGATGTTCCACGGGCACGCGCTGTGCTGGGTGCTCGGCGAGACGCCCGAGGCCGCCCGGCTCGGCGCGGCCGCCGTGCGCGTCGAGTCGGTGCCGCTGCCGTCGATCGTCACGATCGCCGACGCGATCGACGCCGGCTCGTTCCAGGGCATCGCGCCGACCGTGCGACGCGGCGACGCGGCATCCGCCCTCGAGCGCGCCCCCCACGTCGTCGAGGGCGAGAGCGTCGTCGGCGGGCAGGAGCACTTCTACCTCGAGACGCACGCGTCGCTCGCGCACGTCGACTCCGAGGGGCAGGTGTTCGTCGAGTCGAGCACGCAGCATCCTTCGGAGACGCAGGAGATCGTGGCGCACGTGCTCGGCGTGCCGAACCACCGCGTCACCGTGCAGTCGCTGCGGCTCGGCGGCGGGTTCGGCGGCAAGGAGATGCAGCCGCACGGCTTCGCGGCGATCGCCGCGCTCGGGGCGACGCTCACCGGCCGGCCCGTGCGCGTGCGCCTCACCCGCACGCAGGACCTCACGATGACCGGCAAGCGGCACCCGTTCCACGCGGCCTGGCGCGCCGGCTTCGACGACGACGGGCGCATCCTCGCGCTCGAGGCGACGCTGACCTCCGACGGCGGCTGGTGCCTCGACCTGTCGGAACCCGTGCTCGGCCGCGCGCTGTGCCACGTCGACAACGCGTACTGGATCCCCGACATCACGGTGCTGGGCCGCATCGCGAAGACGAACAAGACCTCGCAGACCGCGTTCCGCGGCTTCGGCGGGCCGCAGGGCATGTTCGTGATCGAGGACATCCTCGGTCGCGTCGCACCGCTGCTCGGCATCGACGCCGCGACGCTGCGCGAGCGCAACCTCTACCGCGAGGGCCAGACGACGCCCTACGGGCAGCCCGTGCGGCACGCGCAACGGCTGCACGACGCGTGGGCGCGCGTGCGGACCGAATCCGCATTCGACGAGCGCCGGGCCGCGATCGCCGCGTTCAACGCCGACAGCCCCGACGTCAAGCGCGCGCTCGCGATCACGCCCGTGAAGTTCGGCATCTCGTTCACGTTCACCGCGTACAACCAGGCCGGCGCGCTCGTGCACGTCTACAGGGACGGATCGGTGCTCGTGAACCACGGCGGCACCGAACTGGGCCAGGGCCTGCACACCAAGATGCTGCAGGTCGCCACCACGGCGCTCGGCCTGCCGATGTCGGCGGTGCGGCTGGCCCCGACCCGCACCGACAAGGTGCCCAACACGTCGGCCACGGCCGCGTCGAGCGGCGCCGACCTCAACGGCGCGGCGGTCAGGCACGCGTGCGAGCAGATCCGCTCGCGCCTGACGCCGGTCGCCGCGCGCCTCCTCGGCGTCGCGGAACGCGAGGTGCGCTTCCACGACGGCCGGGTCTCCGGCGCCGACCCCGACGGCATGTCGCTCGAGTTCTTCGAGGTGGTCGAGGCCGCGTACGCCGATCGCGTGCAGCTGTTCGCCGCCGGGTTCTACCGGACCGAGGGGCTCGGATGGGAGCCCGGCAGCATGCAGGGCACCCCGTTCAAGTACTTCGCGTACGGCGTCGCCGCCGCCGAGGTCGAGGTCGACGGCTTCACGGGCGCCACGCGCACCCGCCGCGTCGACATCGTGCACGACGTCGGCGACTCGCTCTCGCCGCTGATCGACCTGGGCCAGGTCGAGGGCGGGTTCATGCAGGGTGCCGGATGGCTCACGCTCGAGGAGCTGCGCTGGGACGAGTCCGACGGGCCGGGCCGCGGCCGCCTGCTCACGCAGTCGGCGAGCACGTACAAGCTGCCGAGCTTCTCCGAACTGCCCGACGAGCTGAACGTGCACTTCCTCGAGCGGGCCGCCGAGGACGGCGCGGTCTACGGCGGGAAGGCCGTCGGCGAGCCGCCGCTCATGCTCGCGTTCAGCGTGCGCGAGGCGATCCGAGAGGCCGTCGCCGCATTCGGGCCCGACGGGCACAGCGTCGAGCTCGCCTCGCCCGCGACGCCCGAGGCGGTGTTCTGGGCGATCGAGGCGGCGCGGTCGGCGCTCGACCGCGAGGAGGCTGGGGCCGCGGGAGCGGGTGCGGTTGGCGGTTCCGGTGCCTCGGTCGGTGCCGATGCCGGCGCCGGCGTCCCGCTCGCCGACGCGGGGTTCGCCGCCGCCCGCCGCTCGGAACGCGCGGAGCACTGAGCGGGGCATCGATGGACTGGGTCGACGCGGTCCAGCGGCTGCGTGCCGAGCGGCGCGCCGGCGTGATCGTCACGCTCGCCATGGTGCGCGGGCATGCGCCCCGCAACGGCGGCGCCAAGATGGTCGTCGCCGACGCGGAGTCGTTCGGCACGGTCGGCGGCGGCAACCTCGAACGCACCGCGCTCGAGCGCGCGCGGGCGATGCTCGCCGAGCGCGTCGCGGAGCCGGAGCTGCTCACGCTGACGCTGAGCGACAAGGCCGTCACCGACTACGGCGTGCAGTGCTGCGGAGGAGAGGTCACCATGCTGCTGGAACCCCTGCCGGTCGTGCCCGTGGTCGCGGTCTTCGGCATCGGCCATGTCGGGCTCGAGCTGGCCCGGATCCTCGCGCGCCATCCGATCGAGTTGCACCTCGTCGACTCGCGGAGCGAGATGCTGGCGCCGGATCGGCTCGACGTGCTCGACGACGCGGTCGCCACCGTCGAGGTGCATCGGCGCCCCGTGCCCGAGACGGCCCTCGCCGACCTGCCGACCGGCGCGCACGTGCTCGTCATGACCCACGACCACGCCGAGGACCTGGCGATCGTCGACACCGCCCTCCGGACCTCCGGCGTCGCCTCGATCGGCCTCATCGGCTCGCGCTCGAAGTGGGCGCGGTTCCGCACGCAGCTCGCGTCGGCCGGACACGACGAACCCGCGCTCGAGCGAGTGACGTCGCCGATCGGCATCGACGGCATCCGCTCGAAGGAGCCGGCCGCGATCGCCGTGAGCGTCGCCGCCCGCACCCTGGAGCTCATCGAGGAGGCGGTCCCCGCCGCCGACTGACCGCGCAGCGGCCGCCGGCGCGCCGCGTCCATTCCGGCGGATATACGATCCGCCGCGCCGGTCCCAGGTCGCAGACCGCGGGGTGCCGGATCGTATATCCGCCGGAATGAACCAACCGGGGCTGCTCGCCCGGCGCGGCTACGCGGCGGGCGGCTCCGCCCGCGGGCGCGCCGGCGGCGTGATGTGCGACTGCGCGAGCGCCGCGTTCCGCTCGGCGATGATCGCCGCGCGCCGCAGCCGCTCCGCCTCGAGCTTGCGGGCGAAGACCGTCCACACGAGCAGCGCCATCCCGGCCCCGACGAGCGCGCCGCCGATCGTGTCGGTGAGCCAGTGCGCCCCCACGTAGGTGCGACTGACCGCCATGAGCGCCGTGTAGATCGCGCCGGCGATCCACACCCAGCGCTTGGGCGCGATGATGCCGATGGCCACGGCGATCGTGGCGGCGTTCGCGACGTGGCCCGAGGGGAACGACCCGAAGTCGGCGATCACGAGGATGTCCTCGGGGCGGGCGCGTCCGAACAGGTTCTTGAGCACCTGGACCATCAGCGCGCTCGCCGCCGACGCGACGATGAAGTACAGCGCCGCCCACGGCCTTCGCACCACGAGCAGGATCACGGCCGTCGCGATCGGCACGACGAACACGCCCATGATGCCGCCGCCGAGCCGGTCCATCCCGAACGCGACGATGTCGCCGATGCCGCCGCGCAGCTCGAAGAGGTCTTCGGCCCACTCCTCGTCGGCCTCGAACGGCAGCCCGTCGGCGCGCAGGACGATGATGAGGCCGAGCACCGCCGCGATGATGACGGCGGCGATGCCGGCCGCGAACGGCACGAACCGCCCGACGTACTCGGTGCGGGCTCGGCGCGCGGCGGGCCGGAGGTCGTCGCCCTTCTCGGGCGTGCGGCCGGACTCGCTGGTCGTCGTGCCCTCGGGTCCCTGGTCGGTTCCGGGTGCGCTCATCCCCTCACGCTAGTCGGCGTTCGGCGATCCGCCGGGACCTCGGACGCCGCGTGGCCGCCGTTCGCGCGACGCGCTATCCTCCGCCCTGCGACGACGAGCGGATGGCGCGGCGCGCGGCACGCGCCATCCGCTCGTCGCAGTCAGTCGGAGAGGGCCGGTACCGTCGCCGGTCGCACCAGCGCCCACACCGCGACGATCGCGATCACGGCCGCACCGGCCATGACGACGGCCATCGGCACCGCGCTGCCCACCCCGAGGAGGCCGACGAGCGGCGAGATGGCGCCGGCCAGGCCGAAGTTGAGCGCACCGAGCAGCGACGCGGCCGTGCCGGCCTCGGCACCGTGGTTGGCGAGCGCGAGCACCTGCACCGCGGGGAAGGTGAAGCCGCAGGCGGCGATGTAGATCCACAGCGGGATGGCGGTGCCCCAGAACCCGGCGCCCGCGCCGTCGAGCACGATGATCGCGATCGCCATAGCGAGGTGCACGACCGTCGTGCCGGCGATCACGTACTGCGGCGGCACCGGGCCGCGGATGAGCCGCGACGACACCTGCACGCCGGCGACGACGCCGATCGAGTTGACCGCGAAGAGCAGGCCGTACTCCTGCGCCGTGAAGTCGTACACCTGCTGGAACAGGAAGGACGACGTCGACAGGTACGCGAACAGGCCCGTGAACGTCATGCCGCCGATGAGCGCCGCGCCGAGGTAGATGCGGTCGCGGAACAGCGCCCGGTAGCGCTGGGCGACCGACGAGTGGCCCGCGACGTGGCGGCCCGACTCGGGCAGGGTCTCGACGATGAAGAACCCGACGGCGACCACGACGACCAGGCCGTACGCGGCGAGGACCCAGAAGACGCCGCGCCAGTCCATGACCTGGAGCAGCTGCGAGCCGATGACGGGGGCGAGCACGGGCGCGAGGCCGTTGACCAGCGCGAGGCGCGACAGCATGCGCACGAGCGGCTTGCCGCCGAACAGGTCGCGCACCATCGCCATCGCCACCACGCCGCCGGCGGCGGCGCCGAAGCCCTGCAGCAGGCGGAACACGATGAGCCACGTGATGTCGGGCGCGAGCGCCGCCGCGACGGATGCCGCGATGTGCAGCGCCGTCGAGAGCATGAGCGGGAGGCGGCGACCGACCTTGTCGCTCCACGGGCCGACGATGAGCTGGCCCAGGCCGAAGCCGATCATGGTTCCGGTGAGCGTGATCTGGATCGCCGCGGCGTTCACGCCGAGCTCGGCCTCGAGTGCCGGGAAGGCCGGCAGGTAGAGGTCGATCGTGAAGGGCCCGAGCGCGGTGAGCGCGCCGAGGACGAGCACGTAGACGAGGCGCTGGCGACGGCTGAGCAGGTCGCCCGGATGCCGCGGCGCGGTGTAGTCGTCGGGCCGGACGATGGGGATGGAAGCGGTGGACATGAAGTTCCCGAGGCGTGCTGGAGTGCGGACGTGGGTGCGGATGCCTCGAGCGCGCGCCGTCGGGCGCCGGGCGAACGAAAGCGGCGCCCGCGTGGGGCGCCGCCGTGAGCGATCTCGGCCGCCATGGCCTCGAATCGATTCGACTGCCTTCGATTGTAGCGATTCACCCCCGGGGACGCGCAAGTCGGTCAGCCTGCTGCGGCGAGCGGATCCGCGAGGAGGCCGGCGAACGCCGCCTCCGCCGCGCCGATCATGAGGCGGTCCTCGCCGAGCGCCGCCACGCGCACGTCGACATCCTCGGCCGCCGCCGGCATCGCCTGGGCGGCCACCTCGGCGGGCAGCGCGGCCGGGTCCAGCTCGGCGAGCGTCGCGAGGAACCCGCCCAGGATCACGAGCGACGGGTTCAGCACGTTCACCGCGTTCGCGAGCGCCGTCGCGAGGATGCGCCGCTGCCGATCGAGCTCCTCGGCGACGCGCGCGGCGTCGGCGGCGGGCCCGTCGAGGGCCGAGCGGATGGCGGCGGCCAGCGTCGGCTCGTCGGCGGCGCGCAGTCCGACCGCCTCGAGCAGGCGGGCACGGCTGACCTCGTCCTCGAGCACGCCGCCATTCGCTCGCCGGTCGCCGGATGACGCGATCCCCGGCCGGTTCTGGCCGAACTCGCCCGCGTAGCCGCTCGTGCCGCCGACCGGACGGCCGTGCACGATCAGCCCGCCGCCGATGCCGCTCGCGCCGCCGTTGAGGTAGACGAGGTCGTCGACGCCGCGGCCGGCGCCGAACAGGTGCTCGGCGATGGCTCCGAGGCTCGCGTCGTTGCCGACGGTGGTGGGCAGGCCCGTCGACTCCTCCACGAACGCGCGGACGGGCGCGTCGCGCCATTCGAGGTGCGGTGCGAAGCGCACGAGGCCGTCCGACGCGCGCACGAGCCCGGGCACCGCGAGCCCGACGCCGGCGAATCGCGCGTGCGCGAGATCGCCCGCACGCCAGCGCGCGATCGCGTCGGCGACCAGCCTCGCCGTCTCGTCGGGAGCGACCAGGTGGTCGACCTCGATGCGCTCGCGCGCCTCGATCCGGCCGCCGAGCCCGACCGCGGCGATGGTGACGGCATCGACCTCGGGGTTCACGGCGACGGCGACGAAGCGCGGGTCGGGCGCGACCACGGGCGACGGCCGCCCCACGCGATTGGTCGGATCGGGCGCCCGCTCCTCGGCCAGCCCGAGGTCGACGAGCTCGCCGGCCAGGGCGGCGATCGTCGAGCGGTTGAGGCCAGTGAGCGCCGTGAGCCGCGCACGCGAGAGCGGCCCTTCGAGGTGCACGAGGCCGAGCACGCGCGCGAGGTTGCGGCGATGCACG
Organism: Agromyces sp. NPDC029043; assembly: GCF_055564615.1. NCBI lineage: Bacteria > Bacillati > Actinomycetota > Actinomycetes > Micrococcales > Microbacteriaceae > Agromyces > Agromyces sp. NPDC029043. Next base: position 241,503 of record NZ_JBVHVX010000005.1, on the reverse strand, counting down.
CCGTCGAAGCTGCCGGATCGGTCACCCACGCGACCACTCTAGGTTCGCGGGAGCGCCGAACGGGCTCGACGCGCCAAATTTGTTGTGCTTGACGTCATATCGGTTGGCGCGTATATTCGAGGCGTCCTAGTCACTTTCGACATGAACGTCGAAACTTTCGAGAGGTTCAATGATGAACAGACGCAGCTCCACGCGGCTCGTCACCCTCACCGCGGCGGCCGGCCTCGCCATCGCCTCGCTGGCCGGCTGCAGCGCCGGAGGAGACGACGGTGCCGACGGCGAGGTCACCCTCACCTGGTGGCACAACGGCACGACCGGCCCCCTCCCCCAGGTGTGGGAGGAGGTGGCACAGGAGTTCGAGGCCGAGCACCCGGGCATCAACGTCGAGCAGACCGGCTACCAGAACGAGGAGCTCCAGCGCACCCTGATCCCGAACGCGCTGGCGGCCGGCGACCCGCCGGACCTCTTCCAGGTGTGGCCGGGAGGCGAACTCCGCGACCAGGTCGAGAACGGCTACCTCATGCCGCTCGACGACGAGCTCGGCGACACCATCGACAGCGTCGGCGCCACCATCACCCCGTGGCAGGTCGACGGCGAGACGTACGGCATCCCGTTCACGTTCGGCGTGGAGGGCATCTGGTACAACACCGACCTGTTCGAGCAGGCCGGCATCACGGCGCCGCCCACGACCCTCGACGAGCTGGTCGACGCGGTCGAGAAGCTCAAGAGCGCCGGCATCACGCCCATCGCCGTCGGCGCCGGTGACAAGTGGCCCGCCGCCCACTGGTGGTACCAGTTCGCGCTGCACTCCTGCTCGCCCGAGGTGCTGCAGGCCGCCGAGGCCGAGGCCGACTTCAGCGACGAGTGCTGGGTGCAGGCCGGTGAGCAGCTCGAGGAGTTCCTCGCGATCGAACCGTTCCAGGAGGGCTTCCTCGGCACCCCCGCACAGCAGGGCGCCGGCAGCTCGGCAGGTCTCATCGCCAACGGTCAGGCCGCGATGGAGCTCATGGGCCACTGGAACGCCGGCGTGATCGGCGGGCTCACGCCCGACGAGGAAGTGCCTGAGTTCCTCGGCTGGTTCCCCTTCCCCGGCATTCCCGACGCGGCCGGCGACCCGACCGCGGCGCTCGGCGGCGGCGACGGCTACGGCTGCTCGTCCGAGGCGCCCCCGGAGTGCGCCGAGCTGCTCGAGTACATCATGAGCGAAGAGGTCCAGGCGAAGTTCGCCGCCAGCGGCTCCGGTATCCCCACGGTGCCCGCCGCGACCGAATCCCTCGAGGACGAGAACCTCAAGGCCGTGGCCGAGGGCCTGGCGAACGCCTCGTTCGTGCAGCTCTGGTTCGACACCGCCTTCGGCACGACGGTCGGCAACGCCATGAACGAGGGCATCACGAACCTCTTCGGCGGCGCGGGCTCGCCCGAGGACATCGTCACCAAGATGCAGGACGCCGCGGCGACGCAGTAGCACCATGACCGCAGTCCTGAACCCGGCCGGGCCCGCGACCTCCGCGGGCCCGGCCCCCGCCCCGGGCGCCCGGCGCCGGCGCTCCTCGTCGGGCCGCCAGCGCCTCGAGATCGCCGTGCTGGTCGGGCCCGCCCTCGTCCTCTTCCTCGGCTTCGTGATCCTGCCGGTGATCCTCGCCGCGGTGTACAGCCTCTACAACCTGCCGCCCGCCTTCCGATGGGAGCACCTGGCGGACCCCGAGCGCTTCATCGGCTTGGCCAACTACGAGCGCGCGTTCTCGAGCCCCGAGTTCATCCGCGCGATCGGGAACAACTTCCTCATCCTGGTGTTCTCGCTCGCGATCCAGGGTCCGCTCGCGATCGGCATCGCGCTGCTCCTCAACCGGCCGATGCGCGGCCGCGCCGCGCTGCGGCTCCTGATCTTCGTCCCGTACGTGCTCGCCGAGGTCATCGCGGGCCTCTCCTGGAAGCTGCTGCTGCAGCCGGGCGGCGGCGTCAACGCGGCCCTCGAGGCCGTCGGCCTCGGCGAGCTGCAGCGCAACTGGCTCGCCGACCCCGAGATCGCGCTCTGGACGCTGTTCTTCATCCTCACCTGGAAGTACCTCGGCTTCGCGATCATCCTGATGCTCGCCGGCCTGCAGGGGGTCCCCGAGGAGCTCTCCGAGGCGGCCGCCATCGACGGCGCCAACTGGTGGCAGATCCAACGTCACATCACGATCCCGCTGCTCGGACCCACCATCCGGATCTGGGCCTTCCTGTCGATGATCGGCGCGCTCCAGCTCTTCGACATGGTCTGGGTGACCGTCGCACCGACGGTGCGCAGCATGTCGACCGAGACCATGGCGACCTACATGGTGCAGCAGGGCCAGTTCGCCGGCCAGCCCGGATACGGCAGCGCCATCGCCGTGATCCTCTTCTTCATCTCGCTCATCGTGGCGCTCGTGTACCAGCGCCTCGCCCTCCGCCGCGACCTCGCCGGAGCCATCACCCGAGGAGTGCGCTGACATGAGCGCCACCACCGCCATCACCACCGGCCGGGCGCCGGACGACCTGCCCGACCGTCGCCCCGCCGGGCGCCGGTTCGACTGGGGCCAGCCCTTCGTCTACCTCGTCGCGCTCGTCGTCGCGGCCGTCGCCATCGGGCCGGTCCTGTACGTGTTCATCGGCGGGTTCCGCACGACCGCCGACCTCAACGCCGACCCGGCGGGGCTGCCCGACCCGTGGACCCTGCAGAACTGGGCCACGGTGCTCGGCGCCCCGCGGTTCTGGGGCAACGTGTTCGCGAGCGTCGTGCTCGCCGCCGGGACCACGCTCGGCGTCGTCATCGTCGGCATCATGGCCGCCTTCGTGATCGCCCGCTACGACTTCCGCGGCCGCGAGGGGCTCTACACGCTCTTCGCCGCCGGGCTGATGTTCCCGCTCACCGTCGCCGCGCTGCCGCTCACCCTGCTCCTGCGCACGCTGGGGCTGCACGGCACGTACCTCGGGGTGATCATCCCGTCGATCGCCTTCGCGCTGCCGACGACGATCATCATCCTGGTGCCGTTCCTCCGCGCCATCCCCGACGAGCTCGAGGAGGCCGCGCAGATCGACGGCGCCTCGCGCCTCGGGTTCTTCTGGCGCATCCTGCTGCCGTTGTCGATGCCGGGCCTCGTCACGGTCGGCGTGCTCGCGTTCGTCGGCAGCTGGAACGGCTACCTGCTGCCGCTGCTCGTGATCAGCACGGGCACGCTCCCGCAGGACCTCTGGCCGCTGCCGCTCGGGGTCACCCAGTTCTCCACCCAGTACTCACAGGACACCGCCGCCGTGCTCGCGTACACCTCGCTCGCCATGATCCCCGCCCTCGTGTTCTTCCTCGCCGCGGAGCGCCGCATCGTCGGCGGCCTGCAGGGGGCGGTGAAGGGATGACCGCGTTCGACGAGACCGCGACGACGGATGTCGCATGGCGCGACGCCGCCCGCCCGCGCGACGAGCGCGTCGACGCGCTCATCGCCGCGATGACGCTCGACGAGAAGCTCGCGCAGCTGTACGGCGTCTGGGTCGGCGCATCCGACGAGGGCGGCGACGTCGCCCCGCACCAGCACGACCTCGACGACCACGTCGACCTCGAGGCGCTGCTTCCCGCCGGCCTCGGCCAGCTGACGCGGCCCTTCGGCACTGCCCCCGTCGACGCGGCGGTCGGTGCGCTCTCGCTCGCGCGAACGCAGGAGCGCATCGCGGCGGCCAACCGCTTCGGCATCCCCGCGATCGCGCACGAGGAGTGCCTCGCCGGCTTCGCAGCGTGGGGCGCCACGGCGTACCCCGTGCCGCTGTCGTGGGGCGCGACCTTCGACCCGGCGCTGGTCGAGCGGATGGCGCGGCGCATCGGCGAGGACATGCGCTCGGTCGGCGTGCACCAGGGGTTGGCTCCGGTGCTCGACGTCGTCCGCGACGCGCGCTGGGGTCGGGTCGAGGAGACGATCGGCGAGGACCCGTACCTCGTGGCGACCGTGGGCACCGCGTACGTGCGCGGGCTCGAGTCATCCGGCATCGTCTCGACCCTCAAGCACTTCGTCGGCTACTCGGCGTCGAAGGCGGGGCGCAACCTCGCCCCGGTGTCGATCGGCCCGCGCGAGCTCGCCGACGTGCTCCTTCCGCCGTTCGAGATGGCGGTGCGCGAGGGCGGCGCCCGAAGCGTCATGAACTCGTACTCCGACCTCGACGGGGTGCCGTCGGCCGCCGATCGGCGGCTGCTCACCGAGCTCCTGCGCGAGACCTGGGGCTTCGACGGCACGGTCGTCGCCGACTACTTCGCGGTCGCGTTCCTCAGGCTGCTGCACGGCGTGGCCGACACGTGGGCGGATGCCGCGGGCGCGGCGCTCGCGGCCGGCATCGACGTCGAGCTGCCCACCGTCAAGGCGTTCGGCGAACCGCTGCGCGCGGCGGTCGCGGCGGGCGCGATCGACGCGGCGCTCGTCGACACCGCGCTTCGGCGCGTGCTGCGGCAGAAGGCCGACCTCGGCCTGCTCGACCCCGACTGGTCACCGGTCCCGCCGGCGCTGGCGGGCATCGAGGGGACGGATGCCGCGGCCGTCCGCGGCACGATCGACCTCGACCCTCCCGCCAACCGCGAGCTGGCGCGCGAGCTCGCCGAGCGCGCGATCGTGCTCGTCCGCAACGACGGCACGCTGCCGCTCGCCGCCGACGGCCGGGCGGACGCGCCATCCGTCATCGCGATCATCGGCCCGAACGCCGACGACCCGTACGCCATGCTCGGCTGCTACTCGTTCCCCACGCACGTCGTGAGCCAGCACCCGGGCGTCGAGATCGGCATCCGCATCCCGACCCTGCTCGACGCGATCCGGGCCGAGTTCCCCGGCAGCGACATCCGCCACGCCCTCGGCACCACGGTCGACGGCGGCGAGACCGACGGGATCGCGGACGCCGCGGCGCTGGCCGCGACGGCCGACGTCGTCGTGCTCGCGCTCGGCGATCGCGCGGGGCTGTTCGGCCGGGGCACGAGCGGCGAGGGCTGCGACGCCGAGTCGCTCGACCTGCCGGGCGCGCAGCAGCGGCTCGTCGACGCGGTGCTCGACACGGGCACGCCGACCGTGCTCGCCCTGCTGGCCGGCCGGCCGTACGCGCTCGGACGGGCGACGACGGAGGCCGCCGGCATCGTGCAGGCGTTCTTCGCGGGCGAGGAGGGCGCGGGCGCGATCGCCGGCGTGCTGAGCGGGCGCGTCGACCCGTCGGGCCGGTTGCCGGTCTCGATCCCGGCCACGCCCGGCTCGCAGCCCACCACCTACCTCGCGGCGCCGCTCGCGCGAGCGAGCGAGGTGTCGAACGTCGACCCGACCGCGGCGTACCCGTTCGGCCACGGTCTCGGCTACACGACGTTCGACTGGGAGTCGTTCGCCGGCGAGGAGGACGAGATCGCGACGGACGGGGCGGCGAGCGTGCGGCTCCGGCTGCGCAACACCGGCTCGCGCGCCGGCACCGAGGTCGTGCAGCTCTACCTGCACGACCCGGTCGCCTCGGTCGTTCGCCCGGTGCAGCGGCTCATCGGGTTCGCCCGGGTCTCGCTCGACCCGGGTGCCGCCGCCGACGTCTGGTTCACCGTGCCCGCCGACCTGGCATCGTTCACGTCGCGCTCCGGCGAGCGGATCGTGGAGCCCGGCGACCTGGTGCTGAGCGCCGGCCGCTCGGCCGGCGACCTCGTGCACGCGCACACCGTCCGCCTCATCGGGCCGACGCGCGTGGTCGACCACCGCCGGCGCCTGCACCCCGTCATCGACGTCGAACCGAGCCCCGTGGCGGCGCCCACGACGGGCTGAGCACCGTGACGGTCCGGCGGATGGCGCCCCTCCGCGCCATCCGCCGGACCCTCGTGTCCGGAGACCCCGCACCACCGTCATCGCACCACCCGACCGCGCAAAGGAGCGCAGCAATGCAACGACGAAGGACACTGGGAACCCTCGCGATCGCCACGGCAACGACCGTGCTGGCGACGCTCGGCCTCGCCACCTCGGCGAGCGCCGAGCCCGTCACGGTGCACGCGACGGGCTTCGAGGACGGAAACCCCGGCCCGTGGGGACCCCGCGGCGGCGTATCCCTCGCGGTCACCGACACCGAGGCGCAAGGCGGCACGAAGAGCCTCGCCGTCGGGAACCGCACGGCGAACTGGCAGGGCGTGTCGGCCGGCGCGGCCTCGCTCGGACTCCAGGCCGGCGCGACGTACGAGTTCTCGGCGTGGGTCAAGCTGCCCGCGGGCGAGGCCGGAACGAGCGGCATCCACTTCACCGCCGAGCAGACGCCGGCCGGTGGCGGCTCGAACACGTACACCTGGATCGGCGGCTCCGTCGACACCACGGCCGACGGCTGGGTGGAGATCGGCGGCAGCTACGTGTTCCCCGAGGGCCTCGCGAGCGCGAACCTCTACATCGAGGCGGCCGCGATCGGCGACCGGCAGCCGTCGTTCCTCGTCGACGACGTGCGCATCACGACCGAGGACGGAGGAACCGTGCCCGACCCCGACTTCGTGCCGGGCGGCGCGATCAACCCGGTCGCCACTCCGGTGAGCCTCGCCGAGGGCACGGGGAACGTCTCGGCGCTGACCTTCGACGACGGACCGAACCCGGGCACCACGCCCGCCCTGCTCGACTTCCTCGCCGAGCACGACCTGAAGGCGGTGTTCTGCGTCATCGGGCAGAACATCACGGCGCCGGGCGGCACCGGGATCCTGCAGCGGATCGTCGCCGACGGCCACGTGCTGTGCAACCACTCGACGGGCTACGCCGACATGGGATCGTGGTCGGCAGCGCAGGTCGAGGCCGACCTCAAGGCCAACCTGCAGATCATCCGCACCGCGCTCGGCGATCCGAACCAGGCCGTGCCGTTCTGGCGCGCGCCCAACGGCAGCTGGGGCGTCACGCCCGCCGTCGCCGTCTCGCTCGGCATGCAGCCGCTCGCGGTCGTGAACACGATCAACGACTGGGCGACGCAGGATGTCGCGACGCTCACCGAGAACCTCCGCGCCGCGATGAAGCCGGGCGAGGTCGTGCTCGCGCACGACGGCGGCGGCGACCGGTCCGGCACGCTCGCCGCGGTGCAGACCGTCGTGTCGGAGCGGCTCGCCGACGGCTGGAGCTTCACGTTCCCGAAGGGCACCCCGCCGGCCGCCGGCGCGGTCGTCATCGACACGGACTTCGAAGACGGCCTCGACGGCTGGGGCCTGCGCGGCGGCAGCGGATCGACCACCGCGACGGTCGAGCTCTCGACGGCCCAGGCGCACGACGGCGCGCAGTCGGCCGTCGTCACGAAGCGGGCGACGCAGGGCGACGGCATCGGCCACGACGTGACCGGGCTGCTCGACCCGTCGGTGACCTACGAGCTCAGCGCCTGGGTGCGCTTCGGCGAGGGCCAGGACATCGACGACGTCTGGCTCAGCCGCGCGAACACGACCGGCGCCACGACGGCGTTCGCGACGCTCGCGCAGTTCGATGCGGTCACGAACAGCGGCTGGACGCAGGTGACGGCCACGTTCCAGGGCTCCGACGCCGACAGCTCGCTGCTGTACTTCGAGACCCGCTGGGACAACGGCGCGGTCGGCAACATCAGCGACCTGTACGTCGACGACATCGTGCTGCGCGTGCCCCGACCTCCGGTCATCGAGGACCTCACGGGCATCCAGGAGACCGTCGACTTCCCCGTGGGCGTCGCGATCGACAGCCGTGAGACCTCGGGCGCGGCATCCGAGCTGCTGCTGCGGCACTTCGACCAGGTCACGGCCGAGAACTTCATGAAGCCCGAAGCCTGGTACGACGCGAACGGCGACTTCGTCACCGCGAACGCCGAGGCCGACGCGCTCACGGACTTCGCGCAGGAGCACGACCTCGGCGTGTACGGGCACGTGCTCGTGTGGCACGGCCAGACGCCGGCGCGGTTCTTCCAGGATGACGCGGGACAGCCGCTCGCGGCCGACGAGGCCGGCAAGGCGGTGCTGCGCGAGCGGATGCGGACGCACATCTTCGACGTCGCCTCCTACCTGGCCGACCGCTACGGGCCCTTCGGGTCGGACACCAACCCGCTGCGGGCGTTCGACGTCGTGAACGAGGTCGTCGCCGACGGCAGCGACTTCGCCGACGGCCTACGCCGCAGCGAGTGGTACCGCATCCTCGGCGAGGAGTTCATCGACCTCGCATTCGCCTACGCCGACGAGGCCTTCAACGACGCCTACGCGGCGGATGGCGCTGACCGGCCGGTCACGCTGTTCATCAACGACTACAACACCGAGCAGGGCGGCAAGCAGGAGCGCTACCGCGCGCTCGTCGAGCGGCTGCTCGCGCGCGGCGTGCCGGTCGACGGCGTGGGTCACCAGTTCCACGTGAGCCTCGCGATGCCGGTCTCGGCCCTCGAGCAGGCGATCGTCGCCTTCGAGGACCTGCCCGTCACGCAGGCCGTCACCGAGCTCGACGTCACGACCGGCACCCCGGTCACGCAGGCGAAGCTCGTCGACCAGGGCTACTACTACCGCGACGCCTTCCGGGTGTTCCGCGAGCACGCCGACTCGCTGTACTCGGTCACGGTGTGGGGCCTCACCGACGGCCGCAGCTGGCGGGCCGGCTCGGGCGCACCGCTGGTCTTCGACGACCAGTACCGGGCCAAGCCCGCGTACCACGGCGCCGTCGACGGCGACCTGCCCGCGCGCCAGCGCACCGCCAACGTGTTCGCCGGCGACGTGCCGCTCGACGACGCCGCCACGGCGTCGCCTGAGTGGGACCGCCTGCCGCTGCACTCCGTCGAGGACGTGGCGGAGTTCCAGCTCCGCTGGGCGGGCGACCACCTGACCGTGTTCGCGAGCGTCGACGACGCGACGGCGGATGCCGCGGACGGCGTCGAGCTCCAGCTCGGCGACGCCGTGGCGACGGTCGGTCGCGACGGGTCGGGCGAGGTCGAGGCGGTCGTCGAAGAGCGCGACGGCGGGTACGACCTCGTCGCGCACCTGCCTGCGCCCGCGGTCGCGGAGGGCGACACGCTGGCGTTCGACCTCCGGGTCGCCGACGGCTCCGGCGGGACGGCGGGATGGAACGCGCCCGGCGTGCTCGGCACGCTGACGCTCGTCGAGCCGCTCTCGTACCTCGAGGTCGTCCGGGCCGACGCCGCGCCCGTGGTGGACGGAGCGATCGACGCCGCGTGGAGCGACGCGAACACGGTCCGCACCGACGAGCCGGTGGTCGGCGAAGCCGGCGCGACGGCCGAGGTCCGCACCCTCTGGTCGGGCGACACGCTCTACGTGCTGGCCCGGGTCGCCGACCCGGTGGTCGACGTGAGCGGTTCCGACCCGTGGATCCAGGACTCGGTCGAGGTCTACGTCGATCCGGGCAACGCCAAGAACGGCTCCTACCGCTACGACGACACGCAGATCCGCGTGAGCGCCCGGAACGCGGTGTCGTTCGGCACCGGCGACGAGGCGTTCCAGCGGGCCCGGGTGCAGAGCGCGACGGCGCTCGTCGACGACGGGTACGTCGTCGAGCTGTCGGTCGACCTCGGCGATGCCGCCGGGCTGGGATCGTTCCACGGCCTCGACTTCCAGGTGAACGACGCGGCCGACGGCCAGCGGATCGCCATCCGGAACTGGGCCGACCCGACCGGCGCGGGATACCAGTCCACCGGGAGGTGGGGAGTGGGCCGCTTGGTCGAGCCCGCCGCGCCGACCGCGGTGGAGAACGTGGTGGCACCGGCGATCGAGGGCCACGCCCTCGCCGGCCGGGTCGTCGTCGCGAACCCCGGGGTGTGGAGCCCCGAGGACGTCGGGCTCGCCTACCAGTGGCAGCGCGACGGCGTCGACGTCCCGGGCGCGACGAGCGCGTCGTACCGGGTGGACGGCCGCGACCGGGGGGCCGAGCTGACGGTGGTCGTCACGGCGACCGCCGACGGGCTCGAGCCCGGCGTCGCGAGCTCGGCGCCGGTCGCCATCCCGTCGGCGATCGGACGTGCCCTGCCCTGACCGACGCCGACACGCGGCGCCGCCGACCGGGAACCCGACCCGGTCGGCGGCGTCGATCCTTCCGCAGCGGCGTACCGTGGTCGTTCGACGGGGAGGACACGCCATGACGATCGGCACGAGCTCGACCGCTGACGGCGCGCGGGTCAGGGTGAGCGACGCGTTCGAACTCCCGCTGGCGCGGCGGGCCGCCTTCCGGCTGTTCACCGCGCGTGGCGAGGAGCTGTGGGTGCCCGGGTGGGAACCCCGGTTCCCGGTGCCCCCGTCCGACGACCTCGAGACCGGCACGGTGTGGCTCACCCGCGGCGACGACGGCCGCACCGTCACGTGGATCGTGCTCGACTGCGAGCCCGGTGCGCGCGTGCGGTACGCGCGGGTCGCAGAGTGATGGTCGGCCGGCACGGTCACCGTGGCGCTGGCCGACGCGTCCGACGGATGTCGCGTCACCGTCGAGTACGACCTCACCGCAGTGGTGCCGGATGCCGCGGCCGACCTCACCCGCTTCGCCGACGACTACCCGGACTACGTCGGCTCCTGGCGTCGCGCGATCCTCGAACACGTCGCGTCCGGCGGACGGATGCCCGACCCGGTCTGAACGCGAAATGTCGGCGGCCGGGTGCAGACTCGGCATGACCTGAAGGGACCTGACGATGACGACCCACGTGACCCCGGTCGACCCCGACGAGCTGCACCGCAGCCCCGCCTTCGCGCAGGGCATGATCGCGCCGGCCGGCCCCACCCTCTACGTCGGCGGCCAGAACGGCACCGACGCCTCCGGCACCCTGGCGAAGGGCCTCCGGGCGCAGACCCAGCAGGCGCTGCGCAACGTGCTCGCCGTCCTCGCGGCGGCGGGCACCGGCCCCGAGCACGTCGTGAAGCTGACGATCCACCTCGCGCCCGGCATCGACCCGAGCGATGGCTACGCCGCGACCGGCGAGGTGTGGGGCGACCATCGCACCGCGGTCACGGTACTCGCCGTCGCGCCCGCCCGCCCGGGCGCGCTCGTCGAGATCGAGGCCATCGCCGCCATCCCGCCGGCCGCGCCGACCGAATAGCCGCTACTCCGCCACCGGCAGCTCGTCGAGCCGGGCGATCACCACCTCGAGCAGCCGCGCGAGCTCGCCGCGTTCGGCGTCGCTGAGGTCTTGCAGCACGTCCGACTCGACCACATCGGAGCCGCGGATCGCCAGACTGAAGAAGTCCCAGCCGGCCGAGGTCAGGCCGACGAGGATCCGCGTGCGGTTCTCGGCATCGGGCGTGCGCTCGATGAAGCCGCGATCCGCGAGCTTGTCGAGGCGATGCGTCATCGACGACGGCGCGACGTTCGTGAGATCGGCGAGCTGGCTCGGCGTGAGTGCGGTGCCGGCCTTGGCGAGCGCGGCGATCACGGCCCACTCGCCCGCGGCGATGCCGAGGTCGGCGAGCTGGCGCGCATACCACTGGTCGAGCTTGCGCGAGAGTCCCTGCACGGCGGTGATGACGCGCTGCACCGATTCCTCGCCGCCCGCCTCCACGTAGGTCGCCACGGCTCGTCGGTGCTGCTCCGCCGCGCTGGGCGTGCGTCTGGCCATGCGGGAATTCTCGCATGCCTCCTTCGGTTGCTAATATTTCGATGTCGAACTGTTCGACACCGAATCATCTTGCTCCGACGCCCGGGAAGGGGTGTTCTCGATGCGTGCGCTGCTGCTCGTCCTCGCCTCCGGGATCGGCTCGCTCGGCTGGGGCGGCGTGCTGCCCTACCAGTACGCATACGCGGCCGACACCCGCGAGTGGGGCGCGCTCGTCGCAGCCGCGGCATCCTCGCTCTTCTCGGTCGGCGCGCTCGTCGCGGCTCCGATCGCGGGTCGCCTGAGCGACCGGTTCCCGCCCGTGCGCGTCGCCGTCCTCGCGCAGCTGATCGGTGCCGCGGGCGCGGCCTCTCTCGTCCTCGCCGATGGCCCGGGGGCGTTCCTCGCGGGCATGCTCGTGTTCGGGCTGGGCCTCGCTGCCGCGTCGCCCGCCAAGCAGGTGCTCGCGCTGCAGTGGTCGTCGAGCGACGATCGCCGCAAGGTCTTCGCCTACAAGTTCGCCGGCGAGGCGCTCGGCATGGCCGCCGGGGCGTTCATCGCGGGCCACCTCGTCGACCTCGACCGGCCCGACGGGTTGCACGTCGGCTTCCTCATGGCCGCGGGCGGTTTCGTCGTGTCATCCGTCATCATCGCGATCGCCGGCATCGGCGCGCCCGTGCCGGCCGACTTCGCGGGCGACCCGACGGGCGCGATCGCGGCCGGGGAGGCGCGCTCACGCGGCATCCTGCGGGTGATCCTCGCCACCCCCGCCCTGCGCTGGACGGCGATCACGACGGTCGCGCTCGCGCTCGGCTTCTATGCCCAGTTCGAGTCCGGCCTGCCCGCCTACGCGATCACGTTCCTCGACGTCGACCCGACGGCAATCGGGACCGCGGCGGCCGTGAACTGCCTCGTGATCGTCGCGCTGCAGGTCGTGGTCGTGCGGCTCACCGCGAAGCGGAGCGCCCCGGTGCTGCTCATGGCAGTGGGTGCGATCTGGGTGATCGCGTGGCTCGGGATCTCCGCGGCGCAGTTCGCTCCCGGCGTCGCGGCGGCGATCTTCGTGACGACGTACGGCATCTTCGCCGTGGGCGAGACGATCTACAGCCCGGTGCTGAACCCGCTCACCGCGTCGCTCGCCCCGAGGGGCAAGGTCGGCCGGACGCTCGGGGCGATGGCCGCGCTGCAGACCGCGTTCACCGCGGCCGGCCCGCTGGTCGCCGGCGTGCTGCTCGGGGCGGGTCTGGGCGACGCGTTCCTGCTCATGCACCTGGGCGTGAGCGTGCTCGCGGTGTTCGCGGCGTGGCGGGTCCATCGTGCGCTCGACCGGGCGCTCGCCGGAGGGGTGCCCGAACCGCCCATGACCCGGCCGACCCCGGTGACCGCCCCGGACGCCGCCTGACGCGGGCCACGCGCCGGCCGGCCGGCGCTCCCGCTCGGATGGCTGCGCGTTCGATGGGTGGACCTGCCCCTGCGATCGTGGTTCAGTGGTCCCGTGGCCCACGTGGTCCCGACGGACTATCTCGTCGTGGGCGCCGGCGCCACCGGGATGGCCTTCACCGACGCCCTGATCGACCACGCCGACGACGTCACGGTGGCGCTCGTGGACCGTCGGCACGGCGTCGGCGGCCATTGGCTCGAGGCGTACCCGTTCGTGCGCCTGCACCAGGCCTCGGCGTTCTACGGCGTGGCCTCGACGCTCCTCGGCGGCGGTCGCCTGCAGCGTCGTGGACCCGAGGCCGGCCTCCATGAGCGCGCCAGCCGCACCGAGATCTGCGCCTACTACGAGCGCATCCTCGCCGATCGCCTGCTGGAGTCGGGGCGCGTCGAGTTCTTCCCCGGATGCGACGTGCAGGGCGACGGCCGCAGCTTCGTCTCGCGCGTGTCCGGCGAGCGCTTCGCCGTGCCCGACCGGTGCCGTGTGGTCGACGCCCGCTACCTCTCGCCGCGGATCCCGGTCGAGTCGGCCCCGCCCTTCGTCGTCGCCGACGACGCCCGCGTGGTGCCCGTCAACGAGCTCGCCCACCTCGAGACGTCCGCGAGCCAGTACGTGCTCGTCGGGTCGGGCAAGACCGCGACCGACGCGTGCGTGTGGCTACTGGCACGAGGCGTCGATCCCGACGCCATCTGCTGGGTACGTCCCCGGGACCCGTGGATGCTGAACCGGGCGGTCGTCCAGCCCGATCCCGTGATCTTCCTCGGGATGGTCGCCGACACGATGCAGGCCGCGGAAGCGGCGTCCTCCCCGGCCGACCTGTTCCTCCGACTCGAGCAGGCGGGCGTCATGCTGCGCATCGATCGGTCGTTCGCGCCGACGATGGCCCGCACGCCGACCCTCGCCGCGTGGGAGCTCGACCTGCTGCGATCGGTCGCGAGCGTCGTGCGCCACGGCCACCTCGCCGCCGTCGGCCGCGGCCGCCTCGAGTTCGACGACGGCTTCGCCATGGTCGTCGCCGACGATGCGCTCGTGGTGCACTGCGCCGGCGAAGGGCTGCGGACGGCGCCGCTCGTGCCGGTGTGGAGGCATGAGGCGATCACGCTGCAACCGATCCGGTCCGGGTTCCCCTGCTTCGGGGCGGCGCTCGTCGGGTACGTCGAGGCGACGCGAGACGACGATGCGGAGAAGAACCGGCTGTGCCCGCCCTCCCCCTACCCCGACTCGATGGCGGGATGGGCTCGGATGACGGTGCTCGGCGCCCGCTCGGCGGCATCGTTCGGATCCGAGCCCGACATCGCCGCCTGGGCCGACGGCGTCGCCCTCAATCCGGCCCGTATCCCGCCGGGACACGCGCACAGCCCCGATCTCGACGACGTGCTCGCCCGCCTGCAGTCGCACCGCACGCAGGGACTCCGCCGGCTGGCCGAGCTGGCCGGACTCGAATGACGGTCAGTGGGCGTCGTCCATTCCGGTGACGTGGACCGCGTATCCGACGCAGCCGGCGTCCTCCCAGTGGTACTCCGGGGCGACGGCGGGGTCGTCAGGACCGAACTCGGTGACGCCGTGGAGTGCGGCGAACTCCGCGGTTCCGCCCGGGGTGCCACTGAACGCAGCGATGCGCGCCTCCCGTGGAGCCTCCGGAGGGATGAGCCAGTAGACCGTGAAGCGGTACTCGAATCCCTTCTCGAGCATGCAGTCGGCGATGATGCCCTGCTGGGTGAGCCAGGTCTCCGTGCTCGCAGGATCGTGGTCGTCAGCCGGCCTGGGAATGGTCGCGATATCGGTGGACGCGTCGAAGAAGGGGATGCCGTACTCGTCGTGCGCCGGCTGCGCCTCCACCGGCTGCGCCTCCGCTGGCTGGGCCTCCGCAGGCGCGGCGTTCGGAGCGGTCGGGGACGGCTCGACGGCGCTCGCGTACGGTTCGGCCGTCGGCGACGTCGCCTGCTCGGCCGCGCTCGGGGACGCGACCAGGGAGGATTCGGCATCGAACCCTGCGAGAGACGCCGCTGCGGTCGCGACCAGCGTCACGCCCGTGCCGAGCGCGACGACGATCGCGGCGGCCGTGACGACGAGTGCGGTGCGGGCACGGGTGGTGGCGGGTGATCGACGGGTGCGCTCGGCAGCGAGCAGGTCGTCGAGCTCAGGCACGAGGCTCTCCTTCATGATCGGGAACGGCTGGATCCCCAGCCGGGCGAGTGGCGGGCCGGCCGAGCCAGTGGATCGCGGCAGCGACGCACGCGAGGGCGAGTGCCGCGCCGACGGCATACGTCGCCGGTTCCCACCATGGGAGCCGATTCACCAGGACGACGGCGCTCGCGCTGAGGACGTAGAGCGCATGTCCGGTCGCGGCCACGATGAGTGCGGTCGGCACGGCCAGCGCGAGGGCCGCCCACGGCCGCCGGCGATGGTCGACCATCGCGATCAGCGCCCCGAGGGCGACGAGGCCGAGGACGATCACCCCGAGCGCCGGGCTCGGGAGGTCGCTCACGTCACCGATCATCCACGCGCGCCCGAGTCGGAACGCCACGAATCCACCCAGCGCGACGTCGAACGCACCGATCGTCACGACCACCGCGAGCAGTGCGGTTTCGGCTCGCAGCGCCAGCCGGACGCCGGGATCGGCGTGACGGAGCACTGCGGATCGCCAGATCAGGTCGGCGGGCGCACCGCGCAGCGCTCGCAGTCGGATCGACCAGGCGAGGCGCCGAGGACCGATTCCCGCCTCCTCGGCCCACTCCGCATGCTCGTGCAGGTCGGAGGCGATCTCGTCCTGCCGGCTCGCGGCGACGCGCTCGTCCAGCCCGCGGGTGTACGTCATCGTCCACCGCAGGGCACCCTGCGCGGCCCGTCGGAAGTGGTCGCTGCGTTCCGGGCTCACCCGAACACCGGCCTGGTCGCCGGTCTCGGCGTCGCAGCCGGCTGGACCGACGCGCGGAGCGCGGCCTCACCTGCCCCGGTCACCCGATACAGCCGGCGGCGCGGGCGTCCGGCGGCCTCGGCCGCCTCGGCCGCTTCCCACTTCGACTCGAGCAACCCCGCCTCGGACATCCGGTTGAGCGCCTTGTACAGCGTGCCGTGCGCGAGCAGGGTCGATCCGTCCCGATCGGCGAGGGCGCGAGCCAGGCGGAAGCCGAAGAACGACCCCTCCGCGGCCTGCAGCGTCGACCCCGCATCGAGGATCGCCACCTCCAGCGGGAGGAGCACACCGGGGCGTCGTCGCGGCATATCCGAACTATAGGAAGATATCTGCCCATAACGCAAGACGTCCCCCTATGATTCGGGCATGGGCAATGCGGCATCCCGGTTCTCGGCGGGTCTGGCAGTGATCGCGGCAGGCTCGACCCTGACCGCGTGCACGCCGTGGAACGAACCGCCACCGCCGCCGCCACCGCCGACCACGATGGCCGCGTCCGCTCCGGCGCCGTCCGACGAGCTCGCCTCGGCCGGATGATCTCGCCGTCCGAGCCCCTGCTCGACGCGGCCGTCGCCGCGAGCCGGGCGTGGTACGACGACGTGATGCACCTGCACGGTGTCGCGGTCACCGTCACCGACGACCTCTGGATCGCTGACGACGACGTGCCGCCGTGGCATTCGACGGTGCTGACGATGCGAGGGGGAGTCTCCGCCCATGCCGCGGCGGCGGCCGCACGTGCGCGCGAGCAGCGCGGGCTGCCGGTCGGCGGCATCGCCGACGGGTTCGCCGACCTCGAGCTCACGCCGCACGGGTTCGTGCCGCTGTTCGAGGCCACGTGGATCCGTCTCCCGGCGATCCGGGTGGAGCCGTCCGGCGGATGGCGCGTGCTGGTCGACCCGGGCGAGCTCGAGCGCTGGAGCGTGCTGCACGACTACGCCGGGGTGCTGCCGGACGCGGTCCTCGCCCATCCGCGATTCCGCGTGCTCGCGCGCTTCGACGGAGCGCGGATGACCGGCGGCGCCGTGACCCATCTTCCGGTGATCGACGACGACGTCGTCGGGCTGTCCAACGTGTGGGCCGACGGAGGCGACGACGCGGACTGGCCGGGGCTGCTCGGGCTGGTCGGCGAGCTGCATCCTCGGCGCGCCGTCGTCGGATACGAGCGCGGGATCGACCTCGAGCTCGCCCTGGCTGCGGGGTTCGCACCGGTCGGCCCTCACCGCGTCTGGGTGCCGTCGGCCTGAGCGCAGACTCTCCCCGGAGGGATGCCGGACCCGGGGCACGATGCCGCGGCCGAGCCCGTGACGGTCACCCCCGCGGCTCGTAGCGCAGCGCCACCGCCCCCGAGCCGTACTCGAGCCGGTCGACGAGCCTCAGGTCGAGCCGCTCCGGAAGCCCGGCGAACAGCGCCGGACCGTGCCCGACCACCCTGGGGTGCACGACGAACTCGTACTCGTCGATCAGCCCCAGCTGGGCCAACGCCATCGGCAGTCGCACCCCGCCGACGAACAGCCCCGTGCCGGGCGCACGCTTGAGCTGCTCGACCGCCTCGGCCAGGTCACCGCGCACGAGTTCCGCGTTCCAGTCGACGTGCTTGAGAGTGCTCGAGACGACGTACTTCTTCGCCGCGTCGATCGTGCGGGCGAACGGATGCGTCCACTCCGGCATCGCCTCGAGCGCGGCCGGCAGCCGCCACGCGGACTCCATCATCTCGTAGGTCACGCGACCGAAGATGAGGGCGTCGGCTCGAGCGAGTCCCTCGGCCGCGTGCCGATGCAGCTCCTCGTCGGCCGGGATCTCGCGATGATCGCAACATCCGTCGAGGGTGACATTGATGGAGTACCGAAGCGGTCGCATGGCGTCAGCCCAGGGCGGCGTTCGTCGGCGGCGCCGTGCTCTCGCGCACGACCAGGCTCGTCGCGAGGTCCATCCGCGGCGTCGGCGCATGCGGGTCGACCGGGTCGTCGGCCAGGCGGATGGCGAGACGCGCCGCCTCCTCGCCCATGCGGCGCAGCGGCTGATGCACGGTCGTGAGCTTCGGGGTGAGCCAGGCCGCGAGCGGGATGTCGTCGTAGCCGACCACCGAGAGGTCCTCGGGCACGCGGATGCCTCGCTCGCGCGCCGCCTCGAGCACCCCGAGGGCCTGCATGTCGCTGCCCGCGAAGATCGCGGTCGGTCGCTCGGCCTCGGGCACGTCGAGCAGTTCGCGAGCGCGGTCGCGCCCGCCGGAGACGTGGAAGTCGCCGAAGCGGATCCACGACTCGTCGATCGGCACGCCCGCCGAGTTCATCGCCGACCGGTAGCCGTCGATGCGCGCGAGCGAGCACATCATGTCGGCCGGCCCGGTGATCGCCGCCACGCGGCGGTGTCCGAGCTCGAGGAGGTGCCGGGTGGCGGCGAGGCCGCCCGACCAGTTCGCCGAGCCGACGGATGGCGCGTCGGGCGACGGATCCCCCGCCGGATCCACGATCACGAACGGGATGGCGCGCGCGTGCAGCTGCTCGCGGTACTCCGGCGCGAGATCGCTGAAGACGAGCACCACGCCGACCGGCCGCCGCCGCATCACGCCCTCGACCCAGTCGGGGTCGGGCGAGTGCCGGCTGCCGCTCACCGTGAGCACGACCGACAGGCCGTGCTGCTTCGCGACCGACTCGACGCCGTCGATGACCTCCATCGACCAGATCGGGTCGAGCTCGTGGAACACGAGCTCGATGAGCTCGGCCCGGTTCTCGCTCCGACCGCCGCCCCGCCTGCGGTAGCCGCGTTCGGCCATGACCTGCTCGACGCGCGCACGCGTCGCCGCGGCCACGTCCGTCCGGCCGTTCAGCACCTTCGAGATCGTCGAGAGGGAGACCCCCGCCTCGTCGGCGATCTCGGCCAGCGTGACCCGGTCGGTCGCGGCATCCGTTGACATGTTTCGAATTCTAGTCGCGAAACTTCCGATTGCGGATGCAGTGGCACGACCGGCCCCGGACGCTCAGCCGCGCACCTCCCCCACGACCCCGTCGGGGTCGACGACCGGCACCGCCGCGCCGCCTCGGATCCAGAGCGGCACCGTGTCGAACCCGTGGCGCTCACGGCGCCAGACGCGGCCCTCGACGGTCTCGCGCGTGAACCAGTTCGTCCAGCGCCCCTCGGGCAGGTAGTACTCGACCTCGCCGGACGCCGAGAACACCGGTGCGACGAGCAGGTCGGGGCCGAGCAGGTACTGCCGGTCGAGGTAGGCGACCGCGGCGTCGTCCGGGAAGGCCAACTGCATGGGCCGCATGACCGGCGTGCCGGTGCGGTGCGCCTCCTCACCGGCGGCGACCAGGTACGGCCGCAACGACGCCTTCAGCTTCGCGAACGTGCGGGCCACCTCGACGGCCGACTGGCCCGGGGCCTCGTCGCCGTCGTCGAACGCCCACGGCACGCGGTAGCTCGTCGAACCGTGGAGCCGCGAATGGCTCGACAGCAGCCCGAACGCGAGCCAGCGCTTGAACACCGCCGGGTCGGGGTCGCCCTCGAAGCCGCCGATGTCGTGGCTCCAGTACCCGAAGCCGCTGAGCGCGAGCGAGAGACCGCCGCGCAGGCTCTCGGCCATCGACGTGAACGTCGACGAGTTGTCGCCGCCCCAGTGCACGGGCATCGACTGCCCGCAGGCCGTCGCCGATCGCGCGAACAGCACCGCCTCGCCGGCCCCATGGGTGCGCTCGAGCACCTCGAACACGGCCCGGTTGTAGAGCTGCGTGTACCGATGGTGCATGGCCTCGGGGTCGCTGCCATCGTGCCAGACGACGTCGATCGGGATCCGCTCGCCGAAGTCGGTCTTGA
Source organism: Agromyces sp. NPDC029043 (assembly GCF_055564615.1). NCBI lineage: Bacteria > Bacillati > Actinomycetota > Actinomycetes > Micrococcales > Microbacteriaceae > Agromyces > Agromyces sp. NPDC029043. Next base: position 221,845 of record NZ_JBVHVX010000005.1, on the reverse strand, counting down.
TCGCGTCGACCCCCTGCGCGACGAGCCCGCGCAGGTGCTCCTGGAACCAGCGCGTCGCCCCGGGGTTCGTGAAGTCGACGAGCGCCATCCCGGCCTGCCAGAGATCCCACTGCCACACCGAGTCATCCGCCCGCTTCACGAGGTAGCCGTGCTCGACGCCCTCGCGGAACAGCTTCGAGCGCTGTGCGATGTACGGGTTCAGCCAGGCGCTCACGCGAAGCCCGCGGGAATGCAGCCGCGCGAGCATGCCCTCGGGGTCGGGGAACACCGCGGGATCCCACTGGAAATCGGTCCAGTGGAACTCGCGCATCCAGAAGCAGTCGAAGTGGAAGACCTCGAGCGGGATGTCGCGCTCGGCCATGCCGTCGATGAAGGCGTTGACCGTCGCCTCGTCGTAGTCGGTCGTGAAGCTCGTCGAGAGCCACAGTCCGTACGACCAGTCGGGCACGCGCGCCGGCCGCCCCGTGAGGCGCGTGTACCGGTCGAGCACCTCCGCGGGCGTCGGACCCGCGATCACGAAGTACTCCAGGCACTCCCCCGCGACGGAGAACTGCACCTGCTCGACCGCCTCCGAGCCGACCTCGAACGACACGTGCCCGGCGTGGTTCACGAGCACGCCGTAGCCGCGGTTGGTCAGGTAGAACGGCACGTTCTTGTACGCCTGCTCGCTCGACGTGCCGCCATCGGCGTTCCAGATGTCGACGGTCTGCCCGTTCTTCACCAGCGGTCCGAACCGCTCGCCGAGCCCGTAGACGAGCTCCCCAACACCCAGCGAGAGCTGGGTGTGCAGGTACGCGGATGCCTCGGCGAGCCCGGTCGTCGTGATGCCGGTCACGCCCGCGGGCTCCGCCGCCACCGGCGCGCCCGGCGCGAGGCTCATGTAGCCGACCGACTTGTGCCCGCTCGACGTGAGCGGCGACCCGGAGGCGTCCTCGAACGTCAGGCTCCACGGCGCGCCGCGGCGGACCCGCGCGCGCAGGGCGCCCGCGTCGACCACGCCGCCCCCGTCGTCGACCGAGACCCGCGCGCGGTACGCGTCATCCGCTGCGAGCTCGAAGCCCGCGTCGCGCGGCGTGCCGCAGTGGTGCTCGACCCGCACCCGGATCACGCCCTCGGCGGGGCTCGCCAGTGAGACCGTGAGCATCGGGCGGTTGAGCGTGTCGCCGCGCGTCGCGATGACCCGCGTCGGCGCCCAGGCCACCAGCTCGTCGCGGCCGTCGTCTCCGGTCTCGACGGCGAGGTCGCGCGCCTCCTGCGCGTACAGCGCCTCGACGCCCGGGCGTGCGTGCCAGAACCCGTCGGTGAACTTCATTACTTGACCGCTCCTGCCGTGATGCCCCTGGTGAGGGTGCGCTGGAAGATGAGGAAGAAGACGAGCGTCGGGATGAGCCCCAGCAATGCCGACGCGCTCGTGGTCGTGACATCCATCAGCCGGTCGCCCTGCAGCACCGTGATGGCCACGGGCACCGTCTGGGTCGGGTTCGACACGAGGAACGTCAGCGGGATGAGGAACTCGTTCCACGTCCAGATGAAGAAGAAGATGAGCAGCACCGACAACGTCGGCCGCGAGATCGGGAAGACCACGCGCCACAGGATCTGCCAGCGTGAGGCGCCGTCGAGCGATGCGGCCTCGAGCAATTCCCTCGGGAAGGTCGAGTAGACCGACGCGAGCAGGTAGGTGCCGAACGCCGACTGGATGACGGTGAAGATGATGATGACCGCCCATTGGCTGTCGTACAGGCCGACCTGCTTGAACATGAAGTACAGCGGGTAGAGCAGCACCTCCTGCGGCAGCATGTTCGCCAGCAGGATCACGACGACGATCCAGAGCCGGCCCTTCACGCGGCCGATGCCGAGCGCGAACGCGTTGAGCATGGAGATGAGCACCGCGAACACCGCGACCAGGCCCGAGATGAACACGCTGTTCCACAGCTTCTCGGGGAAGTCGACGCGCTCCCAGAAGGCCACGATGCCGTCGAAGTAGAGCTCGGTCGGCAGGGTCAGCGGGCCCGAGGTGTTGTAGTCGGCCGGCGACTTGAACGAGTTGATGAGGATCAGCAGGAACGGCACCGCGATGAAGACGCCGAGCAGGATGGCGACCACGAGCACGACCCAGTCGCCGGGCGTGCGCCGCGCGGGTGCGCCGGGCCGGCGCGAGCTCCCGGTTCCGGTGCCGCGGAGGTCGCGTCGCGGGCGACGCGTCGGCGCGGTATCCACCGGCAGCTCGACGTCGCGCCGCTCGGGATCGAGCTCCTCGACGATGGCGGTCATCGCGCCTCCTCCTTCTTCTCCATGCGGTGCTGGGCGAGGATGAACAGCACGCTCACCGCGGCGATGACGACCGTGAGCGCGGTCGCGATGGTGGCGCCGTAGCCGACCTGCTGCGACTGGAAGAATTCGCTGTACGCGTAGTACGCGGGGACGATCGTCGCGGTGCCCGGGCCGCCGCCCGTGAGGGCGTAGACCGGGCCGAACACCTTGAGCGCCGCGATCGTGCAGGTCAGCGTCACGACGAAGATCTCGGGGCGGATCATGCCGAGCGTGATCGCCCGGAACCGCTGGAACCAGTTCGCGCCGTCGAGCTCGGCGGCCTCGTACAGCTCGGGATCGACGCGCTGCAGCGCAGCCATGAAGATGACGATCGGGTAGCCGAGCTGCACCCACACCATGATCACCATGAGGCTCGCGAGCGCCGTGTCGGGGCTGCCCAGCCAGTTGTGCGCGAGGTGGCCGAGGCCGACCGCCTCGAGCACCTGGTTGAGCGCGCCGTTCTGCGGGCGGAGGATCCAGCCGATCACGATCGCGGCGATGACCGCGGGGAGGATCTGCGGCAGGTAGTAGGTCGCGCGCAGGAAGCTGGCGAGCTTGCCGCCGAACTTGCGGCCGATGAGGTCGAAGAGCATCGCGGCGAGCAGCAGGCCGAGCAGCGTCGGCACGATCACCATCGCGAGGATCATCGCGATCGAGTTGGCGAAGCTGGTCCAGAAGACCTCGTCGCCCATCAGTTCGACCCAGTTCTCGAGGCCGATCCACTGCGGCGGGCGGATGCCGCGGTACTCGGTGAACGTCAGGTAGACGTTCCAGAGCAGCGGCACCACCACGATGACCGCGAGGAGCGCGAGTCCGGGCACGAGGTAGAGCCAGTAGGTGCCGCGACGGGCGCCCGGGATGAGCCCCTCCTCGGGCCCGCGCGGGCGGCGACGGGAGGCGCGGCCGGCGCCCGTGGCATCCGCCGCCTCGATCGTCGTCGCGGCCCTGGTGTCGAGGGCTGACATGGTGGTTCCTTCCGGTGGTCCGGCATGCGCGAATGGGTGTGCCCCCGAGGGGCGGATGCCGCGGCGCACGCACCACGCCGCGGCATCCGGGTCTCAGCCGACGATGTCGTCGACGCCCGACTGGTACTGCTCGCCGAGCTGTTCCTGCACCTCGGCCGGCGTCTTCGTGCCGTTCACGAGCTCCTGGAGCCCGGCGTTCAGCTCGTCGTAGAACGTCGGCGTGGGCCAGTCGGGGTAGAACGAGATGCCGTCCCTGTCGTTCAGCGCGTTGAAGTTCGCGATGAGCTCCTTCGACTTCTCGTCGGTGATGTCGGCCTCGTCGGCCGCGACGGGCACGCCGCCGTTGTTGCCGAGCAGCGCCTGGATCTCGGGGCGCATCGTGATGTCGATGAACTCGTACGCGAGCTCCTTGTTCTGCGCCCGCTCGGGCACGACCCACATGTTGCCCGCCGAGCCCGGCGAGAGCTCGGCCTCGGGGAAGAGGAACGTGCCCCACTCGAAGTCGGTGATCTCGCTCGTGAAGCGGCCGTACCACCAGCTTCCCGAGTAGAAGATCGGGGCGTCGCCGCTGATGAAGCTCACGCCGGCGTCTTCGGCCTTCAGGCCGGAGGCATCCGTCGAGATGCAGCCCGCGTCGACCCAGTCCTTGACGGTCTCGGTCGCGTAGCTGATCTCGTCGCCCGACCAGTCGACCGGGTTCTCGTACAGCTGGTAGTCGTTCACGAACTGGCGGTCGGCCTCGCTCAGCGCGAGCTGGTACCAGAGCTGCCCGAGCGGGTACTCGGCGGCCGACTCGGCGAGCGGCGTGGTCCCCTGGTCGGCGAACGTCTTCAGCACCGCCTCGAACTCGGCGAGCGTGGTGGGCACCTCGACGCCGGCGGCGGCGAACGCATCCTTGTTGTAGTACACCTGCACGAACTCGCCGTAGTTGGGCACGCCGTACCAGCTGCCCGAGCCCATGATGCCGTTCTCGTCGTACCTCGCCGTGGTCTGCAGGGCGGGCGCGAGCTGGTCGGCCCAGCCGTACTCCTCCACCACGTCGTCGAGCGGCGTCAGCAGGCCCTCGCTCGAGAGCAGGCCCGCGGTCGCGTTGCCCTTGTTGTACTCGAGGATGTCGGGCGCCTCATCGGAGTTGAGGACCTGGCTGGCCGTCGAGCGGATCTGCTCGAAGCTCTTCTCCTCGAACTCGACCGTGGCGCCCGTCTCCTCCTCGAATATCTCGATGGCGCGATCCCAGGCGATGCCCATGGCGGAGTCGGCGCCCTCGTAGTGCCAGAGACGCAGGGTGTCCTCGTCGCCGCCCGCGTCGCCGCCGGAGCAGCCGGTGAGGACGAGGGCCGCGGCCGCGACCGAGGCCGCGACGGCGAGGGTTCTGGTGTGCTTCATTGCTACCTCCTGGTGTGGGTGGTGCCGGTGGTCCGCTCCCAGGCGGATTCCGATGGTGTGGATGGAAGGGGGGTGTCGGGTCTGGCGTGATTGTCGAAGCGCTTCGAAAGACGGCGAACGGATGCTCGGGGCGGACGGCCCCCGTCAGGCCGAAGCGCGGGGCAGCGGCGCGGTCGAGCCGTGCTCGCGGTACTCGGGGGCGATCAGGCGGACGCCGGGCGGCACCTCGTCGCCGTCGACCAGGCGCATGGCGAGCTCGACCGCGAGCTCGCACGACGCGCTCGGCACGAGCGGGACGGAGTCGACCGGCGGATGGAAGGCGGAGGTGTCGAAGGTCGCCCCGACGGAGACGACCGACACCCCCTCGGGCACGCGGCGGCCGAGCACCGCGAGCTCGTCGAGCGCGACGGCGTGGCTCGTGTCGTCGCAGTGCAGCACGAGCGCGGTCGCACCGCCCTCGACGAGGTCCCGCACCGCGGCCCGCACTGGCGTGCGGCGCGGGCCGTCGGCCTCGGGCAGGCGCACGGTGCACGCGATGCCGAGCTCGGCGGCCCGCTGCTCGAGCCCGCGCCGCACGCGCGGCGGGAAGTTGGACTTCTCGTACGAGGTGGGCGGGTGCCCGACGAAGCCGATCGACCGGTGGCCGAGGTCGGCGAGCCGGTCGATCGCCAGGGCCGACGCCGCCTCGAAGTCGAGGTCGACGCATACGAGGCCCTCGTGGTCGTCGGGCACGCCGATGAACACCGTCGGCAGCGAGATGCGTCGCGCCAGGGCGACGCGCTCGTCGTCGGGCGCCACGTCGAGCACGAGCACGCCGTCGGCCAGGCCGCTGGACGCGACCCGGCGCATGCCGGCCGACGCCTCCTCCTCGGTGAGGAGCAGGATGTCGTACTCGTACCTGCGCGCGGCGATGGAGGTCGCGAGCACGAACGCCATGTGGGCCGGCGCGTGGGTGTCGGCCCGGAACGGCTCGGTGAGCGCGAAGATCTGCGTGCGGCGGCCGGCGAGCATGCGGGCACCGGCGTTCGGCCGGTAGTCGAGCTCGAGCGCCGCCTCCTCGATGCGCCGCCGGGTGTCGGCGGAGATCGAGCGCTTGCCGCTCAGCGCGTACGACACGGTGCTGATGGACACGCCGGCGGCCTTGGCCACCTCGTGGATCTTCGCCATGTCGACTCCATCGTCTCGAAGCGTTTCGATTGGATTGGGATGGACTCTACGCAGGTGTCGAAGCGTTTCGCAAGTGTTTGTCGAAATTGAGAACAAATGGCTTCCGCCAAGTTGCGCGGCAGGGCGGCGCCGGGTTATGTTTGGTATGCCAACAAATCAACGACGATGCCCGAAAGGCCCGCCCATGGCTCCCACGCCCACCCGCGACGACAAGTTCTCCTTCGGCCTCTGGACGATCGGCTACAACGGCACCGATCCGTTCGGCGGCCCGACCCGCAACGCGCTCGACGTGGTGCACGCTGTCGAGAAGCTCGCCGAGCTCGGCGCCTACGGCCTCACGTTCCACGACGACGACCTGTTCGCGTTCGGCTCCTCCGACAGCGAGCGGCAGACCCAGATCGACCGGCTGAAGGGCGTCCTCGCCGACACCGGCGTCATCGTGCCGATGGTCACGACCAACCTCTTCAGCGCGCCCGTCTTCAAGGACGGCGGGTTCACCTCCAACGACCGCCAGGTGCGCCGCTTCGCGCTCCGCAAGGTGCTGCGCAACATCGACCTCGCCGCCGAGCTCGGCGCGAAGACGTTCGTCATGTGGGGCGGCCGCGAGGGCGCCGAGTACGACGCCGCGAAGGACATCCGGTCGGCGCTCGAGCGCTACCGCGAGGCCGTCAACCTGCTCGGCGACTACGTGACCGACAAGGGCTACGACATCCGGTTCGCGATCGAGCCGAAGCCCAACGAGCCGCGCGGCGACATCCTGCTGCCGACCCTGGGCCACGCCCTCGCGTTCATCGACTCGCTCGAGCGCCCCGAGCTGGTCGGCCTGAACCCCGAGGTCGGGCACGAGCAGATGGCGGGCCTCAACTTCGCCGCCGGCATCGCGCAGGCGCTGTACCACGGCAAGCTCTTCCACATCGACCTCAACGGCCAGCGCGGCATCAAGTACGACCAGGACCTCGTGTTCGGCCACGGCGACCTGCACAACGCGTTCGCGCTCGTCGACCTGCTCGAGAACGGCGCCCCGAACGGCGGCCCGGCGTACGACGGCCCCCGCCACTTCGACTACAAGCCGTCGCGCACCGAGGACGAGACCGGCGTCTGGGACTCGGCCGCCGCGAACATGCGCACCTACCTGCTGCTCAAGGAGCGCGCCGCGGCCTTCCGCGCCGACCCCGAGGTGCAGGAGGCGCTCGAGGCGGCACGCGTGCCCGAGCTCGCGCAGCCGACGCTCGGCGAGGGCGAGTCGTACGACGACCTGCTCGCCGACCGCTCCGCCTACGAGGACTTCGACGCCAACGCGTACCTCGGCGGCAAGGGCTTCGGCTTCGTGCGCCTGCAGCAGCTCGCGACCGAGCACCTGCTCGGCGCCCGCTGATCTCCGCCGTCGCTGCGCCGGTTCGGCAGCCGGCGCGCCACTCCTGGTGGCGCGCCGGCCCCGCGAGTGGCGCGGCGGCGCACCCATCCTGCTGACGAAGGAGTTCCCATGGCGCTCGTCGCCGGCGTCGACTCGTCGACGCAGTCCTGCAAGGTCGTGATCCGGGATGCCGCGACCGGGGCGCTCGTGCGCTCGGGCCGCGCTGCGCACCCCGAGGGCACCGAGGTCGACCCCGCCGCCTGGTGGGGCGCGCTGCTCAGCGCGTTCGCCGACGCGGGCGGCTTCGACGGCGTCGAGGCGGTCTCGGTCGGCGGGCAGCAGCACGGCATGGTCGTGCTCGACGCCGAGGGTCGCGTCATCCGCGACGCCCTGCTCTGGAACGACACCCGGTCGGCGCGGGCCGCGCGCGACCTGATCGACGAGGTCGGCGCCGACGAGTACGCGCGGCGCACCGGTGTGGTCCCCGTCGCCTCCTTCACCGCGACGAAGCTGCGGTGGCTGCGCGACGCCGAGCCCGAGAACGCGGCGCGCGTCGCCGCCGTCGCACTCCCCCACGACTGGCTCACCTGGCGCCTGCGCGGCTTCGGCCCCGCCGGCGAGTCGCCGCTCGGCCCGGTGCTCGAGGAGCTCACGACCGACCGGTCCGACGCCTCGGGCACGGCCTACTGGGGTGCCGACGGGTACGACCGCGACCTGCTCGTGCGGGCGCTCGGGCACGACGCGATCCTCCCCCGCGTGCTCGGCCCCGGCGAGGCCGCGGGCCGCACACCCGACGGCATCCTCATGGGCCCCGGCGCCGGCGACAATGCGGCGGCCGCACTCGGGCTCGACGCGGCATCCGGCGACGTCGTCGTCTCGATCGGCACGAGCGGCACGGTGTTCGCCGTGACGGATGCCGCCACCGCCGACGTCTCCGGCACGGTCGCCGGGTTCGCCGACGCCACGGGCCGGTACCTGCCCCTCATCGCCACGCTGAACGCGGCGCGGGTGCTCGACGCCACGGCGAACCTGCTCGGCGTCGACCACGCCGAGCTCGGGCGGCTCGCGCTCGAGGCCGAGCCCGGGGCTTCCGGTGCCGTGCTCGTGCCCTACTTCGAGGGCGAGCGCACGCCGAACCTGCCCGACGCGACCGCGTCGTTCACCGGCCTGACGCTCGCGAACACGACCCGGCCGGCGGTCGCGCGCGCCGCCGTCGAAGGCCTGCTGTGCGGGCTCGCCGACGGGCTCGACGCGGTGCGGTCGCAGGGCGTGGAGGCGCGGCGCATCCTGCTCATCGGCGGGGCCGCCCAGAACCCCGCGGTCCGCCGGATCGCCGCGCAGGTCTTCGACGTGCCGATCGTCGTGCCGGCCCCGGGCGAGTACGTCGCCGACGGCGCCGCGCGCCAGGCCGCGTGGGCGCTCACGGGCTCGCGCCCGGCCTGGCCGGTCGAGACCGCCGACGAGCTCGCGCCCGACACGCGTCCGCTGATCCGCGAGCAGTACACCCGCGCGGCCGGGGCCGTGGCGGTCGCCCCCGCCGAGGTGCCGGTTGCGCCGGGTCCCGAGGTCGCCGACCCGGCCGAAGCGGCAACTCGAGGGAACCGCGCGTGACCTCGGGCGCACACGTCTCTGCTCCGGGCGGTCCCGAGCACCGGCTGGGCACGACGACGCTCGTGGTGACCGGGGCTTCGGGCGAGCCGATCTCCGACGCGGAGGTGGTCGTCGAGCAGACCCGCCACGCCTTCACGTTCGGCAACATCGGGTTCGACCTCGTCGGCCTCGCGAACGGCCGGGGCGAGGTCGGCGACGAGGTGATCGCCGAGCGCTACGTCGAGCTCTTCAACGCCGCGACGCTCCCGTTCTACTGGCGCGACTTCGAGCCCGAGCCCGGCCGGCCCCGCACCGAGGAGCTGCGACGGGCCGCCGAATGGTTCCGCGACCGTGGGGTGGCGGTGAAGGGCCATCCGCTCGCCTGGCACACGCTCGCGCCGCAGTGGCTGCTCGGCCGCCCGCTCGACGAGGTGGAGCAGACCCTGCGCGCGCGGATCCGCAGGGACGCAACCGAGTTCGCCGGCCTGATCGACACGTGGGACGCGATCAACGAGGTCGTGATCATGCCGGTCTTCACGGCCGAGGAGAACGCGATCACGCCGCTGGCTCGCCAGCGCGGGCGCATCCACATGATCCGCCTCGCGTTCGAGGAGGCCCGCGCCGCGAACCCGCACGCGACCCTCGTCCTCAACGACTTCGACCTCTCGAGCGCCTACGAGTGCCTCATCGAGGGCGTGCTCGAAGCCGGCATCCGCCTCGATGCCATCGGGCTGCAGACGCACATGCACCAGGGCTTCCGCGGCGAGGAGCAGCTGATCGCGATCGCCGACAGGTTCGCGCGCTACGGCCTGCCGTTGCACTTCACCGAGACGTCGCTGGTCTCCGGCGAGCTCATGCCGCCCCACATCGACGACCTCAACGACTGGCAGGTCGACGAGTGGCCGTCGACGCCCGAGGGCGAGGCGCGCCAGGCCGACGAGCTCGAGCGTCACTACCGGGCGCTCGTCGGGCACCCGGCGGTGGAGTCGATCACGTACTGGGGCATCACCGACCGCGGCGCGTGGCTCAACGCGCCCATCGGGCTGCTGCGAGCGGATGGCACGCCGAAGCCGTCGTTCGACGCGCTCCGCTCGCTCGTCAAGCGCGAGTGGTGGCTGCCGCCGACGACCGTCCGCGCCGATGGCGAGGGTCGCGTCTCCGTCCGCGGCTTCGCGGGCGACTACGAGATCCGGCATGCGGCGGACCCGGGCGGCAGGCGCACGGCGTTCTCGATCGCGCGCGGCGCCGACGAGGACGTGGCCATCACCCTCTGACGGGGCGCCGCCCACGTCGCGCGCGAGGGGTTCCGCTCGCCGGAACCGGGCGGGCGCAGGGCACGACGCTCGTGCGCGCGTCAGGCGCTCGAGCGCGCGAGCGCGGCGCCCGCCGCCTCGAGCCAGCGCAGCGGGTCGGCCATGGCGGCGTCCCCGCTGCCGGCGAGCTCGGTGAGCGACGCGGACGCGGCGAAGCCGGAGGCATCCGCGTCGATGGCCCCCGCGACCAGGGCGACCGGCACATCCTCAGCAGCAGCCCGCGCGGTGACCTCGCTGGGCACCTTCCCGGCGGCCGACTGGCCGTCGAAGCGCCCCTCGCCGGTCACGACGAGCGTGGCGCCGCGCAACGCCTCGGAGAGCCCGATCGCGTCGGCGACCGCGCCGGATCCGCCGGCCATCGTCGCCCCCCACGCGAGCAGGCCGAACCCGGTACCGCCGGCCGCGCCGGCGCCCTCCTCCTCGCAGAGCCCGTCGCCGCCCGGAACAGCGCGCACGAGTCGCGCCAGGTTCACGTCCATCGCCTCGACGAGCTCGGGCGTCCCGCCCTTCTGCGGACCGAAGATCGCGGCCGCGCCGAAGGGTCCGATCAGCGGGTTGGTCACGTCGGAGAGGATGAGCGCGCCATCCGCGGGCAGTGGCCGCAGCCCCGAGAGGTCGGCCCGGGCCAGGGCGCCGACGCCGCGGTTGCCGAGCGGCACCGGCCGACCCTGTGCGTCGAGGAACGCGCCCCCGAGCGCCGCGAGTGCGCCCACGCCGCCGTCGGTCGACGAGCTGCCGCCGATCGCGAGCAGCAGCCGACGTGCGCCCGCGTCGAGCGCGGCCGCGATCGCCTGCCCGAAGCCGAGCGTGTGAGCATCGAGCGGGCGCAGCGGATCGAGCAGCGTGATGCCGCTCGTGAGGGCGAGCTCGACGACCGCAGAGCCGTCGGGCAGGCGAAGCCACGCGGCGTCCACCGGCCGGTCGTCGGGCCCCTGAACGGTGACGGGCACGCGCTCGGCTCCCTGCACCGCCGTGGCGAACGCGTCGACCGTGCCCTCACCGCCGTCGGCCATGGGCTTCTCGATGAGCAGGTCGTCGGGCGCGACCGATCGCCACCCCCGTGCGAGCGCGTCGGCCGCCTCGGCGGCCGTGGCCGTGCCCTTGAACGAGTCGGGGGCGAAGACGACGCGGCGGCTCATGCGCCGTCCGCCGCGGCGCCGGCCGCACCGCCGGCTGCACCGCGATCGCCAGCCGTCGGCGCCGGTACCTGCGACAGCCACCCGAGCGCTCGCTCGATGAGCGCGCGATGCCCCTCGGAGTCGTACGAGCGGGCGTCGTGCCCGAGCGCGTCGTACACGAGCCGCGAACGCCCGAACTCACGGGCCCAGATGAACGGATGGCGCGTCCCGCCCTCCTCGTGCTCGCCGATGGGCTCGATCACGTCGTAGAGGCGCAGCGCGGTGTAGCGCTCGTCGAGCACGGTGAAGTCGTCGAGGCCCTCGCGCACGGGATGGTTGCCCACGAGGTGCACGCGCGTCTCCCCGAACGGCGGATGCCACGACACGTCGGGTTCCCACCGCCCGCCGACGGCCCGATCGTACGCGGCGTAGTCGCGCAGGCTCGACGCGGCCGCGTGCATCGCGAGGATGCCGATGCCGCGCTCGATCGCGGCATCCAGCGCCGTCTCGTCGGCCACCGGCGGGTCGCCGAGCTCGACGCCGTCGGGCACCGACCCGTCGGGGTCGGCCGCGTTCACCACGAGCAGCGTCACGTCGTCGCCGAGCGAGGCGAGGGCGGCATCCACGTCTTCACGCACCTCGACGTCGTACCCCGCGTCGCGCACGAGCTCGGCCAGTCTGGCGCTGGTCTCGGGATAGGGATGCCAGGGGTCGGCGTACCGCCCGGCCCCGCTCAGGATGATCGCGCGCATGGGAACCTCCTCGGTCGGCTGATCGTACGACGCTCAGTCGGTGAGCACCATGGTCCAGTCGTATGCGCCGAGTTCGACGCGCGCGACGCGCTCGCCCGTGACGGCGTCGAGGCCCGCGATGTCGACGGATGCCACGGGGCCGCCGTGGTTGACGAGCGTGAGCAGCCGCCCCCGCCGGGCGGCCTCCACGTGGTCGGGCAGCCCCGCGGCGACCGGCTCCACGTCGGTCGCCGCGAGGAGTCGGTCGACGACGGCCTGGACTCCGGCCTCGTCGGGGATCGTCGCGAGGTAGCGCGCGGTGCCTGCTCCGGCGGCTCGCACGGTGAGGGCGGGGTCGCCGGCGCGTCGGCCGGCGGTGAAGGTCGCCTCGACGCGCGCGTCGGCGGCGATCACGTGCAGCTCCTCGGCGAGCAACGTGCCCGTGCCGGCGAAACCAGGGGCCGACTCGACCGCCTCGCCCGCGAACGGCGCCTCCCGCTGGCCCGGGTGGTCGCCTGGCGTGGACGGCGCGACCAGCGCCCCGAAGTCCTCGATGCGGATGCCGCAGAGCGGTCCGAGCTGTGTCGCGAACCCACCCTCGCGGAACCGGTCGACCTCGTCGACCACGTCGGTGAACGGCCCGACGAGGAGGTGCCCGCCGCCGTCGACGAAGGACGTGAGCGCCGCGGCATCCGCCTCTCGGACCAGGTAGAGCAACGGCGCGATCGCGACGTCGTAGTCCCCGCCGACCCGCGCGGCGGGCACGACGTCGACCTGCACGTGCCGGCGGTGCAGCGCGCGGTACCAGCGCTGGATGACCGCGAGATAGTCGATCCCGTTCTGCGGGTGGTCGGACGCCTCGACGGCCCACCAGTTCTCCCAGTCGAACACGAGCGCGACCCGCGCGTCGCGGGCGCCGGCCGGCAGTGTCGGCAGCGCCGCGAGATCGGCGCCGAGCGCGACGGCTTCCCGCCACGTGCGCGTGTCGGTGCCGGCGTGCGGCAGCATCGACGAGTGGAACTTCTCGGCGCCCGCCCGGGACTGCCGCCACTGGAAGAACAGGATGCCGTCGGCGCCGCGCCCGATCGCCTGCGCGCTGAGCGCCGCCATCTGCCCCGGCGCCTTGGGCGCGTTCGCCGGACGCCAGTTCAGTGCATTGGTCGACTGCTCCATGAGGATCCACGGCACCTCGGGCTTGAGCGACCGCACGAGATCGCGCTGGAAGGCGGCCGCACGGAACGACTCGGGATCGTTGGGGTCGGGGTAGGCGTCGTCGCTGATGACGTCCATGTGCTCGGCCCACCCGGCGTAGTCGGCGGGCTTGAACGCGCCCATGAAGTTCGTCGTGATCGGCTGCGTTGCACCCGCCGCGCGGATGATCTCGCGCTCCAACAGGTAGCACTCGAGCAGCATGTCGCTCGTGAACCGGCGGAAGTCGAGTTCCTGGCCGGGGTTGCGGGAGTACGGCGCCTTGCGGGGCGGGAACACCTCGTCGAAGGACTGGTACCGCTGCGACCAGAAGTTCGTGCCCCACGCCCCGTTCAGCGACTGGACGTCGCCGTAGCGTTCGGCGAGCCAGCGCCGGAACGCGTCGCGCGCGGCGTCCGAGTAGTCGGCGTTGAGGTGGCAGCCGTACTCGTTGTTCACGTGCCACATGACCACGCCGGGGTGCTGCGCGTACCGTTCGGCGATCGCCGTGACGAGCTCCCCAGCGAGCCGGCGGTACACCGGCGAGGATGGCGCGAACTGCTGCCGGCTGCCCGGCCAGTACGTGGCGCCGTTCTCGTCCTGGGGCAGCATCTCGGGGTAGGCGGCCGTGGCCCACGGCGGCGGCGACGCGGTCGCGGTCGCGAGGTCGACGGCGATGCCGCCCTCGTGCAGCAGGTCGATCACCCGGTCGAGCCAGGCGAAGTCGAACTCGCCCTCACGCGGCTGGATGCGCGACCAAGCGAAGATGCCGAGGCTCACCATGGTCACCCCGGCCTCGCGCATGCGCGCGACATCCTCGGGCCACACCTCCTCGGGCCACTGCTCGGGGTTGTAGTCGGCGCCGTAGTGCACGCGGGTCTCCTCGGTCATCACAGGTCGAAGGGTTTCCGTTCGTCGCGAGGTGCACCCGACGGTCGGGGTCGGTCGCGACGAACGGAAACCATGGGCCGGAACAGCGGCCGGGCGTCAGCCGAGGATCACGCCCGCCTCGGTGAAGAACTGGTCGACCGCGTCATCCACCGTGATCGCGCCGAGACCGATGGACTTGCCGAGGTCCCAGAAGGTCTGCTCGAGCGAGCCGTAGCCGACCACCGGCACGGGCGGGGCGTCGCCGATGCGGTCGGCGACCGACTCGAGGTACTCGGCGACCTGTGCGTCGGCACCCTCGAGCGAGGCGCCCGCGAGCTTGGTCTCCGACGCCGGGAAGCCGAGCGTGGTGCCGAAGACCTCGCCGGCCTCCTCGCTGTTCACCACGAAGTCGAGCCACAGCGCGGCCGCCTCGGGGTGCTCGGTGTCGGCCGAGATCGCCATCTGCAGGCCGGCCTGGCGGTAGAGGTCCTGGCCGTCGGGGTCGTCGGTCGGCGGCGCGACCATCGTGATCGACGTGGCGCCGGAATCGGCCAGGTAGCCGCCGAGGAAGTTCGACCAGCTGCCCTCGCTCGCGGTGAGGTTGGCGCCGAAGCCCGAGATCGGGGCGATCTCCTCGAGCTTCTGCTGCGGGATGGTGACGCCGTCGCGCGCGTCGGCGCCGGACTCCCAGAAGTCGCGGAGCTGGTCCTCGGTGAAGCCGAGCTCGCCGTCCTCGGTGTAGAGGTTCTCGCCCTGCGCGCGCAGGACGTTCTCGAACGTCTGGATGCGCTGCGTCACGTCGGTGCCGCCGTAGACCGCGCCGCCCGTGGCCTCGGTGACCGACGCCATCCACTCGGTGTACTCCTCGTACGAGGTGCCGCCTTCGTACGGCTCGACGCCGGCCTGCTCGATGAGGGCGTCGTTGAGGAAGATCGCCCACGCGCTGTAGCCGGTCGGAAGCGAGTACTGCGTACCCTCGAGCTGCCCGGTCTGCTTCAGGCCCTCGTCGAACGCGTCGAAGTCGATGTAGTCGCCGACCTGCTCGAGGTCGAGCAGGAGCCCGGGCTCGGCGTACTCGCGGAGGTACGAGTCGGAGAACTGCCACACATCGGGAAGACCGCCGCCGGCCGCCTCGGTCTTGCGCTTCTCCCAGTACGACGGGAAGTCGGTGAACGTGCCGTCGATCGTGATGTTGGGGTGCTCCTCCTCGAACGCGTCGATGAGCTGCTGGTAGCGCTGGGCGCGGTCGTCGTTGCCCCACCACGTGAAGTTCAGCGTCACCTCCTCGTCGGGGTCGTACGCGGATGCCTCGCTGCCGCCGCTCGCGCATCGGTGAGCGCGAGGGCCGCAGCCCCCGTCATCGCCGCCGCGGCGAGCATGCGTCGCCGGCCGTTCCTCGTGAACATGTGTCCTCCGTCGTCGTCGTCGGGTTGTCGCGCGCTGGGGGTTAGGGAAAGCGCTTCCCGCACTGTAGCGTGCGACGTCGGAAACCGTCAACGCTCGACGTGAGGAAGATCATGGACGACGACGGGATGGCGCTCCGCCTCCCCGCGGCAGAGCAGCGACCGCCGCGTCGCCGGCCCGCGATACCGAACGAGTGCGACCGGCACGGCCCCTCGCGCTGACCCTCCGCTACTCGGGCAGCGGCACCACGAGCACCGGTGACCCGTCGCGCACCCGCGGCTCGGCCGCGGGCGCGTCGGTGACGACGACCACCTGCGACGGGGCGCGCCAGGCCCGCCACCACGCGGCATCCGGCACCTGCACCTCGCCGTCCGCGAGCATCGACCGGCCCAAGGTGTGCGGCTTGATCGCCGTGAGCCACGGCGCGACGCCCTCGAGGGTCCGCCGCTGCACCCCGGGCAGGCGGCCGGATGCCTCGGGGCCGACATTGAGCAGCAACCGGCCGCCGCGCGACACCACGTCGGCCCAGTGCTGCGCCAGCTCGCGGGGCGACAGCGTCGACGCGACATCCTCGGCCCGGTTGAACCCGAACGAGAAGCCGAGGCCGCGGCAATGCTCCCAGCCGACGGAGGCCTCGTGCTGGGCATGCGCGTCGTACTCGCTCGTGCGGAAGTCCCACACATCGGCGCCCCACCGGTCGTTCACGATGCCGTCGGGGACTCGGCGCCGGTAGTACGCCAGCAGCGATTCGAGCGAGTACGGGCCCGGCTGCTTCGCCGCATCGGGCCAGTCGATGTCGTTCCAGAGCAGGTCGGGGCGGAACCGGTCGATCAGGTCGGCGGCATGGCCGTGGACGTAGGCGGCGTACGCCGCGTCAGTCGGGCGCACGGTCTCGACGTCGCGGGTCGAACGCAGGGGTGGCAGGTCGGCGAACGCCCAGTCCAGGCCGCCCGAGTAGTACACGCCGAACCGCAGGCCCTCGGCACGCACCGCGTCGGCCAGGGGCGCGATGAGGTCGCGGCGCGGGCCGCGCGCCACCGTGGTGAGGTCGCCGGATCCCGGCGCATCCCACAGTGCGATGCCGTCGTGGTGCTTCGTCGTCGGCACGACGTAGTCGGCCCCGACCGCCGCGAAGAGCCGCGCCCAGTCGGCCGGGTCGTACGCCTCGGCGAGCCAGTCGTCGAGGAACGCCGCGTACGGGCGCCCGCCGTGCGCGCGGGCGTGATGCTCGGCCGCGGGCGAGCCCTCGAGCCTGATCGTGTTGGCGTACCACTCCGCGTACGCGTTGTGCGCGAACCACTCGTCGTCGGGCACCGCGCCGAGGGCACCGGATGGCTCCGCCCAGGCCGGCACGGAGTAGGGGCCCCAGTGCACGAAGATGCCGAGCGTCGCATCGCGCGCCCAGCGCGGGAGCGGTCGGCCTGATGCATTCACACGTGGCGGTCGACGGAGGTCGCGTCGTCATCGTCGCTGCGCCCGCCCCGCGGCCGTTCTGGGACGGCCACGATCGCAAGCGCGACGCAGCCGAACGCCGGCACGACGAGCGGAAGCAGCTGCCACGTCACGACCGCCGCGAACACCCCCGTCGCGACGAGGTAGGCCGCGCCGATCGGGTCGCCGGCCACCGCGGCGGGGACGGAGCGGAACGCGCCGCGCCATCCGTGCCCGGGGGTCCACAACCCCGCCGCCGTGAAGAGTGCGAGCGCGAGCGCCGCGAGACCGAGCCACCCGACCGCCGCGACCACCGGGCCGCCGGGCAGCACGCCACTGCCGGCCAGGTCGATGTCGAGCAGCAGCACGAGCGCGAGCACGAGCGTGCCGACGCCGACGCCGATCCCGCCGAAGAGGCCCGCCCGGACGTCGGACCAGAACATCCCGAGCGAGGACGATTCGGCCTTCAGGAACCGGCGCAGGTGGCGGACGCCCGCCGCGAGCCCGGCCGGCAGCGTCACGACGGGGATCGACACGATCGCGACCAGCACGCCGACGAGGAGCACCTCGCCGAGCAGGCCGAACGCGCTCGTCGCGCCCGGGAAGCGGGCCGGCACCGCACCGGAGCGGACCGGGCCGCTGCCCGACCGCTCGGCGCGGCGCGCCGCACGCTCGCTCGCCCGAGACATCCGCTCGTCCTAGCCCTTCAGGCCCTGGGTCGCCACGCCCGCGACGAGGAACCGCTGGAACACGATGAAGAAGATGAGGATCGGCAGCAGCGCCAGGAACGACACCGCGACCGTCGCGCCGTAGTCGGACGACGAGGTCTGGTCGTTGTAGAGGCGCAGCGCGATCGGGAGCGGATACAGCTCGGGGCTGTTCACGTACAGCAGCGGGCCGAGGAAGTCGTTCCAGGTCCAGATGAACGTGAAGATCGCCGAGGTGATCAGCGCTGGCTTGATCAGCGGCAGGATGATCGAGAAGAAGATGCGCCAGTGCCCGGCGCCGTCGATCTTGGCCGCCTCGTCCATGTCGCGCGGGATGTTGCGGATGAACTGCACGATCAGGAACACGAAGAACGCCTCGGTCGCGAGGAATTTCGGCAGGATCAGCGGCCAGTACGTGTCGACCAGTTCCAGCTTCTGGAACATGATGTACTGCGGGATGATCACGACGTGGAACGGCAGCAGCAGCGTGCCGATCATCGCCGCGAACAGGATGCCGACGCCCCTGAACTGGACGCGGGCGAACGCGTAGGCCGCCAGCGCCGAGCTGAGCAGGGTGCCGACGACCGCGGCGACCGCGATGATCAGCGAGTTCGCGAAGAACCGCCATAGCGGCACGCCCCCGATGCCCTCGAGCACCTTGAAGTAGTTGTCGACGGTGGGCTGGTCGGGCAGCAGGCCCGGGTTCTGGCCGAACTCGCTCGACGGCTTGAACGTCGCGAACGTGAGCCACACCAGCGGGTAGAGCACGATGGCCGTCAGCGCGAGCAGCACCACGAACCAGATGATCGTGTTGATCGTCTTGCGCTTGACGCGGCGGCGACCCCCGGTGGGACGCTCCGCCAGTTCCACCTCGAGGAACTCGGGGCGGGCGATCTCGGAGGTTGAGGTGGTCATCGGTTCTCTCCCGCGTAGTGCACCCACGACTTCTGGGTCTTGAACAGGATGGCGGCGATGATGGCGACCACGATCACCAGGACCCACGCCATCGCGGCGGCGTAGCCCATCTGCAGGTCGGCGAAGCCGCGCTTGTAGAGGTAGACGGTGTAGAAGTTGGTCATGCCCGCGGGCCCGCCCGAGCCGTTGGAGATGATGTAGGCCGACGCGAACACCTGGAACGCGTTGATCAGCTCGAGCAGCAGGTTGAAGAAGATCACGCTGGAGAGCATGGGGAACGTGACCGAGCGGAACTTGCGGACCGGGCCGGCGCCGTCGACCTCGGCCGCCTCGTACAGCTCCTGCGGGATCTGCTTGAGGCCGGCGAGGAAGATCACCATCGGCGCACCGAACTGCCAGACGGCCAGCAGGATCATCATCGGCAGTACGAGGGCCACGTTGCCCACCCACCCGCCGAGCTCGATGCCGAAGAGGCTCAGGGTGTTGTCGACCGGGCCGTCCGTGGAGAACATCGCCCGCCACACGATCGCGACCGACACGCTCGCGCCGATCAGCGACGGCGCGTAGAACGAGGAGCGGAAGAACGCGGACCCGCGGTCCCGGTAGTTCAGCAGCATCGCCACGCCCAGGGCCGCGGCGAGCTTGATGGGCGTGCCGACCAGCACGTAGACCAGCGTGATCTGCACCGACTGCAGGTACACCGGGTCCTCGGTGAACATCCGGACGAAGTTGTCGAATCCGACCCACTCCGGCTCGGTGAACAGGTTGTACTTCGTGAACGCCAGGTACAGCGAGTACAGCATCGGCCCGAGCGTCAGGCCGATGAACCCGATCATCCACGGCAGGAGGAAGGTGTAGCCGGTCGCCGTCTCACGACGGTTCCGAGCCCTGATGCCCGCACGAGTCGGGACATCGGGGCCGCGACGGCCGGGACGCTTGGCGTCCTCGTCGGCCGTGACGATCGCTCTCGTCAGGGTGGTGCTCACAGTGGGTCTCCGTTCGGTCCTGAGGCTACTCCGGGCCCGGACCGCGGTGCGCGGCCCGGACTCGGACGGCCACTACTGGTTCAGGACGACGTCCATCTCGGCGAAGAACTGCTCCACGGCCTCGTCGACGGTCAGGGTGCCGTAGCCGAGCTCCTGGCCGATCTGGCGGAACTTCTCCTCGAGCGTGCCGTAGCCGACGATCGGCACGGGCGGGGCGTCGCCGAGGCGGTCGGCGATGGACTCCTCGTACGCGGCGATCTGCTCGCCGAGCGCGTCGAGCTCAGCGCCCTCCAGCTGGGTCTCCGAGGCGGGGAGGCCGCGGTTGGTGCCGAACGCGGCGCCGACCTCGGGGGCGTTGACGAGGTAGTTCAGCAGCGTGGCCGCCGCCTCGGGGTGGTCGGTCGTCGAGGCGATCGAGTGCAGCATGGACGGCTTCAGGTACAGGTCCTTCGCACCATCTTCGGTGACGGGCGGCGCGACCAGGCCGAGCTCGGTGTAGTTCTCGCCGAGGTTGCCCAGGTACCCGGCACCGAAGTTGTCCCAGGTCAGCTCGCTGGCGGTGAGGGCCGAGTCGAAGCCGGAGAGCGGGTAGACCTCTTCGAGGCGCTGCTGGCCGATGACCGAGCCGTCGGTGCGAACCTCATCGCCCTGCTCCCAGAACGCGGCGAGGTCCTCCTCGGTGAAGTTCGGCTCGCCGTCGGGCGTGAAGAGGTCCTCGCCCTTCGCGCGCTGCTGGATCTCGAAGTTCTGGATGCGGCCGGTCCAGTCCGTGCCGCCCCAGACCTCAACGCCGGCTGCGGTCGACGCGTCGGTGACCTCCTTCATCCAGGCGTTGTAGTCCTCCCAGTCGCCGCCGCCGAACTCCTCGACACCCGCCTGCTCGAGCAGGACCGGGTTGGTGTACATGCCCCACGCGTTGGTCGACGTCGGGATGCCGGTGGTCTCGTCGCCGACGACGCCGATCTGGAGGATGTTCTCGCTGAGGGGCTCGGTGTCGATGATGGTGCCGAGGTACGGGGTGAGGTCGAGCAGCAGGCCGGTCTCCGAGTACTGGCGCAGGTAGGAGTAGTCGAACTGCATGACGTCGGGCAGGCCGCCGCCGGCCGCCTCGGTCTGGCGCTTCTCCCAGAACTCGGGAAAGCCGAGGAACGAGGTGTTCACCGTGATGTTCGGGTACTCCTCGTTGAACGCGGCGATCGCCTCCTCGTACATCGCGGCGCGGACGTCGTTGCCCCAGAACGCGAAGTTGAGCGTGACCTCCTCATCGGGGTCGTACGTCGCTGCCGGCTCGTCGCCGCCACCGGCGCACCCCGTGAGCACGAGGGCCGCGCTCGCCGTGACTGCCGCCGCGGCGAGCGCCGCGCGACGGGTGCGAATGTTGAACATCGTTGTCCTCCCGGAAACGTCTCTGTCTGCCTGGTGCGGATGCGCTGCTGGGAAAGCGCTTCCCCAAACTGTAGCCGCTTCCCAGGCCTCGGTCAATGCGATCCAGAAAATCGTTTCAACCGAGGCTGGATCGTGAGGGAGCCCGGCGGGCGGCGGGCCGCATGTCGCCTCGCGCGCCGAGCGGGGCGACCGGCGCGTCGCGATCGCAGCGCAGCACGCCGTCGACCACCGTGAGCGGTGCGGCGAACACGGCGCTCCGGCGCGCTGGCGCGGCATCCGTCGACCCCAGCTCGGAGCCGTTCCATTGCGGGTGCGTGAAGTAGAACAGGACGGCGCGATCGCCGTCGACCACGACGTCGCCATGCCGTCCGAACGTCTCGTCGCCGCGGCGCCCCGGTTCGCCGAGCATGACGTCGTCGTCGCCGCCCTGCCGGGTCCAGCGGACGGCGTCGGGCGAGCGATACACGGCCATGCCGCGCCACTCGTCGACGACCATCCACCACCAGCCGCTCAGCTCGAACACGTTCGGCCCCTCGTGCGGCCGGCCGCCGATCGCTCGGCCCTCCACCCGCCACGATCCGGGCGCGAGGTCGGAGCTCGCGGCCACCCACGTCGTCGAGTCGTCCGCCTCGTCCTTGTACCAGAGCCGCCAGAGCCCATCGGGGCAGCGGGCGACGCACGCGTCGATCACGCGATCGCTCGACAGCGGGATCTCGCCGACGACGCGCCAGTGCGCCAGGTCGTCGCTCACGTACTCGACGATCCGGCGCGCGTGGCCCTCCCACCGATCGGGGATGCCGTCGATCACCGTGAGGTACATGCGGTACCGGCTCCCGTCGTGGATCACCTCGGGCGCCCAGTGGGTCTCGGCCCACTCCGACTCCGGCCCGCCGCCGATCCGAAGGCCGTCGAGCGTGCCGGCGTACCGCCAGTGCTCGCCGTCCACGGAACGGGCGATGCCGATGCGACTGCCGTGCACCCACGCGACGCCGGGCTCGTCGGCCGTCGAGCGCCGCTGGGTGTAGAACATCCACCACTCCCCCGTCGCGTGATGGCGGATCACCGCGGGATCGGCGGCGCCGTCGTGCACGGGATCGTGGAAGAGGGCGTGGTCATCGGTCGCGCATGGGCCGACGGGGTCGAGCGGGTCGACGGATGCCGCGGCGCGGTCGCTCATCGCCGCAGGTCGGTGATCGGGCTCTCGAGGCTTCGCAGGCGATCGGCGTCGTCGCGCAGCGCCTCCCGCGTGACCGTGCGGCCGGCCGTGGCCGAGGAGTAGATCGCCGTCACGATCTCGAACGAGCGAGCCGGGTCGGTCGCGGTCGACGGCAGCGGCTCGCCTGCGACGAGCGAGCGGTAGATGTCGCGCACGAGCGGATCGTGCCCGCTCGGTTCCTCGACTTGCGGCAGCGCCGCCCACGCCTCCGCCGCCGCCTCGTCGACGCCGGGCGCCGGGGTGATGCGCCAGTGCTCGTGCCCGTGCCCGTACAGGTGGTCGACGGTCACGGTGGCGAGCTCGGTGTCGATCCGGATGGAGCTCGTCTCGCGCGGCGAGAGCGCGCTCGTGATGACGGACGCCACGGCACCGCTCTCGAACGCGACGGTCGCCGTCGAGACGTCCTCCATCTGGGTCTCGCGCGCGAGCCGCCACAGCTGCCCGTTCACGCTCGACCATTCGCCGAGCAGCCACGCCATGAGGTCGATTTGGTGGATGCCGAGGCCGAGCGTCGGCCCGCCGCCCTCGGTGGCCCACTTGCCGCGCCACGGGACCGCGAAGTACTCGGGCGCGCGGTACCAGAGCGTCTGGCAGGTCGCGACGAGCGGGCGGCCGAGCCCGCCGGAGTCGAGCAGGCCCTTCACGTGCGCGGCGGCGGTTCCGGTGCGCTGCTGGAACACGACGGCCAGGCGTCGGTCGTTGCGGCGCGCCGCCTCGGTCATCGCGTCGAGCTCGTCGAGTGAGAGCGCGGCGGGCTTCTCGCAGACCACGTGCACGCCCGCCTCGAGCGCGGCGATCGCCTGCTCGGCGTGCACGCCGGGCGGAGTGCAGACATGCAGCACGTCGACGCCCCCGTCGGCGAGCAGCGCATCGAGGGAGTCGGCGACAGCCGGTCCGCCCCACCGCTCGGCGAAGGCGCGCGCGTGGTCGAGGTCGCGGTCGACGACGGCGACGAGCTCGGCGTCGGTCGTGGCCCCGATGGCCTGGGCGTGCGCGTTCGCGATCGCGCCGGTTCCGATGATCGCAGCGCGGAGCGGGGTGGTCGGGGCGGTCATCGGTCTCCTCCGGTGGGGTCGACGGGTGCGTCGATGGGTTCGATGGTCGTGTCGTAGCGGTGCAGCCGGCCGCACATGCCGAAGGCGGGGGCGGCGGATGCGTCGGCCACGCGCGCCGTGGCCAGGCCGGCATCGTCGCCGTTCGCGAGCGCGTCGAGGCGGTCGCCGGTCTCGCGGACGACGGCGAGCGCGCCCGCCTCCCAGCGCTTCCGCCACTCCGCCGCGCGCGGAGCGACGAGTGCCACCGCACGGGCGTGCAGTCGGGCGAGGCGGTCGGGATCGACGGTGCGGTCGTCGCGGAACAACGCGAGGTAGCCCTCGACGGCGAGATCGCGACGGGCGCGCGCGGCGGCGAGTCGGTCGGCGTCGGATGCCTCGGGCCCGGGCAGCGCCGCGGCATCCGCGTAGCGCTCGGGGTCGGCGAGCACGTGGCCGGGGAACGTCATGACGGCGTCGCCCGCCTCGGGGAGGCCCGCGTTCTGCATGATCACGCGAACCTCGAGCGCGCCGTCGTCGACCGCGCGGTGGATCACTCCGGGCGCGAACCAGACGAGGTCGCCGGGCGCGAGGGGGCGCTCGGCGAACGTGCCGCCGCCGTCGATCGTGTGCAGGCGACCGCGACCGCCGACCACGAGGTAGGCCTCCGTCGACACTGTGTGCAGGTGCGGCGTGCCGCCCGCGATGCCGTCGGGCGCGACCGTGTCGTAGACCTCGACCGCGCTGACCGAGGTCGCACCGGGGAACGCGGGCCGGGTCACGACCGCCCCAGCAGTGCCGGCAGCCCCGCCGTCGCGGCGGCGGCCAGTGCGGCCGCGCGCTCGGAATCGGCGGCGCCGTCGGCGATCACGATGCCGTAGCGCAGGGCCATCGTCGCGCCGGGCCCGATGACGTGCTCCTCGCTGAAGAACGGCGCGGGGCACAGGCACGCGAACTCCTCGCTGCGTGCGAACCACTGCGGCGGATGCTGCAGGTTGCCGGGATCGTCGACCATGACGACGGTCGAGGCCGCATCGACCTCGTCATGGCGGCCGGTGAAGCCCATCCAGGGAGCGCGGGTGCCGCGAAGCTCGTCGCCGCCCTCGACGCCCGGCGCAAGCACCTGTCCGCCGGTGAACGACCGGGGCCCGCGCCAGAAGAGCCCGCCGTAGCCGGCGTTCTCGCGACCGCGGGTCGTGGGCGACCCGACCGGGACGGCGCGCTCGGTGCGATTCGTCATGCGGGTGGCGAAGCCCAGCAGCCAGGCGTCGCCGGCGAGCGCGGATGCCGCGACCGTGCGCTCCTCGTCGAAGAGCGTCTCGCCGGTCTGCGTCACCCATTCGAGCCGCTCCACGGTGCGGGCCGCGGCGGACGCCGCCGCGGAATTGGCTCGCTCCTCGTCGAAGCCGACGTGACGCTGCTCGCCGTTGTTCGGCAGCTGCACGTACCCCTCGCCGCGCACGAACGTGGGCCCGCCCCAGAAGTTCTCGTCGCCCACGACCGGGAGCGACCAGGCGATGCCCTTGTGCCAGACGTGGTCGTGCGGGCGGTAGAGCGTGACGGTCGCGCCGCCCAGTGTGCGGACGGGGCTGAAGTAGGGCCGCGGCGACTCGAACGCGGGGTGGACTGGCCGGAAGACGTACTCGGCGAGGACCGCGTCGCCCGCCCGGATCAGGAGGCGATCATCGCGCTCGTCGATGCGGAGGTCGTGCATCCGGGCTCCTTCGGGTCCTCGTCGATCCGGCGCCGCTCCCGACCGGGTGTCCGCTTCGGAAAGCGCTATCCCAGCAGCCTACACGCTCACGACGTCTCGCGCAGGGTGGAATCGAGGAGCCGCATCAGTTCCCCCACGCGCCCGTCGCTCCGCGGTGCGACCGGATATCGGCGCAGGACGGCGACGACCGTCGCCGGCGCCTCGCGGATCGCCGCCTCGGCGACGGCGTCGCCCACTCGGGCATCGTCGCCGGCATCGAGTTCGGCGGCCCGCGCGGCGCGGGCCGCAGGTCCCAAGATGTGCTTGACCTGATCGGCCTGGGCGAGCGGATGCAGGAAGGCCGCGGCGGCCGCGCCGCTCGCCGCGTGCGCGGCCTCGGCGGCGGCCGGCGTCGCCGCCGACTGGACCGCGCGGAACGCCGCCCAGGCCCTCGAGCGCAGGGCGTTCGTGCGGTCCGCCCCCGCGGCGAAGGCGACCGCCGCGTCGATCGCCTCGCGGGGGCGGGCGTCGTCGGGCATCTCGGCCTCGAAGATGGGCAGCACGGTGCTCGCCCACCGCGCCGCATAGCCGGCGACCTCTCGGAGCTCGTCCTCGCTGAGCGCGATCACGTGGGAGTCGGTCGGCATGGGTCCATCCTGCTCCTGCTCCGGGCCGTGCGCACCCGCTCGCACAACCGGCCGGACCGACGATGTTCGCCGCGACATCAGGTACCGGAGTACCGGAGGTCGTGCGGCGGGACCATGGACCCGTTCCGGGTCGCCGGGGGATCGGCAGACTCGGCCCATGCCCTCCGCCCGCACGGTCGCGTTGGCCGTCCTGATCCCGCTGACCGCGGGAGCCGCGGCGCTGCACCGGCTCGGCCGCACCTCCGGCTCCACGGCCGCCGAGCGCCGCGAGCGGCTCCCGGGTGACGAGGTCGTCGACCGCCCGCAGATCGTCGCGACGCACGCGGCGACCCTTCCCGCCCCGCCCGACCGGATCTGGCCCTGGCTGGTCCAGGTCGGCTGGCACCGCGGCGGGTGGTACACCCCGCGATGGGTCGACGTGCTGCTGTTCCCCGACAACTGGCCGAGCGCCAACCGCATCCACGCCGAGTTCCAGGACCTCGAGGTCGGCGACGTCATCCCCGACGGCGCGCCGGAAACGATGTGCGGCTTCACGGTGCGCGAGGTCGAGCGCGCCGGCCACCTGCTGCTCGAGTCGACGACGCACCTGCCGCTGTCGTGGAGGCAACGCGACCTGGCGCGCCTGCACTGGACGTGGAGCTTCCGCCTCATCCCGGTCGACGGCGGCCGTGCCACGCGTCTCGTCTTCCGCTGGCGCGCGCGCACCGCGCCGTGGTGGCTGACCCTCGGTGCCCACCTGTTCGTCGTGCCTGCCGACTTCATCATGTCGCGCGGCATGCTGCGCGGGTTGCGCGAACGCGTCGCCGAGCCGTCCTCAACGCCCTGAGCGCGGATGACGCGCCGGCGTGGAAATGTCCGCACTCACGCCGACGCCCCGACCGCGGCCGGCGCCGCGGTGCTGTCTCGGGCCTCGAGTCGCGGCCGGTACAGCACGGTGTGCTCGACCGGCCCGCCGGCGATGAGGGTGCGCAGCCGAGCCCACACCTGCGCGCCGATCTCGCTGCGCGGCACCGACATGCTCGTGAGGCGCGGCGACGCATACCGCGCCATCGGCACGTCGTCGAAGCCCGCGACCGACAGGTCGCCCGGCACGTCGACGCCGAGTTCGCGCAGCCGGGCGAGCAGGCCGAGGGCGACGAGGTCGTTGAACGCGATGACCGCGGTGACGCCGGCGCGGTGCGCGTCGCGCACGGCGTCGGCGACGGCCTCCCCGTCCTCGGGATGCGACCCGCCGGGAATGGGGTCGATGCGCACCCCGGGGTGCAGCGCGAGCGCCTCGTCGACGCCGCGCAGCCGCTCGGCGTTCGACGCGCTCGTCGCCGGGCCCGTGACGAACGCGAGGTGGCGGTGGCCGAGCCCGACGAGGTGCTCGACCAGGTCGCGGATGCCACGCACGTAGTCGACGCCCACGATCGGCACGTCGAGGTCGGCCATGGGTCGGTTCACGACGACCACGGGCGCGACGCGCTCGACGAGCCGGCGCAGGCGCGGGTCGGGGAGGCGCGGCGCGCACAGCACGAGGGCGTCGCAGCGCTGGCGCGCCTCGATCGCGGTGGTCTCCTCATCGTCGACGCGTTCGGCCGTGTCGGCGACGAGCACCCGGTAGCCGTCGTCGGCCGCTGCGCGGCTCAGCCCCTTGAGGATGCCCTGGAACAGCGGATTCTCGAGATCGGGCACCACCATCGCGACAGTCGTGTTGCGTCCGTGCACGAGGCTGCGCGCCACGAGGCTCGGCGCATATCCGAGCGCGGTGATCGACGCCTGCACCCGGCGCACGATGTCGGGATCGACGCTCCGCCTGCCGTTCAGCACGCGCGACACGGAGGCAGGCGACACGCCCGCGTGCGCGGCGACGTCGGAGATCGTCACGCCCCTGCTGCGCTCGCCCATGCGTCTCTCCCCGGATGTCGCGACCTGCTGCCTGCACGGCGGGAAATCGGTTCCTCAGTGTAGCGTCCGGGTTGCCCCCAGCACCGCCTTTCATCTACTCTCGCTGTGAGAAATCGCTTTCTCGACTCGCCGGACAGGAGCATCGATGCACGTCGTCGTCACCGGATCGTCGGGCCGCCTCGGGCGCTCGCTCGCGATCGGACTGGCCGCCGCCGGCCACGACGTCACCGGTCTCGACCGCGCCGGCGCGGGGCTCGCGGGCGTCGACGAGCGCACCGTCGACCTCGCCGAGCCCGGTGCGGCCGGTGCGGTGCTCGCCGAGCTCCGCCCCGACGCGCTCGTGCACCTCGCCGGCATCGCGGTGCCGTTCAGCGCACCCGAACGCGACATCCTGCTCACGAACACGGCCCTCGCGCACGACGTGCTCTCCGCCGCGGCGTCGGCCGGGATCGCCCGCGTGCTCGCGGCGTCGAGCCCGACGCCGATCGGCTACTCGTCGCCCGCCTGGCGCGCGGCCGCGGTGCCCATCGACGAGACCCACCCGCTCGAGCCCGCGAACGCGTACGCGCTGTCGAAGGTCGTCATGGAGGAGACGGTGCGGATGTTCGCGCGCACGGCCCCCGGCGCGTTCGGGTTCTTCCGGCCCTGCTACGTCATCTCCCCCGAGGAGTGGGCCGGCGCGCCGACCCAGCAGGGCCACACCGTCGCCGAGCGCCTCGCCGATCCGCGGCTCGGGGCCGTCAGCCTGTTCAACTACGTCGACGCGCGCGACGTCGCCGCCTTCGTCGACGCGTGGCTCGCCGCCCCGGCCGACGCGGTCGACGGCGAGGGCTTCTTCGTCGGCGCGGCCGACGCGCTCGCTACCCGCCCGGTCGCCGAGCTGTGGCGCGAGTTCGCGCCGGGCCTCGGTCCCGCCGCCGATTCGCTGGAGGGCAGCGCGCCGGTGTTCTCGATCCGCAAGGCGGCCGACCGCCTCGGCTGGATGCCGCGGCGCGACTGGCGCACCGAGCTCGCGGCCGCGACTCCCGACATCCCCGCCACCGAGGTTCGTCGCGCGACCGCCCCGCCCGACGCGCATGCTCCCGACACCGGAAACCATTCGGTCGGGCGGCACACCACCGGAACGAGGACCGCATGATCACCCCGACCGCACGCCTCGACTTCGACGGGGTGCTCTTCTTCCCCGTCACCCCGTTCGACGCCGCCGGCCGCGTTGACCTCGACGTGCTCCGCGAGCACCTCGCGACGCGCCTGCCGTTCGGCCCGGGCGGCGTGTTCCCCGCGTGCGGCACGGGCGAGTTCCACGCGCTCGCGGCGCGCGAGGCCATCGAGGTCGTGCGCGAGAGCGTCGACGTCGTCGCCGGCCGCGTCCCGGTGATCGCGGGCGCCGGCGGTCCGCTCGGTCACGCGATCGAACTGGCGCGCGGTGCGGCCGACGCCGGCGCCGACGGGCTGCTGCTCCTGCCGCCGTACCTCGTCGGCGGCACCACCGACGGGCTCGTCGCCTGGACCGAGGCGGTCGCCGCGGCATCCGAGCTGCCCGTCATCGTCTACCACCGCGGAACGGCTCGCTACACGGCTGACGCGGTCACGCGGCTCGCCGCGAACCCGAAGATCGTGGGCTTCAAGGACGGCACCGGCGACATCGGCCTCGCCCAGGAGATCGTGCTCGCCGCCGAGGCGGCGGGCCGCGACGACTGGGCGTTCTTCAACGGCCTGCTCACCGCCGAGCTCAGCCAGGGCGCGTACCGCGGCATCGGCATCCCGCTGTACTCGTCGGCCGCGTTCGCGATGACCCCCGAGCTCGCCGGGCTGCACTACCGCGCGTACGTCGACGGCGACGAACCGACGCGGATGGCGCTGCTGCGCGACTTCTACGCGCCCCTGGTGCGCCTGCGCGACGAGACGCCCGGCTTCGGGGTGTCGCTCATCAAGGCCGGCCTGCGGCTGCGGGGGCTGCCGGTCGGCTCGGTGCGCCCGCCGCTCGTCGACCCGACACCCGAGCAGGAGGCGCGGCTGCGCGCGATCCTGGACACCGGCCTCGCACTCGCCGAGCGGTTCGGTCCGGGTGAGGCGGATGCCGCGGAGCCGGCCGCGCCCGCGACGAGCTCCGCCGCTCCGGCGGAGGCATCCGCCCGGTGACCGCGACGATCGCGCGCCTCGCCACCCGGCCGATCAGGATCCCGCTCCGGCGGCCGTGGGGCGCCGACGTGCGCGAGATCTCGGTCGTCGAGGTCGAGGTCGGGGACTCCGACGGCGCCGTCGGCTGGGGCTTCTCCTGGACGCCGTCGATCGGCGCCGCGGCCGTGCGGGCCCACCTCGACCACGACATCCCCGCGTACGCGGTCGGGCGCGAGGCCGAGCCATCCGCGCTGTGGGAACCGCTGTGGACGCACCTGCACGAGGGCGGCGGGGGCGGCATCACGACCATCGCGATGGCCGGGCTCGACCTGGCGCTCTGGGACCTCGCCGGTCGCCGTGCGGGCGTCGGCGTCGCCGACCTCATCGGGCGGAGGCACCGGACCGCGACGGCCTACGGCAGCGGCGTGAACCTGCACTACCCGCTCGACGAGCTGGTCGCGCAGGCCGAACGCTGGGTCGCCGCCGGGTTCGACGCGGTCAAGGTCAAGGTCGGCAGCCCCGATCTCGCGCGCGACCTCGAGCGAATCGCCGCCGTGCGCGAGGTGATCGGCCTCGAACGGCGGCTCATGATCGACGCGAACCAGCGATGGAGCCTCGAGCAGGCCGAGCGTGCGATCGGGGAACTCGCCGCGTTCGACCTCGCCTGGATCGAGGAACCGCTGCGCGCCGACGACCTCGCGAGCCATGTCGAGCTCCGTCGCCGCATCGACGTGCCCGTCGCCCTCGGTGAGAACCTGTACACCCGCTACCGGTTCGCCGAGTTCATCGACGCGGGCGCGGTCGACATCGTGCAGCCGAACGTCGTGCGGGTCGGCGGCATCACGCCGTTCCTTCGGATCGCCTCCCTCGCCGCCGATCGGGGCATCGAACTCGCCCCGCACCTGCTGCTCGAACTCTCGGCGCAGCTCGCGCTCGCCCTGCCCGGCGAGCACCTCGTCGAATCGGTCGAGGACGCCTCCTTCGAATCCCTCGGCGCGCTCGCCGAGCCGGCGCCCGTCGCCGTCGCGGGCGCCACGGCGACCACCACCGGTCGTCCGGGGCTCGGCATACGATTCATGAGCGAGCACACCGATGCCGCGGCATCCGCTCGACCCACGGAGGAATCATGACCGACATCGCCGCCACCCCGACCGCCGCCGGGCTCGACGAGGCCGCCGTCGCCGCGCGCCGCGCATTCTCGGTGACCGTCGCCTCGACCGCCGCCGAGCGTGCCGCCTGGCTGCGCGCCGCAGCCGACGCGCTCGACGCCGCACGCGACGAACTCGTCGCCATCGCCGACGAGGAGACCCGCCTCGGGCCCACGCGGCTGAACGGCGAGGTCGCCCGCACCAGCGCGCAGCTGCGCCTGTTCGCCGACGCGATCCTCGAGGGCTCCTACCTCGAGGCGACGATCGACCGCCCCGACCCCACGACCACGCCGCCTCGCCCCGACCTGCGGCGCATGCTGCGACCGCTCGGGCCCGTCGCGGTCTTCGGCGCGTCGAACTTCCCGTTCGCGTTCTCGGTCGCCGGCGGCGACACGGCCTCGGCCCTCGCAGCCGGGTGCCCCGTCATCGTCAAGGGCCACTCCGCGCACGCGCGCCTCTCGCGGCGCACCGCCGAGGTCGTCGGCGAGGCACTGCTCGCCGCGGGTGCGCCCGAGGGCGTCTTCGGCCACGTCGAGGGTCGCGAGACCGGCGTGGAGCTCGTGCAGCACCCCGAGATCCGCGCGGTCGGATTCACGGGCTCGCTCCATGGCGGACGATACCTGTTCGATCTCGCGCAGCAGCGCCCCGACCCGATCCCGTTCTACGGCGAGCTCAGCGCCGTGAACCCGGTGCTCGTCACGGCGGCTGCGCTCGACGCGCGCGCCGACGAGCTCGCGGCGGGGCTCGCCGGGTCGTTCACGCTCGGCGCCGGACAGTTCTGCACCAACCCCGGCGTCGTGCTCGTGCCGGCCGGGTCGGGATTCGCCGAGCGCGTCGGTGCCGCGGTCGCCGCGACCTCCGCCGCACCCATGCTCACCGACGGCATCGCCGCCGCGTTCGCCGACGGCCTCGGGGGCCTCGCCGGTCGCGACGACGTCGAGGTCGTCGCCGGCGACCCGGTGCAGCAGCCCGGCACGGGTGCGCCCGTGGTGCTGCGCACGACCACCGCGGCGGTGCTCGCCGATCCGGGCGCGCTGTTCCACGAGTGCTTCGGGCCGTCGACCCTCGTCGTCGAGTACGCGGATGTCGCGGACGCCCTCGCGGCCATCCGCGCCGTCGGCGGCAGCCTCACCGCGACCGTGCACGCCCAGCCAGGCGAAGACCTCGCCCCCATCGTCGAGGTGCTCAGCGAGATCGCCGGCCGCGTGCTCTTCGCCGGCTGGCCGACGGGGGTCGCCGTGAGCTGGGCGCAGCAGCACGGCGGGCCATGGCCGTCGACGACGTCGATCCACACCTCGGTGGGCGTGACCGCGATGCGCCGGTTCCTCCGGCCGATCGCCTTCCAGGACGCACCGGATGCCGCGCTCCCGCCCGAGCTGCGCGAGGCTAACCCGCTCGGCATCCCCCGTCGGGTGAACGGCGTGCTCGAGCTGCCGGTCGTCGCGCCGCCGGTCGCCTGAGTGGGCGTCGCGACCTACATCGTCGCCGCCACGCCGCCGCGGCTCGCCGTCGGCGGGATCACGGTCGCGCTGCCGGTGCTCGCGGTCGAGCAACTCGGCGACGTCGCCGTCGGCGGCCTGCTCGCAGCGGCGGCACTCGGCCCGAGCATCGTCGCGGCGCCGATCGCGGGCGCGATGCTCGACCGCAGCCGGCGGCCGGGCGCCCTCGTCGCCGGTGCCGGCCTCGCGACGGCGGCGGCGTTCGCGATCGCTGCCTTCCTCGGCCCGGTACCGGCCTGGGTGGTCGCGCTCGCGCTCGTGCTCGCCGGGGCGACGACGCCCTTCTTCTTCGGCGGGCTATCGAGCTTCGTGACCGAGGGCATCCCCGACGAACGGCGCGCGTACGCGATCGACGCGCTCGCCTACAACCTCGGTGCGGTCATCGGGCCGGCGGTGGTCGCGGCGGCCACCGCCCTCGGCTCCGCCCGCGCGGCGACACTGCTCATGGCGGCGTTCGCGCTGCTCGGCGCCCTCGGCACGGTGCCGATGCGCCTCCGGCCGCTCGCGCACGCCCACGAACGCCGCCCGATGCTCGTCACGATCGCCGCCGGCTTCCGGCACATCACCACCCACCGCCCGCTCGCCGTCATCACGGCGAGCGGCACGCTCAGCCAGTTCGGCAACGGTGGCCTGGCCATCGCCGCCGTCGCCCTCTCGGTGACGCGCACCGGCGGTCCGGGCGACGGTCCGATCATCGTGACGGCCTTCGCCATCGGCGGGCTCCTCGGCGCGCTGTGGGGGTCGCGACGTCCCTCGCGCCGCGCGCCCGAGCTCGTGATGGGCGCCGGGTTCGCCGCGACCGGCGTCTTCACCGTGCTCGCCGCGATCGACCTGGGGATGGCCTGGGCGATCGCGGTGATCGGCGCGTCGGGGCTGTTCACCGCGTCGAGCTCTGCGGCGATGCTGCTCATCCGGAAGCAGCAGAGCCCGCCGACCCTCCGCTCGCAGGTCTTCACCGTCGGCGCCGGCCTCCGCGCGGCCGCCGCCGCCGCGGGTGCCGCGGCCGCGGGGATCGCCGCCGGTGTCGGCGCCGAGGCGCTCATCGTCGCGATCGGCGTGGTCTGGATCGCGTCGGGTGCGATGCTGCTCGCCTACCCGAGGGGCGCGCCCGCGATCGACGGCGACGGCTGAGCCATCCGCCCACCCCCTCGGGGCGCCGCGAGCGCATGACGGATGCCGCGGCATCCGTCACCCGACGTCACTGCACGTTGGTGAAGACGACCGACTCGTACACGAACGACGGCGCGGTCTCCATGGTCAGCGATTCGAGGTCGGCGACCGACCACGCCTCGCGCCACGTGACCGACTCGCCGGGCTGGACGGCGGTGGTGGGCGGGATGCCGACCTGCCCGCCCTCGGCGCCGACGTCGATGATGCGCGTCGCCTCGGTGCCGTCGGACGAGAGCGACGAGAGCACGACCGGCTGCACGCTCTCGTCGGACCCGTTGGTGAGGGTCAGCGTGAAGACGATGTCCTCGGCCTGGTCGGAGCCGCCCGCGAGGTTCGACGGCGTGAACGGCTCAGGCTCCGACACGGTCATCGTGACGCCGTCGCTCCACTCCATCGTGTCGCCGAACGCGAGGCCCTCGAGCGAACCGGAGCCGGCCTCGTCGGTCGGGGCGGGCTCGGTCGGCACCGGCGTTCCCAACCCCTCCTCGATGCCCTCGCGGATCTCCTCCTGGATGACGCCCGAGTCGACGAGCTGCCCGAAGATGCCGAACGCGACGACGGCCGCCACGATCGCGCCGACGATCGCACCCACGATCGAGACGATCAACGCGACGATCGCCGGCCACTTCCGGCCCTTCAGGAACAGCGCCACGATCGACAGCACGAACGCGATCGGGAGCAGGATCCATCCGACGACCTGCACGAACGGGATGCAGGCGAAGATGAAGCCGACGCCGGCGATGACGAGGGCGACGATGCCGAGCACGTTCGGGCCGGATGGCTCGGAGCCGGGCCCGGGCGGCTGCGGGCCCCCCGGCACGGTCGCGGTGCCGTACGACGTCGTGCCGTACGAGGTGCTGCCGTATGCGGTGGTGTCGTACGCGCCCGAGCCGTACGGCTGCGCGGCGTACTGCTGGGTCGCGGACTGGTCCGCGGACGCGACGGAGCCGTACGGCGCGGTCGCGGTGAGGTCTTCAGGGGTCGCGGGATACGCGGCAGTCGCGCCTTGGTCGGCGGCGGGCGCGAGCGGGGCGGTGTGCTCCGTCCACTGCGTCCCGTCCCAGTAGCGCAGCGCGCCGCGGCCGTCGTCGTACCAGCCGGCGGGAGGGTTCGTGGGATCGGTCATGCTGGCGATGCTGCCAGCAGGGTGCCGCGGCCGTGGGGCCGAAAGGCCCTCCGTGGCGCGCCGGCGCCCTCGGGCGCGCGTTCAGACGCCGAGATCGAGGTCGGCGATGCGCACGGGCTCGCCGGTCTCGAGCGAGCGGTTGCCCGCGATGCCCACCGACACCGCGCGCACGCCGTCGGCGTAGCCGGCGACGCGGCCGAGGGGCGCATCATCCGTCACCCGGTCGAAGACATGGCGCAGCAGGTACGCGTCGCCGCCGCCGTGACTGCCGATGCCCTCGGGGATCTCGACGACCTCCGCGGCCTCCCAGTGCCGCTGCAGCACGAGCCGCTCGCTGTCGGGACGCACCTCGTCGACCGCCGAATGATCGGGATGCATGCTGGGGTCGACGACCACGCGTCCGTCGTCGCCGATGAGGACGGCGCCGCGCTCGACGACTTCGAGCTCGGCGCGACCCTCGGTGCCGTTGACGGTCACGCGATAGCCCTCCCACGGTGCGTGCGCGTTGAGCGAGTAGCTGAGCGTGGCGCCGCTGTCGTAGTCGACGAGCGCGGCGAGGTTGTCCTCGATGGTGATGCCCGGGTCGAACACGTCGCGGTCGCGGAGGTAGCCGTCGTGGTGCTCCTGGTCGAGGTAGAGCTCCTTCAGGCGCGCGTCGCCCGCGAGGTCGAGCGCGAACGGGTCGCCGGTCGTGCCCGTGCCGCGCGCCGGCCGATCGCCCAGCCCGCGCGCCGCGGCGTTCTCGGCGCCGTAGAATCGCAGGCCGCCGCTCGCGAAGACGCGCACCGGGGCCGCGGCGATCCACCAGTTGACGAGGTCGAAGTGGTGCGACGCCTTGTGGATGAACAGTCCGCCCGAGTTGGCCTTCTCGCGGTGCCATCGGCGGAAGTAGTCGGCGCCGTGCACCGTGTCGAGCGCCCACTCGAAGTGCACGCTCGTCACCTGCCCGATCCGTCCGTCGGCGATCACGCGGCGGAGCGTCGAGTTGCGCGGACTGTAGCGGTAGTTGAAGGTCGTGATGACCTCGCGGCCGGTCTCGGCGATGGCGGCGCCGATGCGTCGCACGCTCTCGGCGTCGATCGTGAGGGGCTTCTCGACGACGACATCGGCGCCCGCGCGAAGCGAGCGCACGATGTAGTCGGCGTGCGTGAAGTCGGGCGTCGTGATGATGACGCGGTCGACGCGCTCGTCGGCGATCATGCGCTCGAGGTCGTCGGTCGCGTATCGGGCCGGTGCCGGATGTCCGGCCGCCACGACCTCGCGCTCGTACACGTCGAGCCGCCCGGGGTTCACATCGCTCCACGCGATGAGCTCGGCGGCGGCCGGAACGTGCTCGGCGCCGAGTACGGTGCCGGTGAGCGCGCCGACGTACATTCCTGCGCGACTGCCCGTACCGATGAGGCCGTACCGTTCGCGCTGCACCATCGCCTGCTCCACTCGTCGTACGGTTGAGAAAGCGATTTCCCGTCAAGCTGCGCTCGGAGGCGTCATCCGCGTCCGAGCGCTGGGAAAGCGCTATCTCGCTGCGGTACTATTTGTACCACCGCCGGCGGCGGGCGGCCAAACCTCCCGGGCGAGCGTCGACCCGGGGAGTAGCATCGGAGCGCCCCACGCAGGCGCCACTGACCACCGGAGGACGCATGAGCGGCGACGCAGCCCCCACCACGCGGAGCGCCCCGGCGACGCTGCACGACGTCGCCCGCGAGGCCGGCGTCTCGCTCGCGACCGCGTCCCGCTCGCTCAACGGCAGCACCCGCAAGGTCAACGAGGAGTACCGGCAGCGCGTGCTCGCGGCCGCAGCGAAGCTCAACTACTCCCCCAACCTCTCGGCGCAGGCCGTGGCACGCGGCACCACCACCACGGTGGCGCTGCTCGTCGCCGACATCGCCGACCCCTACTTCTCGCAGATCGCCGCAGGCGTGGTGCGCGAGGCCGACCGCGAACGGCTCATCGTCACGATGGCCGCCACCGAGCGCGACACCGAGCGCGAGCTCGAACTCGTGCGCACGCTCCGTGGCCAGCGTCCGCGCATCATGATCCTGGCGGCGTCCCGCCGCGAGGGCGACCCGAACAACGAGGCGCTCGAGGCCGAGCTCCGAGCGTTCGAGTCGAACGGCGGGCAGGTCGCCTTCGTGAGCAGCACCGACCTGCCGTTCCGCGCCGTCCAACTCGACAACCGCGCCGGCGCCGAGGCGCTCGCGCGCGAACTCACCGGCCTCGGCTACCGCCGCTTCGCCGCCATCACCGGCGCCGAGGGCATCCGCACCGCCGACGAGCGGCTCGCGGGGTTCCGCGCCGGACTCGAGGCCACCGGCGGCACGCTCGAGCGCGTCGTGCGCCCGGAGTTCACGCGCGACGGCGGCTACGACGGCATGACGCAACTCATCGACGCCGGACTCGACGGCATCGAACTCGTCTTCGCCGCGAACGACGTCATGGCCGTGGGCGCGATGTCGGCGCTGCGCGACGCGGGCCTGATCCCGGGCGCGGATGTCGCGGTCGCCGGCTTCGACGACGTGCCCACCGTGCGCGACGTCACGCCCGCACTCACCACCGTGCGCATCCCGCTCGAGGAGGTCGGCCGGCGCGCCCTCCGCCTCGCACTCGGCGAGGCGACCGCCGAGGATGAGGCGCCGGTGCACACCGAGGTGGTCGTGCGCGACTCGACGCCGCCCCGTGGCTGACCCGCGCCGTAGCTGACGCCGCGGCGTCGGCGCCGCGCTGCCCCGCGCCATCCGGTCCCCACCTTGCCGCCCGAATCCCGCCGTTCCGCGGGTGCACCCGCATGAACCCGGAATTCGCGGCCCTGGAGGGATCGGGGCCACCCAACGCCTGACGCGAAACGAAGTGTTGCGCAACCGGCGAAGCGTCCCGTACACTCGGGTAAACGCTTTCCCGCAGCGGTGCGGCGGCCGAGTCCGACGCCCCGCTCCCGGCCCGAAGAGGAACACCACCGTGGCAGACACGACGACCCCGAAGACCATCGGCATCATCATGAACGGCGTGTCCGGCCGCATGGGATACCGCCAGCACCTCGTGCGCTCGATCCTCGCGATCCGCGAGCAGGGCGGCGTCGAGCTGAGCGACGGCACGCGCGTCCAGGTCGAGCCGCTCCTCGTCGGCCGCAGCGAGGCCAAGCTCGCCGAGCTCGCCGCCAAGCACGACCTCGAGCACTGGACCACCGACCTCGACGCCGCGCTCGCCGACGACCGCTGGCAGATCTACTCCGACTTCCTCGTCACGAAGGCCCGCGCCGCCGCCCTCAAGAAGGCGATCGCGGCCGGCAAAGCCATCTACACCGAGAAGCCGACCGCCGAGTCCTTCGAGGAGGCGCTCGAGCTCGCGCGGCTCGCGCAGGAGGCCGGCGTCAAGAACGGCGTCGTGCACGACAAGCTCTACCTCCCCGGCCTGCAGAAGCTCAAGCGCCTCATCGACAGCGGCTTCTTCGGCCGCATCCTGAGCGTGCGCGGCGAGTTCGGCTACTGGGTGTTCGAGGGCGACTGGCAGCCCGCCCAGCGCCCGAGCTGGAACTACCGCGCGGAAGACGGCGGCGGCATCATCGTCGACATGTTCCCGCACTGGAACTACGTGCTCGAGAACCTCTTCGGCCGCGTGGAGTCGGTCTACGCCAAGGCGGTCACCGAGATCCCCGAGCGCGTCGACGAGCGCGGCGAGCGCTACCAGGCGACGGCGGATGACGCGGCCTACGCGATCTTCGAGCTCGAGGGCGGCATCACCGCCCAGCTGAACTCGAGCTGGACGACGCGCGTCAACCGCGACGAGCTCGTCGAGTTCCAGGTCGACGGCACGCACGGCTCGGCCGTGGTCGGCCTGTTCGGCTGCAAGATCCAACCGCGCAACGCGACGCCGAAGCCGGTCTGGAACCCCGACCTCGCCGACGAGCACGACTACGCGACCGACTGGATCGAGAGCCCCGGCAACCGCGACTTCCAGAACGGCTTCAAGGAGCAGTGGGAGGAGTTCATCCGCCACGTCGTCGAGGACGCCCCGAACCACTACGACTTCCTCGCCGGCGCGCGCGGCGTGCTCCTCGCCGAGGAGGGCCTGCGCTCGAACGCCGAGGGCCGTCGCATCGACATCCCGGTCGTGGCGCTCGACGGTCCCGTCGAGACGGTCCAGGTCCCCGGCGACGCCTCCGAGCTCACGGGAGCGCGTTGACATGACCGCCCTCACCCTCCTCGATGCGGATGGCGCGACTCGCGCGGTCGCGCTGGCTCCCGCGCCATCCTTCTCGAAGCCGCGTCGCCCGCTCCAGTCGCGCGTCGCCTACGCCGCCGCGCACGTGGTGCCGAAGGCGCATGCCGACAACACGCCGGATCAGCCGGCCGAGATCGACTGGGACGCGACCCTCGCCTTCCGCCACCACGTGTGGTCGTGGGGCCTCGGCGTCGCCGACGCCATGGACACCGCGCAGCGCAACATGGGCCTCGATGCGGCCGCGACGCGCGAACTCATCTCCCGCAGCGCCGCCGAGGCGGCGTCGGCGGGCGGAAACCTCGTCGTCGGCGTGAATACGGACCATGTCGGCGACGAGTCCATCTCCCTCGAGCGGGTGATCGACGCCTACAAGCAGCAGCTGCACCACGCCGAGGACGCCGGGGCCGGAGCGGTGCTCATGGCGAGCCGGCACCTCGCGCGCGCCGCGCAGAACGCCGACGACTACCGTCGCGTGTATCGCGAGGTCCTCTCTGCTGCGAGCGCCCCTGTCGTGCTGCACTGGCTCGGCACGGCGTTCGACCCCGCGCTGGAGGGCTATTTCGGGTCGACCGACACGGATGCCGCTGCCAGTACGATGCTGCAGGTCATCGAGGCGAGCCGCGACAAGGTGCAGGGCGTCAAGATGAGCCTGCTCGACGACGCGGCCGAGGTCGCGGTGCGCCGCCGCCTGCCCGATTCGGCTCGGATGTTCACGGGCGACGACTTCCACTACGTCGGCCTGATCGAGGGCGATGCCGAGGGGCACTCCGACGCGCTGCTCGGCGCGTTCGCGGCGCTGGCACCGAACGCGTCGGCCGCGATCCAGGCGCTCGACGCCGACGACGCCGACGCCTACCGAGCCATCCTCGGCCCGACCGAGGAGCTCTCGCGGCAGGTCTTCGCCGCGCCGACGTATTACTACAAGACCGGCGTGGCGTTCGTGTCGTGGCTGAACGGCCACCAGCCCGCGTTCCAGATGGTCGGCGGGCTGCACGCCGCCCGCAGCCTGCCGCACCTGTCTCGCATCGTCGAGCTCGCGAACGCCTCGGGCGCGCTCGAGCGGCCCGAGCTCGCCGCCGCCCGCTGGCACGAACTGCTCACCATCAACGGCGTCGACGTGACGGCCGCCCGCCCGACGGGCACCGAGGCGACGGATGCCGCGTCCGCGGCGCCCACGGCCGCGGCCGCGCCTGCCCGGCCCGAGGTGGGGGTCCCCGCATGAGCGCGCACCCGCGTCTGTCCCTGAACCAGGCGACGATCAAGCACGCGTCGCTCCAGGAGGCCCTCGACGTCACGGCCGGCGGCGGCTACGGCGCGATCGGCCTGTGGCGCGAGCCCGTGGCCGAGGTCGGCCTCGCCGAGGCATCCGCTCGCCTGGCCGACTCGGGGCTGCGCTTCACGAGTCTCTGCCGTGGCGGCTTCTTCACGATGCCCGAGGGACCCGCACGGCGCGCGTCGATCGACGACAACCGCCGCGCGATCGAGGAAGCCGCGACGCTCGCGGCTGCGGGCGCCGACGGCTCGACCGCCGTGCTGGTGCTCGTCGCGGGGGGCATCCCCGACGGCTCGACCGACCTCATCGGCGCTCGCGCGCGCGTCGCCGACGCGCTCGCCGAGCTCGCGCCCGACGCCGAGGCGGCCGGCGTGCAGCTCTCCATCGAGCCGCTGCACCCGATGTACGTCTCCGACCGGGCCGTGGTGTCGACGCTGAAGCAGGCGCTCGACCTCGCCGAGCCGTTCGCTCCCGAGGTGGTGGGCGTCGAGGTCGACACGTTCCACATCTGGTGGGACCCGGAGTCGCTCGACCAGATCGCGCGCGCCGGCCGCGAGGGTCGGATCGCGAACTACCAGGTGTGCGACTGGAAGGCGCCGCTGCCCGCCGACGTGCTGCTCGCCCGCCACTACCCCGGCGACGGGGTGATCGACTTCGCGTCGTTCACGCGGGCCGTGGAGGCGACCGGCTACGACCGCGACATCGAGGTCGAGCTCTTCAACGCCGACATCTGGGCCGCGCCGTTCGCCGACGTGGTCGCCCGGACCGCGGCATCCTTCGACACGGTCGTCGCCCCGCACCTCGCCCCCGCCCGCGCCGCGGCCCCCGCGCGCTGACCCACGCCGCGCGGCTCAGTCGAGCCGCGTGATCGCGGGCAGCCGGTACGTGCCGTCGAGCACCTCGGCGCGCGGCTGGTAGATGCGCACCATCGGCCGGAAGTCGCCGTCGGGCGTCGGCAGCCAGTTCGCCGCCGCGGCCTCGTCGGACGGGCGCTCGCGCTGCATCCGGATCACCAGCGACCCGTCGGTACCGCGTACGAGACCCGGCGTGCGGTCGCCGATCGAGTAGCGGTCGATGGGGTTCGCCACGAGCAGGAAGTCGGGCATCGAGTACATCGTGATCGACCAGAAGGCGTCGGCGGGCGGCTCCTCGTCGAGACGCAGCTCGTAGGCGTGCGCGCCGTTGAGCTGACGCCCGTCGGCGTCGACGAAGACCTCGCCGTAGACGGCCTCGTAGCCGTGGTTGCCCCAGAGTCCGTTGCGGGCCGATCGCGCCCGCGTCTCGTACGCCCGCTCGCGGTCGGCGATGCGCCACTCGGGCGAGTCGATCGTGCCGATGCCGAAGTGGTCGAGGTTGTAGTCGAACGCATGCACGAGCAGGTTCCACCCGTTCACGGCCGTCGCCGGATCGGGGCGCGAGAGCTCCTCGATGCGGTTGCGACCTTCGGCGGTGGCGTGCGCGAGGTGGGCGTCGAGCTCGCGGGAGACCATGCCATAGGGGTTGGCCCGGTCGGTGAGGCCGTACGCCGCGAAGCGACGCAGGTACTCGCGGTCGCCCGCGGCGGGCGGGAAGGCCTGGCTCCAGACGCGCATGAGCTCCCACGGCCGCAGGTGCTCGGGGAGCTCGGCGATGTGTCCGCGCGGGATTCCGCGGAGCGGCCCGTTGCCGGGAAGCGGCTCGAGCCCGAGTCCCTCCTCGATCCGCTGCACGCGCGGCAGGTCGTCGTGGCCGTCGACCGCGAGGCGCCCGACGATCGCCGCGACGTCGGTGGGCGACTCGATCACGCGCGCGCCCTCGGGCGCCGAGCCCGCCCATCCGGGCGGGACGACGAGGAACTCCGCCTCGGCCGTGCCCGTCGCGCGACGCCCGACGTACGCGAAGTTGTTGGTCCACGCGTCGACGAACTGCAGCACGTAGTACGCGCCGTCCGTGTCGGGCACGTGCAGGCGGACGGGCCCGCCCGACAGGTCGAGGAATGCGATCGCGTAGATCGTGTCGTTGTTGACGCTCACGAACGCGTCGTCGGGCGTCGCGAGCCGTGGTGCGAACGCGAAGCGGTTCCATCCGGGTGCCGGCAGCGCCTCGCCCATGCCGTGCTCGGCGATCGCCTGGATCGAGGAGAGGTTGTAGACGAGCGGATACCCGAAGACGTAACCGTCGACGAGTATGCGGTCGGTCCAGTCCATTCGGCACCCCCGGGCTCACCGGGCTCGCGCCGAGCCCGTCCCGTCAGGCTACCGAGGTCACGCCGATTGCACGCGATGCAGTTCGGCGTACCGACCGCCCGCGGCGACGAGTTCGTCGTGCGACCCGGTCTCGACGACGCGTCCGCCTTGGAGCACGACGATGCGGTCGGCCGAGCGGATGGTGCTGAGCCGGTGCGCGACGACGAGGGTCGTGCGTCCGCGCATGAGCCTGGCCAGTGCGTCCTTGACCTTCGCCTCGGATTCGGGGTCGAGCGCGCTCGTCGCCTCGTCGAGCAGCAGCACGCGCGGGTCGCGCACGAGCGCGCGGGCGATCGAGAGCCGCTGCCGCTGCCCGCCCGAGAGGCGCGCGCCGCGCTCGCCGACGACGGTGTCCCATCCCTGCGGCTGCGCCTCGACGATCTCGAGGGCGTTGGCGTCGCGGAGTGCCCGGAGCACGCGCTCGTCGCCGACCTCGCCGAGTCCGTAGACGATGTTCTCGCGGATGGTGCCCTCGAACAGCACCGACTCCTGGGGTACGACCGAGACGAACCGGCGGAACGTGCGCAGGTCGAGCTCTTCCATGTCGACGCCGTCGAGCAGGACCCGCCCGCGGGTGGGCCGCAGGAAACCGAGCACGAGGTTGAGCAGCGTCGACTTGCCGGAACCCGAGGGGCCGACGAACGCGACGGTCTCGCCGGGACGGATGTCGAGGTCGACGTCGTCGAGCGCGGGGGGCTCGCCGAACTCGTAGCGCACCTCGGCGCCCTCGAGCCGGATGCCGCCGACGACCGCGTCGACCGGTCGCTTGCCGGCGTTGAACTCGAGGTCGGGCTCCTCGAGCACCTCGGCGATCGAGCGGATCGACTCGGTGCCGCGAGCGATGATCGGCAGCAGCATGAGCAGCCCGGTCGCGGCCTGCGTGAGGAGCGCGAAGTAGGAGCTCAGCAGCACGACCTGGCCGGCCGTGATGGGCAGCCAGCCGCTGACGGAGATCCAGGCGGCGAGCACGAGGCAGCCGACGCCGAGCAGCTGCAGGCTCACCCACGACAGCGACGCGAAGCGCCCGTTCAGCAGGTCGAGCTGGAAGCCGGCCTGCCGCACGCCGTCGGCGCCGCGCGCGACCCGGCCGACCGCGACGTGCTCGAGCCCGTGCGCGCGGGTGATGGGCAGCAGGGTCGCCATCTCGCCGACGCGCGCAGAGAACTGCTCGACCTCGCGCCGGAAGGACTCGTTGCGCTGGCGGCTGCGGCGGTTCAGGATGGCGCGCAGCGCGACCGCGAGCGGGATCGCGAGCGCGTAGACCGGCAGGAACTGCGGCACGTTGATCGCGGTCATCACGATGGCGCCGATGAGCACCATGGTCGCGGAGAGCAGCGGGTGGGCGGTCTGCTGCAGCATGACCTCGACGTTCTCGACGTCGCGGACGACCTTGGTCTGCACGATCGCGGAGTTGGCCCGCGTGTGGAAGCCGATCGAGAGCGTCTGGAGCCGTGACGCGAGCGCGTTGCGCAGGTCGCGCCCGATGTCGCGCACGGCGCCCATGAACAGGCGCGTGTAGGCGACGTGGTTGGGGTAGTTCTGCAGCAGCGCGACGACCGCGATCGCGGCCCAGAGGGCGAGCGAGCCGACCGGTCCTCCGGCGACCACGACATCGATGATCTCGGCGGTCACGACGGGCATGAGCCAGAGCGGGGTGTCCTTGAGGGCGAAGAAGGCGACGGATGCCGCGACCCGGCCGCGGTGCATGGCGAGCAGTCGCAGCACCGACCTCGCCGGGCTGCGGCCGTCGACGGCTCGCTCGATTCGGGAAAGCGTTTGCCGAGTCACTCGTCCATTGTGCCGCCCTCCGGGCGCGCGCGCCATCCCCTTCGGGTGCCCCCCGAACGTGGGAGCGCTCTCCGCCAGTGATCACGGGAGTTACGGAAGCGTTACCAACTCGTATTGGGGCGCCACACCCGCGGGAGGATCATGGCAGTGCCACCGCCGACGAAGACGGTGACACCCGGAGGGGTCGACCTCACCTTGTAGGGGAGAGACATGAGAACGACATCCGTGATCTCCGCCGCCGCGATCGCCGGTGCTTCGGCACTCCTGCTGGCGGCCTGTGCGGGAGGCGACGGCGGCGGTGGCGATGAGGGTGGTGGCGGCGAGGCTGCGGCCCGCGCATGCGTCATCCTGCCTGATGCCGCATCGTCGCCGCGATGGGAGAACTTCGACCGCAAGTACCTCGAGGAGGGCCTCACGGAGGCCGGCTTCGAGACCGACATCCAGAACGCGCAGGGCGACACCAGCAAGTACGCGACGATCGCCGACCAGCAGCTCAGCAAGGGCTGCGGCGTGATGCTGCTCGTCGACTACAACGGCGCCGGCGCTGCGGTCGCCGAGCAGGCCAAGGCCGAGGGCATCCCGGTCATCGCATACGACCGCTCGATCGAAGGCGCCGACTACTACGTGTCGTTCGACAACGTCGAGGTCGGACGGCTCGAGGGCCAGTCGATCCTCGATGGCCTCGCCGCCGCGGGCAAGAACCCGGCCGAGGCCGTCGTCGTGTACATGGGCGGCGACCCGTCCGACAACAACGCCAAGATGTTCCACGACGGGGCCGTCGAGGTCATGGAGGCCGAAGGCATCACCCCGGCCGCCGAGCCGCCGGGCGTGTGGGACGGCGACAAGTCCGCGACGAACTTCGAGCAGGCGCTGACCTCGCTCGGCGGGAAGGTCGACGCGGTGTGGGCCGCCAACGAC
The DNA here is from genome assembly GCF_055564615.1 of Agromyces sp. NPDC029043. Classification (NCBI taxonomy): domain Bacteria; kingdom Bacillati; phylum Actinomycetota; class Actinomycetes; order Micrococcales; family Microbacteriaceae; genus Agromyces; species Agromyces sp. NPDC029043. The sequence goes on along the minus strand of NZ_JBVHVX010000005.1, from coordinate 177,061 downwards.
ACGAACGCCGCGGGCGTCATCACGATCCTCGACAAGAACAACCTCGTGGTTCCGGTCTCCGGCCAGGACGCGTCGATCGCGGGCCTGCAGAACGTGCTGCTCGGCAAGCAGACCGCCACGGTCTACAAGCCGGTCAAGCTTGAGGCCGACGCCGCGGTCGAGCTGGCGGTCCAGCTGCTGAACGGGGAGACGCCGGAGGATCCCGGCCTGGAAGACCCGTACGGCACGCCGTACTTCGCGGTCACGCCGCAGCTCGTGGGTCCCGAGGAGGTCATCGACGTCGTCGAGGCCGGCGACGCCGACCCGGCCGAGCTCTGCCAGGGCGAGGTCGCGGCCAAGTGCGACGAGTACGGCATCGAGTACTAGTCGTCCCTCTGGTCGCCCCGCGCGACCGCACCAGCAGCGGTCCCGGTCCGCGCGACATCGTCGTCGCGGTCCGGGACCGCTCGACCACTCCCATTCGCGGGCGACGAGTGCCACGCTGGGAACCGACGACGTCGTCGAGAGGATGCACATGAACGCGCCCATCATCGAACTGACCGGGGTGGTGAAGAGCTTCGGCCCCGTGAGCGTGCTCAAGGGGGTCGACATGAAGGCGTACCCGGGCAAGGTGACCGCGCTGGTCGGCGACAACGGCGCCGGGAAGTCGACCCTGATCAAGGGCCTCGCGGGGGTGCAGCCCTACGACGCCGGCGAGGTGCGGTTCGACGGCCAGCCGGTGACCCTGCACACGCCCCGCGACGCGGCCCGACTCGGCATCGAGGTGGTGTACCAGGACCTCGCGCTGTGCGACAACCTCGACATCGTGCAGAACATGTTCCTCGGCCGCGAGGAGACGGAGTTCGGCACGTTCGACGAGGGCCGCATGGAGAAGGAGGCGTCCGACACCCTGCGGTCGCTGTCGGTGCGCACCGTCAAATCGGTGCGGCAGCGGGTGTCCAGCCTCTCCGGAGGGCAGCGGCAGACGGTCGCGATCGCCCGCGCCGTGCTGAAGAAGGCCCGCGTGGTGATCCTCGACGAACCGACCGCCGCCCTGGGTGTCGCCCAGACCGAGCAGGTGCTGCACCTCGTGCAGCGCCTGGCCGAGCAGGGCGTCGCGGTCATCATCATCAGCCACAACCTCGCCGACGTGTTCGCGGTCGCCGACCACATCGACGTGCTCTACCTCGGGCAGATGGTCGCCTCGCTCGAGGCCGACACGACCACGCGTGACGACGTCGTCGGCTACATCACCGGCACCAAGACGCAGCAGGGGGCGAGCGCATGAGCACCCAGAAGGCGTCACCGGCGATCGAACCGTCGGTGACCGAGATCCCGGCCGACCTGATCGGCTCCGGTCAGGAGGGCTCGGTCGCCGACCAGGCGCGCGCGTACCTCCAGCGGCTGCGCCACGGCGACATGGGCGCCCTGCCCGCGGTGGCGGGGTTCGTGGTCCTCATGATCCTGTTCAGCTTCCTGAGCCCGTTCTTCCTGACCGAGCGGAACTTCGCGAACCTCCTCACCCAGGCGGCGACGCTCGTCATGCTCGGCATGGCGCTGGTGTTCGTCCTGCTCCTCGGCGAGATCGACCTGTCGGCCGGCGTCACCTCCGGCATGACGATGGCCCTGTTCATCGTGCTCGTGAACGTGCACGGTTTCGCCTGGCCGGTCGCGCTCGCAATCGCGTTCGCAGTCGGCATCCTCACGGGAACGTTCATCGGGTTCTTCGTCGCCAGGGTCGGCATCCCATCGTTCGTGGTCACGCTCGGCCTGTTCCTCGGCTACCAGGGCGTGACGCTGATGATCATCGGCGCCGGCGGCCTGTACCGGGTGCAGATCCCCGAGATCCGCGCGATCCAGAACGCCAACATGCCGGTCTGGGCCGGGTGGGCCATGCTCGGCGTGATCATCGCCGTGTCCGCCGCGACCTCGTTCTGGGACCGCGCCCGCCGCACGCGCGCCGGCGTCGCCAACCGCACCGTCGCGCTCGTGTGGATCAAGCTCGGCGTCATCGCCGTCCTCGGCGGCGCGGCGATCGCCATCCTGTCCCGCAACCGCGGCCAATCCGTGGGCGTCGTCGAGGGCGTCCCGATCGTGGTGCCGATCGTGCTGCTCATCCTCTGGATCGGCACGTTCGTGCTCGACCGCACGAAGTACGGCCGCTACCTCTACGCCATCGGCGGCAACGCCGAGGCCGCCCGCCGATCCGGCGTGAAGGTCATGCTGATCCGATGGACCGCGTTCATCTGCTGCTCGACCCTCGCCGTCGTCTCCGGCCTGTTCTCGATCAGCAAGGTCGGCTCCGTCGACGCCGCCGCCGGCCGCGAGATCGTACTCTCCGGCGTCGCTGCGGCGGTCGTCGGCGGTGTGAGCCTCTTCGGAGGTCGCGGCCGGCTCCTGCACGCCGCCATCGGCGCCCTCGTGATCGCCGTGATCACCAACGGCCTGGGCCTGCTCAACCTCCCTGCCGGCGTCAACCTCATGGTCACCGGCGGCGTCCTCATCCTCGCGGCGACCGTCGACGCGGTCTCTCGAGTCCGCGCGGGAGGCTCCATCCTGCGCACCTGAGCATGCGATCCGGCGGCGCGGGCGTCGGTAGGCTGGATCGATGTCGTTCGAACCGCGCTCCCTCCCGATCGACCCCGATGCGAAGGCCGCGCTGGCCGCCAAGAGCCTCGACTACCGCCTCCTCGACCCCGGCGACCTCGATTCGCTCGACGCGTGGATCGAGGCCGACCATCGCGGCTTCCACCACGCTCGGCCGCGCGACGTGGGCCGCGACTACGACCGGCGCGTGATGTCCGAGCGTCGCGTGCACGGGGTCTACGACGACACGATCCCCGATCCTGCGGTGCCCGTCGGCACCGTCTCGAGCTGGCCGGCCGGGCTCAGCGTCCCGGGCGGGCGCAGCGTCGACGGCTGGGCGGTCAGCTCCGTCACGGTCTCGCCCACCCACCGCCGTCGGGGCATCGCCCGTGCGCTCATGGAGGCCGAGCTGGCCACCGCCAAGCGAGCGGGCGCCGCCGTGGCGATGCTCACCGCCACCGAGGCCACGATCTACGGCAGGTTCGGCTACGCACCCGCGGCGAAGGCCGCCACGATCGAGATCGAGCGCCGGCGGGCGCACTGGATCGGACCCGACGCACCGGGGCGAGTCCACTTCGTCGACGTGAGCGTCCTGCGCGAGCAGGCGGCGGCCATCTCACGGCGCGCGGTGGCACGCACGCCCGGCGAGATCGACCGGTGGTCGGGGGCGCTCGACCGCATGCTCGGCCTCGTCGACGCCGACTCCGACGCGTCGCGCTCGCTCCGGGCCCTCCGATACGACGACGAGCACGGGCAGCCGCAGGGCTTCGCGACCTTCCGCGTCACGCGCGAGCCCAACCAGCCCGGCTGGGCCGAGTTCGACGTGCTCGCCGCTGCGACCGACGACGCCGAGCGGGCGCTCTGGCGCGTGCTCGTCGAGCAGGACTTCGTGACCGGCGTGCGCGGGCTCCTGCGATCGATCGACGAGCCGCTGGAGTGGCTGCTCGAGGACCCCCGGGCCGTGACCGTGAAGGATGTCACCGACCACCTCTGGGTGCGCGTGGTCGACGCCGCGGCCGCGCTCGGTGCGCGCCGCTACGGCGCCGCGGGCGAGCTGGTGCTCGACATCGTCGACCCGCTCGGCTATGCCGCCGGTCGCTTCACGCTGCTCGCCTCTGCAGACGGTCGCGCGGTGGTGCACTCGCCCCGACCCGACGGCGAGCCCGCCGACCCCGCGCCCAAGCGCGAGCGGTCCCGCGCCCGCGCCTCCGAGGGCGAGCCGGCCGGATCCCGCTCGGCGTCGCGGGCCGCCGCCCCGCGATCCATGCGGCTGCACGTGCGCGACCTCGCGTCGATCTACCTCGGCGGCGTGCGTCCGTCGGTGCTCGCGCGCGCCGGCCGCATCACCGAGGCCTCCGCCGGGGCGCTCGAGCTCGCCGACCGCATGTTCGCGTCGCCCCGCACGCCGCACCTCAGCATCTGGTTCTGACGCGCCGCGCTCACGCGGCATCCTGCCGGGGGAAGATCACCTTCTCCACGATGATGATGAGCGACGCGGCGATGGGGATGGCGACCAGTGCGCCCAGCACGCCGCCGAGCGTGCCGCCGGCGACGGCCGCGATCACGACGAGCGCGCCCGGCACCGAGACGGCCCGGCTCATGATGCGCGGACTGAGCACGTAGGCCTCGACCTGCATGTAGATCAGGTAGTAGATCGCGGCCGCCGCACCGGTCGCCGGCGATGCCGCGAAGCTGAAGAGCGTGATGATCACGGCGCCCGTCAGCGTACCGATGAGCGGCACGAGCGAGCCGAGGAAGGCGATGAAGGCGAGCAGGATGGGGGCGGGCGCCCCGATGATCGACAGGTAGATCAGGCTCAGCACGCCGTTGATCGACGCGAGGCTGACCTGGCCGATCACGTAGCGGCCCACCGAGCCCGTGATCTCCTCCGACACGTCGATGAAGCCGTTGCGCGAGGACGCCGGCACGAACCGCGCCGCGTAGCGCTTCATCGAGTCGAGCGAGGCGAGGAAGTACAGCGTCAGGATGAGCACGATCGTCGCCCCGGTCAGCCCGCCCGCGATGCCGGCGCCCACGGCGAGGATGCCGCCCGTCAGCGCGCCGATGTTCTGCGGGTCGCCGAGCCAGTCGCCGATCGAGGCGATGCCGTCCTCGATCCAGGTGGTGCCGCCGGCGATCGAGCTGATCCACGCGACGAGGTCGCTGTTCGCGGCATTCTCGACGATCTGGTCCCAGTCCTCGACGATGGTGGTCACCTGCTCGACCACGAGCGGCACGATCGTCGCGAGCAGGGCGATGAACAGGCCGATCACGAAGAGGAAGACGATGAGGATGGCGACCCAGCGCGCCATCCCGCGCCGCTGCAGCCAGCTCACGACCGGGTCGAGGCCGAGCGCGAGGAACAGCGCGAGCGCGATGTAGAGGATGACGGTGCTGAGCTGGCCCACGATGCCCCCGAGGAACACCGCGAGGAGCACGCCGACCGCCCCGACGAACCCCATCCGGAACGCCCGCACGCGGACCTCGGGGGCCCTCGAGTTCGCCTCGGCGGTGACCTCGGCGCGCACGGGCGGTTCGGGCTGCCGGACCGCTCCGGCGACACGTCTCCACATGATCGCGACGCTACGCGTGCGGCGGTGTGCCCGACGGTCGGCGCGCCGCGCCGCCCGCCAACCCGGGCATCTCACACCGCCGACGGGCGGAGCGGGCCCGGCGGCTCAGGGCAGGATCCCGCCGACGCCGAGGCCGATCAGCACGGCGACGCCGACGCCCAGAGCGCCGACGACCATGCCGCCGAGGCCGAAGAGGATCCGCTTCCGGGACGCCGCGGGGTCGTCGGTGCGCGCCCACGTGGGCACACGGCCCTTGCGCGCGTGCGTCTCGACGATCATCGTGCGGATGATGTCGCGCATCGTGCTCGCGACGTCGTGCGCATTCGGGCGCACCGCAGGGTCGTCGGCGGTCATGGCACCGAGCAGGGCCCGCCACTCCGGCGAAAGCGACTCGGGGATCTCGGGCGAGCGGTGCAGGCGGGCGAGGGCGGCCTCGATGGGCGTGCCGGCGTACTCGCGCTCGCCCTTGAGGGACTCGAGCAGCACGAGCCCGAGCGAGTAGATGTCGGTCGCCGCCGTGACATCCTCGCCGCGGGCCTGCTCGGGCGAGATGTACGCGGCCGTGCCCATGATCGTGCCATGCCCCGTCAGGCGGGTGCCGTCGACGAACTGCGCGACGCCGAAGTCGGCGAGGCGGGTCATGAGGGTGTAGCCGAAGGTGGGCGTCTCGTCGATGAGGATGTTCTCGGGCTTGATGTCGCGGTGGATCACGCCTCGGCCGTGGACGTAGCTCAGCACATCGGCCACCTGGGCCCCGATGTCGGCGACCTGGCGCGGCTTGAGCCGTCCCTCCTGGATGCGGTGCGCGAGCGAGAGCCCCTCGACGAGCTCCATGACGAGGTAGCGCCGCTCGACTCCGGCGTGCATGAGGCGCCCGGCATCGTAGACGGGCACCAGCCCGACGTGGCTCAGCCCGCTCAGCAGGTTGATCTCGCGCTCGCGCCGTTGGCGATCGGAGACCGACTCGTCGGCGTCGCGGAACAGCTTGACGGCGACGTGGCGCCCGAGCTCGTTGTCGCGGGCGCGATACACGTCGGCCATGCCGCCGGAGCCGATGTGCTCGAGGAACTCGTAGCGGGGCGGCGGCTCATGGAGCGCCTCGCCCGGCGAGAGGGGATCGGACGCCGCGGCCTGACCGGCCTCGCCGGGGGCGGGGACCACCGGCATGGCGCGCGGGTCGCCGCGCAGGCTTGGATCGGTGCGGACGCTCGGGTCGGTTCGGACGCTCGGGTCGGCGGACGCGGCGGGATCGGCGATCGCTCCGGGTCCGGTACGTCGCGCCGGGTCGGGTCGGAGCGTGGGGTCGGTGCTGACTCCGACGCCGACGACGCCCGGCAGCCCGAGGGGCGCGGGCTGGCCCTCGGGGGACGACGACTCGCGCATGGCGGCCTCTTCTCTTCGGTCGGGGGAGACCGATTCCGCGCACCCGATCAGGGGCTGGGGTGCGTCATTTCGCTAGTTTATCTAACTAGTAGTCCGTGGTATCCGTCAATGCGAGCAAGTCTTCCGAATCCGGATACCCGCAGACAAGGCCCCACCGCAGGGGTTGACAGGGGGCGCACATACTTGCAGCCCGGACAGCAATGCCTGATGGCGGCGGAAGTCGGGCTCAGGTCAACGAGCGGGCCGGCTCGCCGGCCTGGACCCGCATGTCGGGCTTCGCCTCGCTCACGCTGTCCACGGCGTCCCGCATCCGCTCGAGGAACGCGAGCACCGTCACGGCCTCGTCGGGTTCGAGCTCTTCGGCGACGTCGATCATCCGGCGGTGCATCTCGCCGAGGGTCGCTCGGACCTCGTCGTCGCTCGCGATGGTGGGGGCGATCACGAGGGCCCGGCGGTCCGTCGGATGCGGTCGCCGCTCGACATGACCGCTGCGGACGAGGCGATCGATGAGCACGGTCGTCGACGCCGACGAGATGCCCAGGTGTGCCGCGAGGTCCTTCGGGCTCACCGAACCCCCCTCGCCCTCGCGCTTGAGCAGGAAGCGGATGGCCAGCAGGTCGGTCTCCCCCATGCGCATCGCGGATCGGGTGCGCCGCCGCATCGCCGCCTCGGCGGCGCGGTAGTCGCGCAGAGCATTGAGGACCGCCACGCCCCGACGCGTGCGATCGGCGGAATACCAGTACCCCGAAGATCGCTCGCCAGTCATCCCAGTGATACTACACGACCTTGTTACTAGACCATCTAGGGATCGTTCAGCGAACCGCGGTTCGCTGAACGATCCGGCCCGGAAGCCGAGAACGTGCGGACGTAGACCCACGGGCGGCGGTCCATCAGGAGCCGGTGACGCGGGCCGGCATCGGGTCCGCCGCCCTCGGACCCGAGCCGGGGCGCCGGCGCGAAGTCCTCGTCCTCCTGCCACAGGAGCATGCCGCGATCCTCGCTGAACCGGCCGACGTACGCCCGCACCTCGCCGGACCGCAGCGCATCGAGCGCCTCGTCGACGGATGCCGCGTCGACCAGGCCGTGCAGCGTGACCCACGTGGGCGGGAACAGCGTCATCGCTCCCCCGGCGTGCCGCTCGAGCGCGTCGGCCGGGCGGAGCCATTCGACGGCCACGAGTTCGTCGATCGCGGCCACGGGCTCGCCCTCGGGCGCGCGGGCGGCGAAGAACCGCGTGCGCATCCGCTTCGGCACGCCCTCGGGCGGGCTCCACACGGCGAACTCCACGAGGGCATCGGGGTCGACTTCGAGCCCCACCTCCTCGACGGTCTCCCGCACCGCGGCCCGGCGCGCGGCGGCGGTCGAGTCGCGCGGTTCGCCCGCGGCATCCTCGTCGTCGACCGCGCCGCCGGGGAACACCCACGCGCCCGCGAACGACCCGCGGTCGTGCGGTCGTTCGCCCAGGAGCACCTCGACTCCGCCGGCCCCGTCGCGCAGCAGGACGACGGTCGCGGCCGATCCGACGGAGGAGGGTGCGGCGTCGCGATCCATGCCGCCAGCCTATGCCGCTCGGTACACTGCCGAGGTGGCCGAGACCGCCGACGCTTCCCCGCCGCCTCATGGCGTGATGCTGGTCCGCGCGCCCAATCCCGGACCGATGACCCTCGACGGAACCAACTCGTGGGTGCTCCGCGGCCGGGGCGCGCATGCGTCGGTCGTGATCGACCCGGGCCCGACGGATGCCGCGCACCTCGCGCGCCTCGCCGAGGGCGGCGTCGAGCTCGTGCTCATCACGCATCGCCATCCCGACCACACGGAGGCGGTCGACGCGTTCGCGCAGCTCACGGGCGCGCCGGTCCGAGCCGTGGATCCCGCCTGGTGCCGCGGCGCCGACCCGCTCGCCGACGGCGAGCGCATCGCCGCCGGCGGCGTCTCGCTCGAGGTGCTCGCGACGCCCGGCCACACGTCGGACTCGGCGTGCTTCGCCCTCGCGGGAACGGGGAATACAGACGGCGCGGATGGCGCCGGCGCCGGCTCCGGTCGGGCGCCCGGCGCGGTGTTCACCGGCGACACCGTGCTCGGCCGCGGCACCACGATCATCGCCCACCCCGACGGCGCGCTCGGCCCGTACCTCGACTCGCTCGAGCGGCTGCGGGCGCTCGGCGCCGGGCACCCGGTCGCCGTCCTGCCGGGGCATGGGCCGGTGCTCCCCGACCTCGCCGCGATCTGCGACGCCTACCTCGCGCACCGTGCCGACCGGCTCGACCAGATCCGCGGCGCGCTCGCGCGCCTGGGCGCCGACGCGACCGCCGAGGCCGTGACCGACGACGTGTACGCCGACGTCGACCGGTCGGTGCGCGGCGCCGCCGAGGCATCCGTTCGCGCGCAGCTCGAGTACCTGCGCGCGCGCTGAGACGGCGAGGGGGGGGGGGGGGGGGGGCCGCCCCCCCCCCCCCCCCCCCCCCCCCCCCCCCCCCCCCCCCCCCCCCCCCACGCCGACCGTCACTCGACCGGCTGCGCCTCCTTCACGGTGCCCGTGTCGTCGACGTACTGCTGGTGCAGGTGCACGGGCTCGACGGCCCGGGCGCCGGCGCGCTTCTTCCGTCGCGCGGCGGCAGCCAGGTTCAGCGCCTCGACGAAGATCGCGAACGCCATCGGCACGTAGATGAGGGCCTTGTCGATCTTGATCCCGAACCCGTCGGCCACGAGGAACACGCCGATGAGCAGGAGGAACGACAGCGCGAGCATCTTCACGGTGGGGTGCTTGTTGACGAACGTGAAGATGTACCGCGCGGCGACGAGCATGAGGCCGAACGAGAGCACGACGACCGCGATGATCACGATCATGTTCTCGGTCATGCCGACCGCGGTGATGACGGAGTCGAGGGAGAACACGAGGTCGAGCGCGAGGATCTGCGCGATCACCGCGCCGAACGTGGCGGTGCCGGCGCCCGTCGCGTGCTCCTCCTCGCCCTCGAGCTTGTGGTGGATCTCGGTGACGGCCTTGTAGACGAGGAAGATGCCGCCGGCGATGAGGATCAGGTCGCGACCCGAGAAGCCCATGCCCCACAGCTCGAACAGGTCCTCCTTGAGCGTGATGATCCAGGCCGCGGCGAACACCAGGCCCACGCGCATGAGCATCGCGAGCGTGAGGCCCAGGTTGCGCGCCCTCGCCTGCTGCTCGACGGGCAGCTTCGACGCGAGGATCGAGATGAAGATGACGTTGTCGACGCCGAGCACGACCTCGAGCACGAACAGGGTCAGGAACACGACCAGCAGATCGGGCGTGAACTCGAGAGAGAAGTCCATGCCGACCATTCTCCCGGAGGAATCCCGACCACCCGTGCACGCGCGTGCACGCCGGGTCGGCTCCGGCCCGACCGCCGCGGACTAGTCTCGCGACGACGTGGGCGCGAGCATGATCGGCGGGATGGGCGTGCCGAGCGGATGGCGCATCCAGACGTTCCCCGTCCGCCGATGCTCCTCCCGCGTCGCGAACGTGTACAGCTCGGTGCGCGCACGGACGGCGACCGGACGCTCGCCGTGGAACGGGTCGTGGGCGAGCAGCCGCAGCGTCGCGGCATCCGCTTCGAGCAGCTGCTCGAGGAACCGCAGGAACCACTCCTCGTGGATGCGCCCGAGCGGGAGGAACCACATCAGCCAGTCGAGGCGCAGGTGGTACGGCGCGTACTGGCGCGGGATGCGCTTCGCGTCGCCCGGCTTGCCCTTGAACAGGTACTCGCGCCACGCCGCGTCGGGCAGGCGCGGGTCGTCGGCCGTGCCCTCGACGACCACCTCGACGCGCTGCCGGGTGACGGTTCCGAACGCGCCGTAGGCGTTGACGAGCATGAACCGGTCGAACGAGGCGTTCATGAGCTGTCGCTTCGAGAAGAGGTTCATGAGCGGATGGCGGCTGAGCCAGAGGATGAGCGCCGTGACGAGGAGCACGATCGCGATCCACCACGGGGGGCTCGCGGCATCCGCGGGGGTCTGGATCGCCTCCAGCGGCACCCACGGCAGCAGCCACTGGACCGCGGCGTCGCCGACGGCGCCGAACGCGAGCACGATCGTGATCCAGTTGAGCCACGCGAAGTTGCCCGTGATGACGAGCCAGAGCTGGGTCGCGATGATGATCGCGGCGGCGATGGTGCGCACGGGTTGCGGCGCGAAGAGCAGGAACGGCACGACGAGCTGCGCGAAGTGGTTGCCCAGCACCTCGAACCGGTGGAACCACTTCGGCAGCAGGTGCGCCTGGCGGCTGAGCGGCCCGGGCATGGGCTGGGTCTCGTGGTGGTAGTACAGCGCGGTGAGGTCCCGCCACTCGGGGCCCCCGCGGATCTTGATCATCCCGGCACCGAACTCGAGCCGGAAGACGAGCCACCACACGAGCACAATCGTGGGCAACGGGGGCGGCACGTCGCGCGAGCCGAGGAACGCCATCAGGAACCCGGCCTCGCAGAGCAGCATCTCCCAGCCGAAGCCGTAGAACGTCTGTCCGACGCTCGCGATCGACAGGTACAGGCCCCAGAGGGCGAGGAACACGAGCATCGGCGCCCATGGCGGGCCGAGCTGCGGCAGCCCGACGACGACGGATGCCGCGAGCACGAGGCCCGCCACGCAGACGCCGACCAGCTTCGCGTCGCTGTAGCCCCAGCGGCGGAAGATCGTGGGGCCGAGGTACCCGCGCCGACGCGTGCGGCGCCAGAGGCCGACCTTCTCGCCGGAGCGCCGTTCACGTTCGCGGAGCCGATCCTCGGCGCCGCGGACCGCGTCGAGCAGGTCGGGCACGGGGAGCAGGCCGCGCTCGCCGAGCAGCGGGCGGAACTGGTTCAGCGTCGACAGGAACGCGACCAGGAACAGCGCGGCGATGCCGCGCTGGAGCACCTCGCGCGCGAGGTCGGAATCGCGTGCGTCGAACCACGAGAACCAGGAGCCCCAGTCCACGTCGTCACGCTAACCCCGGCGAGGGCCGCGGGCGCAGGCCGAACGGCCCGCGCCCGCCAGGTCGGTCACGGACCCGTCGTCAGGCCGGCGGGTTCGCCGGATCGACGGTCTCGATCGTCTCCTGCTCGACGGCGTTGTCGGCTTCGAGGTCGTTCGCGTCGGGACCGGGGTCGGTGTCGGCACGGCCGCCGGGAGCCGGCTCGGGGCCCGTGTCGCCCACGCCGCCGGCAGCGGTCTGCTCGGCGTCGGCCGCTTCGCGGTCGGCCGTGTCGGGATCGAGGATCGCGTCCCCGTGGCTGCCGCCCGCGCTGTCGCTCATCGAGCCGCCGCCCATCGTTCCTCCGGAGTCGATCATGCTTCCGCCGCCCATCGTGTTGATCGTGCCGGTCAGTCCCGGCGAGTCCTCATTGAGGTCCCCCGCGGGTGGGAGTCGGTCCTCGTCCTCCCACGGGTTCAGCGGGTCGCCCATGTGTGCGTGCCTCCTCTGCGAGTCGCGTTGCCTTCGATGACTCCACGTTGCTCCGAGTGCACCGGGGCGTCAACGGGTTGACACCCCGAGACGCCGACGCGCCCCGGGCCGGATGGCTCGGGGCGCGTCGTGCGCACGCGTGAAGGTCGTCGGATCAGGCCACGAGGGCGACGCCGGCGTTCCAGCCGACCTTCTCCTGCACGGCGAGCGTGAGCTGGAGGAACCCGATCGACTCGAGCTCGCGCGCGCGGGCGAGCCGGCCCGCGTCGACGGCGTCGACGCCGCCGGCGCGCACGACGTCGATGAGCGCCTGCTTGGCGAGCTCGTCGTCACCCGCCACGAGCACGGTCGTGGGCTGCGCGCCGCCGACGTTCTTCGAGGCGAGGGTGGCGGCGAAGTTGGTGTTGAAGGCCTTGAGCACGCGCGACTCGGGCAGCTTCGCGGCGAGCTCGGCGGCCGACGACGCGTCGGCGGGCACGACGAGCGAGTCGAAGGTCTCGAAGTCCAGCGGGTTGGTGATGTCGACGACGACCTTGCCGGCGAGCTGCTCGCGGCGCGCCTCGACGATCTCGGCTACCGAGGGGTACGGGACGGCGAGGATCACGAGGTCGCCCGTGACCTGCTCGGAGGCGTCGCGGCCGACGAACTCGACGGTGTTTCCACCCGCTGCCACGATGCCGCCGATGGCGGTGCCCATGTTGCCGTTTCCGATGATGCTGACGGTCGTCATGATGTCCTCTCCGCGCCGCTCGGCGCGATTACTTGTAGCGACAACTAACACTCTAGCGGCATTCAGTTGTCGCGTCAACCAAGTGTGCGAGAATATGACGCATGACGGAGGACACGCGCTGGCTGAACACCGAGGAGTCAGCCGCCTGGGTACGGCTCGTCGCGCTCACCGAACTGCTTCCGGGCGCGCTCGACGCCCAGTTGCTGCGCGACGCGCAGCTCACGCACTTCGAGTACGGCGCCCTCATGGCGCTTGCCGCCGCGCCCGAGCGCACGATGCGCATGACGGCGCTCGCGTCGCGCACGAACGCCACGCTCCCCCGACTCTCGCATGTCGCACGCCGGCTCGAGGAGCGCGGCCTCATCCGGCGGTTCCCGTGCCCCGAGGACCGGCGCGCGACGAACGCGACCATCACCGACGCGGGACTGCGCCTCATCGACCAAGCGGCGCCCGGCCACGTCGAGGCGGTCCGGCAGAACGTGCTCGACGCGCTCACGCCCGAGCAGCTCGAGCAGCTCTACGCGATCGCCGGCGCCGTGCTGACCCGCCTCGACCCCGAGCAGCGGATGTCGGCGACGTCGTGCCAGTTCAGCGAGGGTCCCGCGATCGCGCGCGCCGGCTGAGCCGACCTCGCGCGCCCGAGGTCAGCGCGCCTCGTAGGTGAGGCAGTCGGCGTCGACCGCGCCCGGACCGACGCGCACCGCGGTCGCGGTGCACTCGAGCGAGTCGTTGTGCACGCACTCCGAACGCTGGCATGCCCCGACGTGGCTGATCACCTTGTCGAGCCCGCCCTTCGTGCCCAGCGGGATGAAGGTCGCGCACTCGGCGTCGCCGACGGAACCGGCGATGGTCACCGCGGCGGCGTGGCAGTGCGAGTGGTCGTTGTACGAGCACCCGGTCACCGAGCACTCGGCAACGGCGGGCAGTTCGTCGAGGGTCATGCTCACGGTGACCTCCAGATGGGGTGTCGGACCGGCAGGTGCGGGCGATGCTACTCCCGCGTGCGCTCCGCGGCCAGACCCCGTCGCGCGCGTCGCGCCGCCCGCGGAGGCATCAGAGGAGCCAGGGGTCGATGCCGAGGTCGTCGGCACGCGGCGGCTCCGCGATCGCGGGGGGCGGAGCCATCCGTCGCCGTGCCGCGGCGGTCGCCCGGCCGCGCAGACGGCCGAGCGCCCCCGTCTCGCCCGCACCCAGCCGCACCAGCTCGCGCGCGCCCGGCCCCGTCGGGATGTCGCGCGGCAGCGACGCCGATGCGACGAGCCAGCGCGGCATGCCGAGCAGGTCGAGCACGCGAGCGAGGCGCTCCGACTCGAAGACGCTGTCGGCCTCGAGCTCCTCCGCGAGCACGTCGGCGAGCTCCTCCGCGGTGTCGGAGTCCTCCCGGCCCGCCGCCGACGCGAACGCCTCGGCGTGCTCGGCACCGTACGGTTCGGGGAGCACCTCCTCGTCGGCGCCGGGCTCGCGGGAGGGGTCGCTCGAGTACCGGCCGAGCTCCTCGGGCCCGTTCCACGCCGCGAGCACGAGCTGGCGGTCGCGTCGCACCCGGACGGCGAACGCCGTGGCGCGCAGCCGCTCGGCGAGCACCGCCGCGACCTCGAGCATCCCGCGCCGATCCGAGGCGACCGTGCCGTCACCCGGGTCGCCGATCGCCGCGACCCACCCGCCGTCGGGCGGTGCGATCCAGCCGGTGAAGCGGATGTCGCGGAGCACGCCGACCACGTCGTCGCGCGTCGCACCCCCGGCCGTGGAGACGAGCACGGCACCGTAGGTCTCGCCCTCGGCGCCGTCGGGCTCGGACGGCGTGGCACCGGGCAGCGGGAGGGTCATGCCCCATCATCCCGCACGCCCGGCGACGGCGCACCCGTGCCGCGGAGGTCGACCGGACGTCGATCTCCGCGGCACGGTGACGCACCGGGCTATTCGGCGACCGGGATCGACTGCGCCTCGAGGGCGTCGATGGTCGACTGCTGCCCCTCCTCGAGCGCCTCGAGCAGCGTGCCGCTGCCGGATGCCGCGGCCTTGAAGCCGTCGGAGACGTCGGCGTACGTCTGCGTCATGGTCGGCCCCCAGACGAAGTCGGGGTTCACCTGCGCCGACGCCTCGGCGAACACGTCGTAGATCGCCTGGCCGCCGTAGAACTCGACGCCCTCCTTGAGCACCGGGAGCTCGAGCCCGGCCTCGGTTGCCGGGTAGATCTGCGCCTGCTCGTTGAGGATGGTGAGCGCCTCGTCGGAGGTGTTCAGCCACAGCGCGAACTTCGCCGCCTCGTAGAGGTGATCGGTGCCCTTGAAGACGGCGATCGACGACCCGCCCCAGTTGCCGGCGGCGGCGTCGCCGTCCTCCCACTGCGGCGCGAGCGCGACCGACCAGTTGCCCGCCGTGTCCGGAGCACCGGAGAGGATCGAGTTGGCGCCCCAGACGGCCGAGTTCCACGTCCAGACCTCGCCCGAGTTATAGGCGTTGTTCCACTCGTCGGTCCACGCCGGGTAGGTCGAGACGAGGTCGTTCTCGAGGAGGTCCTGCCAGTACTCGGCGACCTTCGCCGACTCGTCGCTCGTGAGCTCGACGCTCCACGCGTCGCCGTCGTTGCCGAACCACTGGCCGCCGGCCTGCCACACGAAGCCCGCGAACTGGTTGATGTCGGTCTGTGAGAAGTTCGTGATGTAGCCGCCGGCCTCACGCACCTTCACCGCGGCCTCGCGGTACTCCTCCCACGTGGTGGGCACCTCGATGCCGTTCTGCTCGAACAGGTCGCTGCGGAAGAACAGCGCCATCGGGCCCTGGTCCTGCGGGATGCCGTAGACCTCGTCGTCGGTGCCCAGCGAGACCTGGCCCCACGTCCAGTCGAGGAACTGGTCCTCGGCGGCCACGACGTCCTCGCATGCCGCGAGGTTCTCGAGGCCGTCCTGCACGCGGAAGTTCGGCAACGCGTCGTACTCGATCTGGCCGAGGTCGGGCGCGTTGCCGGCCTCGAGCTGGTTGAAGAAGTTCTGGTACGTGCCCGAGTTGCCGTTGGGTCCCGTCTGGACCTCGACCTGGATGTCGGGGTTCTCCTCGTTCCAGAGCTCGACGGCGTCCTCGATGCCGGGGATCCAGCTGGTGAACGTGAGCGTGACGTCCTCGCCGGCGGGCTCGCACGAGGCCGCGTCGCCGCCGCCCGTCGTGTCGCCGGCGGCGCATCCGGTCAGGGCGAGGGCGGCGGAGGTGAGCAGGGCTGCGGTGACCGCTCGTTTCGTGTGACGCATGGTTTCCTCTTCTCGGTGGGGTGGTCGCCCGGATGCCCCCGGGCAGGGCTCTACTTCAGGGCGCCGGTGCCGAGGCCCGTGCGCCAGTAGCGCTGAAGCAGCAGGAACGTGATGATCAGCGGGATGATCGAGAGCAGCGAGCCGACGAGCACGTAGGTGCGCAGCTCGGGGAACTGGTTGATGGTCGAGTTCCAGGCGTAGAGGCCGTAGGTGACGGGGAACAGCTCCTCGCTGCGCAGCATGATCAGCGGCAGGAAGAAGTTGTTCCAGATGGTCACGAACTGGAACAGGAACACCGTGATGAGCGCCGGGAACATGAGGCGGATCGAGACGGTGAAGAACGTGCGGATCTCGCCCGCGCCATCCAGCCGGCTGGCCTCGAGCAGCTCGTCGGGCACGGATGCCTCGGCGAACACGCGCGAGAGGTAGACGCCGAAGGGGCTGACGACGCTCGGCAGGAACACCGCCCAGAAGGTGTCGGTGAGCTGCACGCGGCTGAACAGCAGGAACAGCGGCAGGGCGAGTGCGGTGGCGGGCACGAGCACGCCGCCGAGGACGACGTTGAAGATCGTCTCGCGCCCGGGGAAACGGTACTTCGCGAGCGCGTATCCGCACATCGCGGCGAGGATCGTCGCCACGACCGCGCCGAGCCCGGCGTAGAGCAGGCTGTTCAGGATCCACTTCAGGTAGACGCCGTCGCGGTAGGCGAACAGCGCGCCGATGTTCTCGACCAGCGCGAAGTCGGCGAACCAGAGCGGGTTCGTGCTGAAGAGGTCGCCGCGCTCCTTCGTCGAGGCGACGAGCAGCCACCAGATCGGCACGAGGAAGTACAGCGTGAACACGCCCATGACGAGCATGGCTCCGGTGCGCGAGAGGATGCTCTCCCGCGGTCCGCGGCCGCGCGCGGAGGTTCCGCGTCGCTCGGTGGACTCCTCCGCGCTCTCGAGGGTCGCGGCATCCGTCGGCGTGACGAGGCTCATGCGTCCGCCCCCTTCGGTCGGGTCAGTCGCAGGAACGCGAACGACAGGATGAACGTGGCGAGCGCGAGCACCACCGAGAAGGCGGCGGCGAGTGACACGTTCGGGATCGCGCTGGTCGCGTAGATCGTCATGTTGGGCGTGTAGGTGCTCGTGACCGCGGAGCTGAACGACCGGAACGTCTGCGGCTCGGCGAGCAGCTGCAGCGTGCCGATGATCGAGAGCACCGCGGTGAGCACGAGCGCGGGCCGCACCAGCGGGATCTTGATCGACCACGCGATGCGCGCCTGGCCTGCGCCGTCGATGCGGGCCGCCTCGTAGATCTCCTGTGGGATGGCGAGGAGGGTCGAGTAGATGATGAGCATGTTGTAGCCGACGAAGACCCACGTCACGACGTTGGCGATCGCCCACAGCACGAAGTCGGCCGACAGCAGGTCGACCCGGCTCGTGAGGGCCTCGAACGGCGACAGGTTGGGCGAGTACAGGAAGCCCCACATGATCGCCGCGATCACGCCGGGCACCGCGTAGGGCGCGAAGAACGCGAGCCGGAAGAACTTCTTGCCGCGGATCAGGGGCGAGTCCAGCAGGAGCGCGAACAGCAGTGCCAGCGCCAGCATGACCGGCACCTGCACGATGCCGAACAGCAGCACGCGGCCGACCGACGTCCAGAACGCCTCGTTCTGGAACACGAGCGCGTACTGCTGCAACCCGCCGAACACCTCGGTCGCCGCCCCGTAGGTGCCCTCGCGCTCGACGACCAGCAGGGACTGCCAGATCGCGACGCCGATCGGAACGAGGTAGAACAGCACGAACAGCACGCCGAACGGCGCCACGAACGCGATGATCGCGCCCGGATGGTGCACCTTGCGTCGGGGCGGGCGGGGTCGCACGGTCCCGCCGCGCGCTGCGGCGCGTGCGGCGGTCGGGGTGGTCACGGGAGCGGTCATGCCGCGCCCTCCTCTCTGATCACGCGGACCGCGCCACCGGGCACCGCGAGGCGCCCGTCGACGACGGATCCGGTCACGAGCTCGGTGCCACGCGCATCGACGTCGACGGCGGCGGAACCGTGGTTCACGACGAAGCGCCAGGTGCGCTCGCCGTCGGTGCGGCGGCTGATCTCGACGTCGGGTGAGGCGCCGGGTTCGAGGGCGACGCCGGCACGCTCGACCGCCCGGCCGACGAGGTCGAGGAGGTCGTCGCGCTCGAGCAGCGTGCCGAGGTACCAGGCGTCGCCCGCGCCGTCGGCGCCGTCACGGCGGGTCAGGGCGGGGCGTCCGGCGGCGGGGCCGTCGGCGAAGCGGTCGAGCACCGCGGCATCCGTCACGTCGAGGCGATCGGCCCACAGCGACGCGGCGGCACCCGACTCGAGCGCGATGGGCGTGCCCGGCAGCACCGGCGCGAACTCCTCGACGCGGATGCCGAGCAGGTCGCGCCATGCTCCCGGGTAGCCGCCCGGGCGGACGCGGTCGTGCTCGTCGACCACGCCGCTGTAGAAGGTGACGAGGGCATGGGCGCCGGTTGCCACGGCGCGGTCGAGCGCGGCGGCGTCGGCGTCGGACACGAGGTACAGGCCGGGAACCACGACCAGTCGGTACCCGGTGAGGTCGGCTCCGGGGCGCACGATGTCGACGGTGACCCCGAGGTCGTGCAGCGCGCCGTACAGTGCGTGCACCTGGTCGAGGTACTCGATCGCGTGCGTCGGGCGCGTCTCGGCGTCGGACGCCCACCACGACTCCCAGGAGAACAGGAGCGCGACCTCGGCGTGCACCCGGCTGCCGGCGAGCTCCTCGAGCGCGCCGATGACGCGGCCGAGCTCGGCGACCTCGCGCCAGAGCGCCGAGTCGGTGCCGGCGTGCGGAACGAGGGCGGAGTGGAACTTCTCGGAGCCCTGCAGCGACGCGCGCCACTGGAAGAAGCAGACCCCGTCGGCGCCCCGTGCGACGTGCGCCAGCGAATTGCGCAGCAACTGGCCGGGCTCCTTGGCGACGTTGACGGGCTGCCAGTTGACCGAGCCGGTCGAGTGCTCCATCAGCAGCCACGGGTCGCCGCCGGCGAGTCCGCGCGTGAGGTCGGCGGCGAAGGCCAGCTCGGTGCGGGGGTCGTCGAGTCGGTGGTCGAGGTAGTGGTCGTTGGCGACGACATCCATCTCGGGCGCCCACGACCAGTAGTCGAGATCGCGGATGTGCGCCGTGACCATGAAGTTCGTCGTGATCGGCAGCGCGCTGTGGCGACGGATCACCTCGGCCTCGGCGCGGTAGTACCCCAGCAGCTCGTCGGACGAGAAGCGGTGGAAGTCGAGCACCTGCCCCGGGTTGCGGGTCGAGACGGTGAGCCTGGGCGTCAGGATCTCATCCCAGTCGGTGTAGCGCTGGCTCCAGAAGCTGGTGCCCCAGGCCCGGTTCAGCTCGTCGATCGTGCCGTGCCGCTCGGCGAGCCAGCGCCGGAACGCGGCCGTGCTCTCGTCGCAGTGGCAGAGCGCGTTGTGGCAGCCGAGCTCGTTCGACACGTGCCACAGCTCGACCGCGGGGTGGTCGCCGTACCGCTCGGCCACCGCCTCGACGAGCGCGAGCGCGTACCGGCGGAACACCCGCGAGCTCGGGCACCACGCCTGCCTCCCGCCGGGGTACCGGGTGGTCCCGTCCTCCATGACGGGGAGGATCTCGGGATGCCGCGTCGTCAGCCACGGCGGCGGCGAAGCCGTCGCGGTGCCGAGGTTGACCCGGATGCCGGCGGTGTGCAGGAGCCCCATCACCTCGTCGAGCGCCGAGAAGTCGAACGCGCCGTCGGGGCCCTGGAGCGCCGACCAGCCGAAGATGTTGATCGCGACGAGGTCGATCCCCGCCTCGCGCATGAGCGCGACGTCGTCGCGCCAGACGGCGGGATCCCACTGCTCGGGGTTGTAGTCGCAGCCGAAGGCGATGCCCTGGTGCGCGAAGCGGGGGCGGGCGGCGGCAGGCGCAGGATGGGCCTGCAGCGGCGGGATCGGCGCCAGCGTCGTCGCGGGGTGGTCCACGGTGCTCCCGGTGATCGTCGTTGATTCTGTGAACGTGCACAGTCTGAGCCGGGCGAAGCGCCGAGGCGATTTCTGTGAACGTACACAGAGTGGCACCGCGTGGCGGTCTTGTCAATACCCCTGCCGCAGTACAGTGAGTCGCATGACGACCAAGCCGGGCCGATCCAGGCGTGCGACCGTGCACGACGTCGCCCTCGAGGCGGGCGTCTCGCGGGGCACCGTGAGCCGCTACGTCAACGGCGAGCGCTACGTCTCCGCAGCGGCACGCGACGCGATCGAGGCCGCGATCGCGAAGGTCGGCTACGTGCCCAACACCGCGGCGCGCAACCTCGTCATGCAGCGCACGCAGGCGGTGGGCTTCATCGTGCACGAGCCGCACTCGCTCTTCGTCGACGACCCGAACATCGGCGAGATCCTCCTCGGCGCGAACGCCGAGCTGTCCCAGGCCGACCACCAGATGGCCGTGCTGATCGTCGACTCCGAGCGCGACACCGATCGCGTCGCGCGATACCTGTCGGGCGGCCTCGTCGACGGCGTCATCATCGTCTCGGCGCGTGCCGACGACCCCATCACCCGCGTCGTCGAGCGGCTGCGACTCCCCGCCGCCTACGTCGGGCATCCGCCGGGCGCGGCGAGCAGCGCCGCCTTCGTCGTCATCGACAACCGGGGCGCGGCACGATCCATCACCGAACGGCTCGCGGCGACGGGCCGCCAGCGTATCGGCATGATCGCGGCGGCCCTCGACCGCGACTCGGGCGCCGACCGTCTGGCCGGTTTCTCCGCCGCGCTCGGCGAGGCGTTCGACGAGTCGCTGGTCGAACCGGTGCCCCTGTACTCGTACTCCGCCGGCCGCGACGGCATGCGCCGGCTGCTCGAGCGCGCCCCCGACGTCGACGGCGTGTTCGCCGCGTCCGACGCGGTCGCGGCGGGCGCCATCGAGGCGCTGCGGGCCGCCGGCCGGCGCGTGCCCGAGGATGTCGGCGTCGTGGGGTTCGACGACAGCGCCTGGGCCCGCCGCACCACGCCGCAGCTGTCGACCGTGCGGCAGCCCGCGGCCGGCCTGGGGGCCGAGGCGGCCCGTCTCGTGCTCTCGCGACTGCGCGACCAGGAGACCCCGACCGAGCGCCGCCTCGACACCGAGATCGTCTGGCGCGAGTCGGCCTGAACCGCCGCCGCAGGTCAGCCCTCGGGAGCATCCTTCGCGAGTCGCGCGCGGCCCTGCTCCGAGACGGCCCTCGATCGCGTCAGCTTCGCGATGTACTCGACGCGCCGGAAGCGCAGTGCCGACCAGTCCTCGTCGATCGCGACCTGGCGCACGGGCTCGAAGCCGGCCGCGCCCATCGAGGTCCATCCGGTGTCGCGGTTGAACTCGCACGTGTACCGCTTCGACGAGCCCTTCGGATACGCGATCCACACGGTGGCGTCGCCCTCGGTGGCGCGGGCGACGGCCTCGGCGAAGGCGTCGACCTCGTGCTGCCTCGTGGCGAACGCCATCGCGAAGGTCGCGCCGCTGACGCCGTCGAGCGAGCGTTCCACGGGGTTCGTCGCCCCCACCTCGGCGAGCTCGGGCTCGAACGACGTGGGCGCGTCGATCACGTGCACCGGGCCGTCGCCCTTGAGGTTGAGCTTGCGGAAGAGGGCGCTCACGACGCGGCCCGCAGGGCTTCGGCGATCGGCGTCGCGCCCCGGTTGAAGCGGATGGTCCGCCCGATCGTACCGGGATCCGCGAGCGCGGCGGCGGCGACCGCCGCCACATCGGCACGGTCGACGTCGCTGCTCGACTCGGCCGTCGCGTCGATCGCGCCCGTGCCGGGCCCGTCGGAGAGCGCCGACGGACCGAGGATCGTGTACTCGAGCGAGGAGGCGCGCAGGTGCTCGTCGGCGTCGGCCTTCGCGTCGGCGTAGTGCCGGAAGGCGCTGTCGGCGGGGACCCGGTGGTCGGTGCGCGAGCCGAAGTACGAGACCATCACGTACCGGCGCACGCCGGCCTGCTCCGCGGCATCCATCGACCGCACTGCCGCATCGTGGTCGACCGCGCGCGTGCGCGTGGGGTCGCCGCCGCCGGCGCCGGCGGACCAGACGACCGCGTCGTGCCCGGCGATGACGTCGGCGAGCCCGTCGACGTCGAGCGTCTCGATATCGGCGACGACCGGGTTCGCCCCGGTCGCGGCGACGTCGGCCGCATGGTCGGGGTTGCGGATGACCGCATCGACCTCGTCACCCTGCTCGGTCAGGATCCGTTCGAGCTGCAGCGCCACCTTGCCGTGGCCACCGATGATCAGCACCCTCGCCATCGCCGTCCCCTTTCGCGTACTCCCACCGTAGTGACGCATGCCCCGGCGGCAACCCCGCGACGGACGCAGGCCGGCCGGAACGGCGGCGCGGCGCGCTGGCGCGGCGGCATCCCACGCGGGCAGAATGAGCCCAGGTGTCACACGGAGGTGCGCATGTCGATCGAAACGGTGCTCTGGGGCCTCATCTTCGGGATCATGGCG
This sequence comes from Agromyces sp. NPDC029043, assembly GCF_055564615.1. Classification (NCBI taxonomy): domain Bacteria; kingdom Bacillati; phylum Actinomycetota; class Actinomycetes; order Micrococcales; family Microbacteriaceae; genus Agromyces; species Agromyces sp. NPDC029043. Next base: position 154,667 of record NZ_JBVHVX010000005.1, on the reverse strand, counting down.
GTCGGCGGCGTCGGCCTCGCGGCCTGCCTCGTGGTGTTCTCGCGGTCGCCCAGGCCGTGAGCGGGGCCGCACGCAGCGCTGCGGCGGGCGCGGCGGCGGGGGCGGGGGCTCGACGATGCCGGTGACCAGCGCCGGCGTGCTGCTCTACCGTCGTGCGCCCGGGCTGCAGGTGCTCGTCGCGCACATGGGCGGCCCGTTCTGGGCGCGCAAGCAGGAGCACGCGTGGTCCATTCCGAAGGGCGAGCTCGACGGCGACGAGGCCCCGCGCGCGGCGGCGCTGCGCGAGTTCGCCGAGGAGCTGGGGCTGCCCGCACCCGACGTGCAGTACGCCGACCTCGGCACCGTGCGCTACGCCTCGGGCAAGCTGCTGCACGTGTTCGCGGGCGAAGCAGCCGGGTTCGCGCTCGACGGGTTCCGGCCGGGCGTGTTCGAGCTCGAGTGGCCGCCGCGCTCGGGGCGGACGGCCGAGTTCCCCGAGGTCGACGAGGTGCGGTGGGCGGATGTCGCCGAGGCCCGCGTGCTCCTCGTCGCGGGCCAGCTCGGCGCGCTCGACGCGCTCGAACGGCACCTCGCCCGGCGATCCTGACCGGCGGCGCCGTCAGCCGTGTCCCGGCTCGAGGAGGGGCTCGTCCCATCCGCCCTGCGGCGTCTCGCAGGTCTCGCGGAACACCACCTGCGAGGGCAGCTTGCGCTCGTGGCTGACCCAGTCGATCGCGGGCCGGCGCGCCGACTCGGGCACGTATCCGAGCCGGTACACGGCCATGAGCTCGAGCTCGTCGGGCACCCGCAGCAGCCGCACGATCTCCTCCCAGCGACCGGGCACTTCCATGGGGAACGAGATGAACTGGATCCCCATGCCGAGCTCCACCGTGGTGAGCCACACGTTCTCCATCGCGGCGCCCATGCTGAACACCGAGTAGAACGACGACAGTTGCCCGGGCCGGTACTCGGACCGGTCGAGCATGACGCCCATGAGCAGCGGCGATCCGGCGACGAGCTTGCGGTTCTCCTCGCCGAGCGTCCTGGGCACTCCGAACGTGTTCATGAGCTTCTGTCCGCGCTTGGTGAACACCTGCGAGGTGAACGGCCGCAGCGCCGAAGGCAGCTTGTCGAAGAGCATCCCCGACCGCTTCTCCTCCATCTCGGCCTGGCTGAAGCGGAAGTAGGGCTTGTACCGCTCGAAGAACGTGCCGTTCGACATCGCCTCGGTCATGCTCTCGCCCGAGATGCGCGCGATCGCCTCGATCGTCGAGCGGTCCTCGATGAGCACGAACCGCCACGGCTGGCTGTTCAGTTGCGACGGCGCGCGCCCGGCGGCCTCGATGAGCGTGCGCTGATGCTCCTCCGAGACCGGGTCGGGCAGGAAGGGTCCGTTGGTCGTCTTCCGGCGCCGGATGGCGTCGAGCAGTTCCATGCGTCCTACCTCCTCGATCGGACGGCCGCCCCGGCGAGGAACGGCGCGGCGGTCAGTGCGATGAGCGGATGTCGCCGGGTGTGCGTCCCGGCGTACGGGATCACGGCGAGCGGCACGGCGGCGGGCGCGAGCACGAGCGCCGCGGCCCTGGCCGAACGGTCGGAGCGACCCGGCAACAGCGACGCCGTTCCGGCGGCCGCGGCGAGCGCGCAGGTCGCGATGTAGATCGCGTGGTGCACCCAGCGGTGGCGGCGCGTGTCGACGAGGCGCAGCGCGACGGCCGTGCCGAGCGCGCAGTTCGCAGCGTAGCTCGCGAGCGCCGCCGTGAAGAGCGCGGGCGCGACCTCCGCCATCACCGCACCGCCGCGCACGGAGCGGCGGCGGGGCGGGCGACGGACGGCGCGGCTCACGCGACCGTCGTCCCGCCGGCCGAGTCGGCGGCGACCTCCTTCACGCGTCGCCGGCGGAACCGCAGCGACTTGCGCTCGTCGAGCGAGGGGTCGGGTGCGTCCCAGACCTTCACGATCGCCCAGCCGAGGGCGGTGAGGGGCACGGCGAGCACCGCGCCGGCCACGCCGGCGAGGATCGTTCCGGCCGTCAGCGCGATGAGGATGACGAGAGGGTGCAGCTTGAGGGACTGGGCCATGACCACGGGCTGCAGCAGGTCGCCCTCCAGTTGGTTCACGACGACGACGATCGCGACCACGATGAGCGCGACGACGGGTCCGTTGGCGACGAGCGCGACCAGCGCGGCGAGGATGCCCGCGAGCGTGGCGCCGACGATCGGGATGAACGACGTGAGGAACACGATGACGGCCAGCGGCAGGGCGAGCGGCACCTGCAGGATCACGAGTCCGAGGCCGATGAAGAACGCGTCGACGAAGGCGACGATCGCGGTGCCGCGCAGGTACCCGCCCAGGACCTTGACGCTCGTCACGCCGATCCGGCGGCCGCGCTCGAGACGCTCGCCTCGGTAGGGACGGAGGAAGAAGGCCCAGATCCGGTCGCCGTCCTTCAGGAAGAAGAAGAGCACGACGAGCATCAGGACCAGGCCGGTGATGAACTCGGTGGCGCGCGAGACGCCGGTCAGCGCCGTCTGCCCGAACTCGGCGCTCGTCACGAAGTCGATGATGGAATTGCGCGCGTCGTCGATCTGCTGCTGGTCGATCGGGATCGGCAGCGTCTCGACCCAGCCGAGGAGGTCGTCGAAGCCCTCCGAGGCGGACGTGGCGAGTTCGTCCCACTGGCTGCGCACGGCGAAGACGATCGCCGTGATGATGCCGCCGAGGACCAGGATGCCGCCGAGCAGCGTCACCCATGCCGCGAGCATCGGCGAGAGCCCGATGCGCCGCAGCCAGACGATGAGCGGGCTGGCCGCCGCCGCCAGGATGATCGCGATGATCACCGGGATGACGAGGACCTTGACCTGCAGGAGCGCCCAGATCGCCACCGCGGCGAGCAGGACGACGACGAGCATCTGCCAGCTGCGGATGGACCATCGACCGAGGCGGTCGTTCCAGATGGGGCCGCCGGTACTGCCGCGCACCCCCTCGCCGAGGTCGGGCTGCGTCGGGACGACCTCGGCCCTGACGACGGGATCCGGATCGCGGTGGCGTCGGAAGAACATGGCACGACGATAGGGCCGGTCGCGCGGGATGCACAGGCCTTGACGCGGCGCGCCTCAGGCGGACCCGCTCCAGGGTGCGGGCACGAGCACCCAGACGACCTCGGCCGGCGCATCGTCGTCGGCGGTCCACGTGTGCGGCTCGCGCCCGGGGAACGTGAGCGCGTCGCCCGCGTCGAGCCGCACCATCCTATCCGCGAACTGCACGGTCACGGCGCCGGAGACGACGTGCATGACCTCGACGTCGCAGTTGACGGTGTAGAGCTCGTGGCCGCCGTGCGCACCGGCCTCGAGCGACGAGCGCAGGAGCTGCACGCGCGACTCGCCGCGCGGCGACATGAGGTGCTCTTCGACGTGCACGCCCCCGAGGTTGATGCGGGGCGCCTCGGCACGCGTGACCTTCTGGATCTCGGGTTCGGCGAAGAGCGCGCCGACCGGCAGCGAGAGCACCTGGCAGAGCTGCACGAGCGTCGCGACGCTCGGCGAGGTCTCGTCGCGCTCGAGCCTGCTCAGGAAGCCCTTGCTGAGGCCGCTCGACTCGGCGACCTGCGCGAGCGTGAGGCCCTGCGCCATCCGCGTGCTGCGCAGCTTGGCGCCGATCGGCGGCCCGCCGGCATCGGCCGAGGGATGGATCGGGCGCACCACGGCCTCCTTCGCTGGACGGTTGACGCGCACGGGTCTGCGGGCGTACCGTGAGGCTAAGTTTCCTCGATAGTACTGGAAGTTTCGTAATATGCAACTCACTCCCGCAAACGCCCCGCTCGGCCCAGTCGACGCCAGCGTCGTGCCCCGGTTCGCGGGCATCGCCACCTTCGCGCGACTGCCGCGACTCGACGAGGTCGGGCGGGCGGATGTCGCCGTCGTCGGCGTCCCGTTCGACTCGGGGGTGAGCTATCGGCCCGGCGCGCGCTTCGGCCCGTCGCACGTGCGCGAGGCGTCGCGCCTCCTGCGGCCCTACAACCCCGCGCAGGACGTCTTCCCGTTCGGCGCACAGCAGGTCGCCGACGCGGGCGACATCGCCGTGAACCCGTTCGACATCGCCGAGGCCGTGCGCCAGGTCGAGGCCGGCGCACGGGAGCTGCAGGCGAGCGCGGGCCGGATCGTCGCCATCGGCGGCGACCACACCATCGCGCTTCCGCTCCTGCGCGCCGTCCACGCCCAGCACGGTCCGGTCGCGGTGCTCCACTTCGACGCCCACCTCGACACCTGGGACACGTACTTCGGCGCGCCGACCACGCACGGCACGCCGTTCCGCCGCGCGAGCGAGGAGGGCCTGATCGACCTCACCGCGAGCATGCACGTCGGCATTCGCGGCCCGCTCTACGCCAAGAGCGACCTCGAGGACGACGAGCGCCTCGGGTTCTCGATCGTCTCGAGCGAGTACCTCGAGGAGCACGGCGTCGCGAGCGCGATCGATCGGATGCGCGCCCGCATCGGCGACGCGCCGCTGTACATCTCGATCGACATCGACGTGCTCGACCCCGCCCACGCGCCCGGCACCGGCACGCCCGAGGCCGGCGGGTTGACGAGCCGCGAACTGCTCCGGATGCTGCGCGCACTCGCCGACCGGAACATCGTCGGCGCCGACATCGTCGAGGTGGCGCCCGCCTACGACCACGCCCAGCTCACGGCCGTCGCGGCGAGCCATGTCGCGTACGAGCTCCTCAGCGCGATGACCCCTCGCGGCTGAGCCCCACTCGCGAACCGTCCCCAGGCGAAGGAGCCCGACATGACCGAACCACGGACCCCCGGCGTCGAGGAGGTCGAGGCCGCGGCATCCGCCATCGTCGAGGCCTTCGCCTCCACCGACGCGCGCCGTTACTTCGCCACGTTCGCACCCGACGCGACGTTCGTCTTCCACACCGAGCCCGCGCGGCTCGACGACCGGAGCGCCTACGAGCGCCTCTGGGCCGAGTGGGTCGAGAGCGGATGGCGCGTCGTCTCGTGCACCTCGACCGACCGGCACGTGCAGCCGTACCCCGGCGGCGCCGTGTTCAGCCACTCGGTCGACACGACCGTCGAGACTCCCGACGGCCGCGACTCGTACCGCGAGCGCGAGACCATCGTGTTCCGCACCGACCCCACCCGCGGACTCGTCGCCGTGCACGAGCACCTCTCCCCCATGCCCGCGGCGGCCGACGCGGACTGACGCCCACCCCACCCCCTCACCGAGGAGAACCGCAATGTCGCTCTACACCCGCCTCGAACAACGCCTGGAACGCAACTCCGACGATGCCGGCCCCGTCGCCGGCGAGCTCTCGCTGCTGCGCATCGGCATGATCTGGCTCGCCGCGAACCTGGTCGTCACCACCCTCCTCACGGGTACGCTCTTCGTGCCCGGCGTCGACTACGGCTTGGCCATCCTGCTCATCATCGTCGGCACGCTCGTCGGGGCGATCGTGCTCGTCCTGGTCGGCAACATCGGCACGCGCACCGGCCTGCCGACGATGGCGCTCACACGCGGGCCCTTCGGCACGCGCGGCAGCCTGCTGCCGGTCACGGCCAACGTCGTCATCCTCATGGGCTGGAGCTGGGTGCAGGCGATGCTCGCCGGCATCGCACTCGACTTCCTCGTGGCCTCCGTCACCGGCGTGTCGATGCCCGTGCTGTGGGCCGTGGTCTGCCAGACGATCGTCGTGATCCTCGCGATCTTCGGCCACGAGGGCATCGCGCGGGTCGAGCCGTGGCTCGCGGCGCTCATGCTCGCGATCATGGCCTTCATCTTCATCACGGCCTTCGTGACGTTCACGCCCGCCGAGTACACGGCCATCCCGGTCGACGAGTCGATCGGGTACACGCCGATCCTCGTGCTCGACGTGGTGATCGCGACGGCGATCTCGTGGACTGTGCTCTCGGCCGACTTCAACCGGTTCGCGAAGTCGAGCAGGGCGGGCATCGTCGGCTCGGGCGTGGGCTACAGCCTCTCGACGATCATCTCGATGTCGCTCGGCGCGACCGCGATCTCGTACGTGATCCTCTCCGGCGGCGAGGCGATCCCGTTCGACCCGGTCACGATCGTCGAACCGTTCGGCTGGCCGTTCGCGATCGTGATCTTCCTCTCGGTCATGGCGACGAACACCATGGTCGTCTACGGCATGGTCACCTCGGTCGTGAACGCGGTGCCGGGCACGCGCGTGAAGTTCCTGCCCACCGCGCTGATCCTCGGCCTCATCTCGATCATCGGCGCGACGTTCTTCGGGCTGCTCAACCAGTTCACGACGTTCCTCGTCACGATCGGGGCCCTCTTCGCCCCGGTCTTCGCGATCATGATCGCCGACTACTACATCGTCAAGCGCGGGGCGTACACGCCCGACATCCTGCACCCCCGCGGCGGGCGGTACTGGTACCTCGCGGGCGTGAACTGGGCGGCGATCGCCGCGTGGGCGGTCGGCGCGGTCGCGGTCTACCTGTGGACGTACGTGTGGCCGACCCCGATCGGGGCGACCATCCCCGGCTTCGCGCTCACGTTCGTGCTGTACCTGCTGCTGTCGCTGCGCGAGCGCGCCGCGCACCCGGCCGAGCCGAGCCACCACCTGAGCCGCGTGCCGATCGGCACGAGCACTGCCACGGGCGGGGGCCGCGGCACCGCCGCGTGACCGGAGCCGGCATGCGCGACCTCAGCCATCCGATCGCCAGCGACATGATGGTGTACCCCGGCGACCCCGGGGTGCACCTGGCGCCCGCGCTCGAGCTCGACCGCGACGGCGCCGCGGTGACCGCGATCCGCATGGGATCGCACACGGGAACGCACGTCGATGCGCCCTCGCACACGGTCGCCGGAGGGCGGACGATGGCGGACGTGGGGCTCGACGAGCTCGTCGGCGAGGCGCTCGTGCTGCGAGTCGAGGGGCTCGACGACGGGGCGACGATCGGGTTCGCCGACCTCGGCGACCTGCCCGCTCGAGTCCCGCCGATCGTGGTGGTCGACACGGGTTGGTGGCGGTTCTTCGGGAGCGAGCGCGCGCTGCGGCATCCGGCGCTCTCGGCCGAGGCGGCGCGCGAGCTCGTCGCCCGCGGCATGCGGGTGCTCGCGGTCGACACGCTGAGCCCCGACCCGACGGATGCCGCGGGCACCACCTCGTTCCCGGTGCACGAGGTCGTGCTCGGCGCCGACCGGCTCATCGTCGAGAACGTGACCGGCCTCGAGGGCCTGCCGGCGCGCGTGCGCGTGGGCTTCTTCCCGCTGCGGTTCGGCGGCGACGGCGCTCCCGTGCGCGCGGTCGCCTTCGATCCGTAGCCCCTCGACCACCGGCGCCCCGCGCGGCAGACTGGGGCGATGGACCCGGTGCAGGCGCTCGAGGAGATCGCGACGCTGCTCGAGGTGCAGCTCGCCTCGCCGTTCAAGGCGAAGGCGTTCCGACGGGCGGCGGCCGCGATCGCGCCGCTGTCGCAGGACGAGCTCCGCGCCCGCGCTGCCGACGGCCGACTGAAGCGCACCCCCGGGATCGGCGACTCGAGCCTCGGCGTGATCACCGAGGCGCTCGCGGGCGGCACGCCGTCGTACCTCGCCGACCTCCGCGAGCGCGCGGGTGCCGAGTCGCACGCCGGCCTGCGGGGGCTGCTGAAGGGCGACCTGCACGCGCACTCCGAATGGTCCGATGGCACGACCAGCATCGCCGCGATGGCGCGCGCCGCGGCATCCGCCGGGCTCGAGTACTTCGCCCTCACCGACCACTCCCCCAACCTGCGCGTCGCGAACGGGCTCTCGCCCGAGCGCCTCGAGTCGCAGCTCGAGATCGTCGCCGCGCTGAACGCCGGGCACGGCGAGGGCGAGTCCGACTCCGGCGGGCGCGACCGCGGCGACCTCGGCGTGAGGATCCTCACGGGGATCGAGGTCGACATCCTCGAGGACGGCACGCTCGACCAGCGACCCGACCTGCTCGACCGGCTCGACGTGGTCGTCGCGAGCGTGCACTCGAAGCTGCGCTCGCCGTCGCGCGAGATGACGCCGCGCATGCTGGGCGCCATCCGCGACCCCCGCACCAACGTGCTCGGGCACTGCACCGGCCGGCTCGTGCAGGGCTCCCGCGGAACCCGCCCCCAGTCCGAGTTCGACGCCGACGCCGTGTTCGCCGCGTGCGCCGAGCATGACGTCGCGGTCGAGATCAACTCGCGCCCGGAGCGGCAGGACCCACCCGACGACCTCATCGCGCTCGCGCTCGAGCACGGGTGCCGGTTCACGATCGACACCGACGGCCACGCGCCCGGCCACTTCGGGTTCCTCGCGCTCGGCGCCACCCGGGCCGAGGCAGCGGGCATCCCGCCCGAACGGATCGTCACCACCTGGGACGCCGACCGGCTCGTCGAGTGGGCGGCGTCGAAGAAGCGGCGGAAGGAGTCGTGATGGAACTCGGCGCATTCTCGGTGAGCCTCGCGGTGAAGGACCTCGACGCCTCGCGCGCCTTCTACGAGAAGCTCGGCTTCGAGGCGTTCATGGGCGACCCCGAGCACGGCTGGCTCGTCCTGCGCAGCGGCGACCACGTGATCGGGCTGTTCCAGGGGATGTTCGAACGCAACCTGCTGACCTTCAACCCGGGATGGGACCAGCAGGCGCAGGATGTCGAGAGCTTCACCGACGTGCGCGAGCTGCAGCGGTCATTCCGCGAGCGCGGGCTGGAGTTCGCGAGCGAGGTCGACGAGTCGGGCTCGGGGCCGGGCAGTTTCATCGTGGTGGATCCCGACGGCAACCCCGTGCTGTTCGACCAGCATCGCTGAGCGCTGTCAGTCTCGCTGGCGCACCCCGTCGGGCGCGACGTCGCGTGGGCGCGGCACGCGCGTCAGCGCTCCACCTGCCTGCGGTCGCCGGTGCGGCCGAACCATGCGCGCAACGCGAGGAACACCACGACCGCGACGACGGCGACCACCGCGAGCTTGACGATGAACCACACGACGCTGAAGACGAGGTCGACCACGAACCACGCGATGACGACGGAGGCGATGACGCCGAGGATGATCCAGATGGTGCGGCTCATCGTTCGAGCCTACCGAGCGGCACGCGGCATCCGTCAGCCCTGGACGCGGCCCGACGCCGCGGCGATCCGCTTGAGCAGCGGCGGCTTCGCGAGCACCCATGCGGCCACCATGGCGACCACGGAGAGGGCGAACACCACGAAGCCGAGCCAGTCGTCGGTGTCGCGCGCCGTGTACATCTGATTCAGCTTGCGGAGCGCGCCCGTGGTGAACACGAGCACGACGTGCACGAAGGTGAACGCGAGGAAGAACAACATGACCGGGTAGTGGATGGCACGGGCCGACTTCTCGGTCGCCGGACTCGCGAGCCGGCCCTCCGTCGGCCACACCGACGACAGGCGGAGTCCCGTGAGCAGTGCGAGCGGCGCCGCGATGAACACGACGGTGAAGTACGCGAGCTGCTGCAGTGAGTTGTACACGACCCACGAGTCCTCGGTCGGCCAGTCGAGCGAGGCGTACTGCAGCGCGGCCGAGATCGCGTTCGGCACGACCGCCCAGTCGGTCGGGACGATGCGCATCCACTGCCCGGTCGCGAAGAGCAGCACGACGTAGCCGACGCCCGTGAGCACCCAGAGCGCGTCGAGCCACAGGTGGAACCACAGCCAGATGCCCAATCGACGCGGCGCGCGCCTGGTGCGGGGCCACCGGGTGTTGTCGCGCGTCCAGAACCCGGGCGGGCGCCGCTTGCCGCGGAGCTCGAGCCCGGTCTTGACCAGCAGGGCGAGGAAGAACGCGTTGAGGAAGTGCTGCCAGCCGAGCCAGGCCGGGATCCCGACGGGAGCGCCCTCGGGCGGCGGCACGATGCCGGGGTACTCCGCGATGAACGCCTCCACGGCGGGAACGCCGCGCAGCACGCGCGCGACGACCACCGCGACGACGAGGACGGCCAGCGCGATGCCGACGCCCCACAGGACGCGCCGGCGCTGCGCCTTCCACCATTCGGCGGCGCGCGAGGGCTTCGTCGAGGTCACGGTCATCTCCGGGTCGGTTCCTTCTCCGGTCGGGTTCGGCCGGCGGTGCCGGACTGAGCGTTACGACGATAGCGCCGACGGCTGGGAACGCGGGCCCTGCGTGACGCTCCGCGACGAACGCCGGCGCCCTGCGCCCACCTGCCTATGCTGGGGCCGATGCTGAAGGAACTCGCCTCGGGTGCGCGCATGCTGCTGCGCGGATTCGGCTTCTGGCGCCGCGATCCGGGGGTCATGCTGCTCGGACTCATGCCGGCGGCGATCGTCTTCGCGGCGCTCGTGTGGGGCCTCGTCGCGCTCGGCATCGGACTGCCGGGGCTCGTCGACTGGGCGACGCCGTTCGCCGACGGATGGCAGGAGTTCTGGCGCTCGGCGTTCCGCGCGCTGGTCTCGGTCGTCGTCTTCGCGGGCGCGGCCGTGCTCGCGTTCGTCACGTTCACCGCGCTGACGCTCATCGTCGGCGACCCGTTCTACGAGCGCATCTGGAAGGCGGTCGAAGCCGATCTCGGCGGCACGGTGCCGCCCGAGGGGCCGAGCTTCTGGAGCGGCGTCGGCGGTGCGCTGGTGCTCGTGCTGCAGGGGCTGGTCTCGGCGGTCGCGGTCGCCGCGGTCGGCTTCCTCCCCGTGGTCGGCGGCGTGCTCGCCGCGGTCCTCGGCGCGGTCCTCACCGGGCGCCTGCTCGCGCGCGAGCTCACGGCGCGCGTGTTCGACGCCCGTCGCCTCGACCCCGCCGTGCGTCGTGGGCTCATCCGGGCGCACCGTTGGCGGTTCCTCGGCTTCGGCGTGGCGACGCAGCTGTGCTTCCTCGTGCCGCTCGGCGCGGTCGTCACGATGCCGGCCGCCGTGGCCGGTGCGACGATGCTCGCGCGTTCGGTGCTCGACCCCGTGCATCCGATCGGCGCGGGCGACCCGCAGTAGGGCGCGAGCGATGGGGCGGCGTCGGCGCGAGCACGGGCACGACCCCGGCGCAGACCGGGCCGCGCCGGCTGGCGGTGCGGCTCGCGACGCCCCCGCCCACGCGTCCCGGTGGGTGATCGCCGCGCTGTGCACGGGCACGATCCTCAGCGCCCTCAACTCGGGCATGGTCGCCGTCTCGCTCAGCACGCTGCGCCGCGAGTTCGCGGTCGACGTGGCCACGGTGACCTGGGTGATCTCGGTGTTCTACCTCACCTCGGCGGTGCTGCAGCCGCTGATGGGCCGGCTCGCCGACCGGTACGGGCCGCGGCGCGTGTTCGCCGCGGGGATGTGCACGATCATGGCGGCCGGCGCGCTGGGGCCCTTCGCTCCCGACCTCGCCTGGCTGTGCGCCGTACGCGTGCTCCTCGCGATCGGGACGGCGACCGCGTTCCCCTCCGCGGCAGCGATGCTCCGGGCGGTCGCGGCGACGAGCGGCGGGAGCGCGCCCAAGATGATCGCCCGCATCCAGCTCATCGACACCAGCTCGGCGGCGGTCGGACCGGTGCTCGGCGGACTGCTCATCGTCGCCTTCGGCTGGGAGGCCATCTTCTGGATCAACGTGCCGCTCGCGGCGATCGCGCTGGTCAGCACGGCGCTGCTCGCCCCGCGCGACCCCGCGCGCGAGCGCGTGCCGCTCGCCCGGACGCTGCGCGAGTCGGACGTGCCGGGCATCATCCTCTTCGTCGTCGCCGTCGCGACGCTGCTCGTGTTCCTGCTCGAGCTGCCGGAGGGCCCCCTGTGGCTCCTCCTGCCGGTCGCGGTCGGCGCCGGCGCGCTCTTCGCTTGGCGCGAGCTGCGCACGCCCTCGCCGTTCATCGATCTGCGCCTGCTCGCCGCGAACGTGCCGCTCATCCGCGTGTACGCGCTGTTCGTGCTCGCGAACCTCGTCTTCTACAGCGCCCTGTTCGGCATTCCGCAGTACCTCGAGGACCATGCCGGCTACCGCACCGACCTCGTCGGGGCCCTCCTGCTGCCGCTCGCCGCGTTCAACGTCGTGATGACCCCGTTCGTCGAGCGCCTGATCGACCGGCGCGGCGCGCAGCGCACCCTCGTGATCGGTTCGGCGGCGCTCGCCGCGGCAACGCTCGCGCTGCCGCTGCTCGGCGCGTCCACCGCGATCGCCGTGGTCCTCGCGGTGACCGCCGCCGTGGGCATCCCGTACGTCTTCGTCCTCATCTCGATCACGCAGTCGCTGTACGTCGCCGCGCCGCCCGACCACGTCGGCCAGGCGGCGGGCCTCTTCCAGACGGCGCGATCGCTCGGCTGCATCGCGGCGAGCGTCGTCGTCGGGCTCGCGTTCACGGGCGGGACCGGGCCGGCCGACTGGGTGCTGCTCGCGAGCATCGCCGCGGGCCTCGCCGTCGCGTTGCTGCTGGTCGTCGTGCTCTGGCGCGTCGGGCGCGCGTCGGCGCCGGCACGCGGCTAGCCCCGGGACATCCGGCCCGCGAGCACCTCGTCGACCCACTGCGGCACGAGCTCGCTCGCGCGTCCCAGCCGGCTCTCGTCGAAGAACGGCGTGATCTCGCTCTCGGCGAGGTTCAGCTCGAGGGTCGCCGCGCCGAACGCCGCCGCAGTGAGCACGAACCCGGCGGCGGGGTGCACGGCGCCCGAGGTGCCGATGGCCACGAACCGCTCGCACGCGACGAGGGCGAGGTCGATGTCGTCGAGCCAGTACGGCATCTCCCCGAACCAGACGACGTCGGGGCGCAGCATCCGCCGGCCGCATCGGGGGCACGGCGGCGCATCGACGAGATCGCCGGGAACGTCGACGCGCGCCTCGCATTCCAGGCATCGCGCGCGCCCGATCTCGCCGTGCATGTGCCGGACCCGCTCCGAGCCGGCGCGCTCGTGCAGGTCGTCGATGTTCTGGGTGATGAGGAGCAGGTCGGTTCCGAGCGCCGCCTCGAGACGGGCGAGCGCGGCGTGCGCCGGGTTGGGTGCGACCGATGCCACGGCACGCCGGCGCGCGTCGTAGAACCGCTGCACGGTGTCGGGGTCGCGCTCGAACGCGTCGGGCGTCGCGACGTCCTCCACCCGGTGCCCCTCCCACAGGCCGCCCGCGTCGCGGAAGGTGGGCACGCCGCTCTCGGCGGAGATGCCCGCACCGGTGAGCACGACGATCCGCGGCGACGCGCCCGGAGTCATGCCGCCTCCGTCCCGGTCTCGGCACCGGCCGCGGCGACGTGCCCGCTGAACAGCAGCACCCTGGTCGGCCCGAAGGGGAACGAGGGCACGCGGACCAGTCGCACGTCGTCGCCGGCGAACCCCGCAGCGACGAGGGCGGCGCCCGTGTCGCGGTCCCAGTGGCAGCCGTGGCAGAACCGCGCCGAGAACGGCGTGACGACGCGCTGCACCGCGCGCTTGAGCGTGCGCGGAGGCGCGATGACGTGGTCGACGAACACGACGCGACCGCCGGGCCGGAGCACGCGCCGCACCTCCGCGAGCGCCGCGCGCTGGTCGCGCACGGAGCACAGCACGTACGTGCCGACGACCGCGTCGACGGATGCGTCGGGCAGCGGGATCGCCTCGGCCACCGCGTCGAGCGGCGCCGACCGGTGGCCCCACTCGCGCGCCCGCGTCGCGAGCTCGCGGCGCCGCTCGGCGTCGGGTTCGAGGCCGACCCAGTCGACGTCGTGGTGGAGCGCGCCGAAGTTCTCGCCCTCGCCCGCGCCGATCTCGAGCACGCGTCCGCGCACGCGTCCGACCGCCGCCCGCTCGAGGTCGTCGAGCGCGTCGTCGGTGATCAGCTCGGGTCGCGCGCCGTCCATGCCGTCATGCGACCACGCGGCGGCGCGCCCGTCAAGCGATTCCGCCGGTCAGGCGCGCAGCCACACCGTCGTCTCGCCGGGCAGGCGCCCGTGGTCGAGGCGACCGCTCGCGACGAGCGGCGCCCCGGCGGGCAGGTCGACCGGCTCGGTGCCGAAGTTCATGACGACCTCCCACCCGAACGGGCGCCGGAAGTGCACGACATCGGGCCGGGCGGATGGCACCCACTCGAGCTCCTCCGGCGCCTGCAGGTCGCCCCGCAGCACGAGCGCACGCCGGTACATCCAGAGCGTCGACGACGGGTCGTCGGCCTGCACGTCGGCGGCGAGCTCGCCGAACCACTCGGGCTGCGGCAGGTGCGCGCCGTCCGACCCGAAGCCGAACGACCCGCCCTCGCTCGTCCACGGCAGCGGCACGCGGCATCCGTCGCGGCCGATGTCGACGCCGGGGTTGCGGAAGTACGCCGGATCCTGGCGCTCGGCCGCGGGGATTTCGGCGACCTCGTGCAGGCCCAGTTCCTCGCCCTGGTACAGGTACGCCGAGCCGGGGAGCCCGAGCATGAAGAGGCTCGCGGCGCGGGCGCGCCGCACACCGCGCTCGCGGTCGAGTCGGGGCTCGGCACCGCCCGAGAGCAGCCAGGCGGCACCGTGCTTCTCGCCCGGCTCGGATGGCTCGGGCAGCCCGTAGCGCGTGGCGTGCCGTACGACGTCGTGGTTGGAGAGCACCCACGTCGTCGAGGAGCCCGAGGCGGCCGCCAGGGCGAGGTTCGCATCGACGATGCGGCGGAACGCGTCGGCGTCGAACGGCGCCTCGAGCAGGTCGAAGTTGAACGCCTGGCCGAGTCCCTCGACGCTGGCGTACCGCGGGCGGCGGTGCGTCTCGACCCACGCCTCCGCGACCGCGGTGCGCGGCGGCGTGTACTCGTCGAACACCCGCCGCCACTCGGCGTAGATGTCGTGCACCTCATCGCGGTCCCAGAGCGGGTGCGCGCCGTCGCGGGGCAGCGCGTCGAGCGTCGCCTGGTCGGGCAGCTCGTCGCCGAGCCGCTTGGCGAGGCCGTGCGCGACGTCGATGCGGAACCCGTCGACGCCGCGATCCGACCAGAACCGCAGGGTGCGCAGGAAGTCGTCGCGCACCTCGCGGTTGTCCCAGTTCAGGTCGGGCTGCTCCGTCGCGAAGTAGTGCAGGTACCACTGGCCGTCGCCGACGGGCTCCCACGCGGGACCGCCGAACGCGCTCGTCCAGTCGGCGGGCGGCAGCGCGCCATCCGGCCCCAGGCCGTCGCGGAAGACGTACCGGGCGCGGGCCGCCGAGCCGCGGGGCGACGCGAGCGCCTCGCGGAACCAGGCGTGGCGGTTCGACGTGTGGTTCGGCACGATGTCGATGATCACGCGGATCCCCACGTCGTGGAGCGCGGCGATCATCTCGTCGAAGTCGTCGAGCGTGCCGAGCCGCGGGTCGACGTCGCGGTAGTCGTCGACGTCGTACCCGCCGTCGGCGAGCGCCGACGGGTAGAACGGGCTGAGCCAGACCGCGTCGACGCCGAGCCGTCGCAGGTACGGCACGCGCGAGACGATGCCGCGGAGGTCTCCCAGGCCGTCGCCGTCGGCGTCGGCGAAGCTGCGCGGGTACACCTGGTACACGACGGCCTGACGCCACCAGTCGGCGTCGTCCCGGAGCCGATCGAGTTCGGGACGAGCGAGCACCTCCGTCATCAGCCCTTGACCGCGCCCTGCGTGACGCCCTCCATCACCCAGCGCTGGGTGAAGAGATAGACGATGATGGCCGGCGCCATCGCCATGAGGTACGACGCGAACGACACGTTGTAGTTGTTGCTGAACTGCGTCTGGAAGATCGACTGCACGACCGGCAGGGTCTGCTGCGCGGAGTCGGCGATGATCAGCGACGGCATCATGAAGTCGTTCCACGAGGCCAGGAAGGCGAAGATCGCGACCGTGGCGCTCATCGGGGCCAGCAGCGGGAAGATGAGCTGGCGGAACGTCTGCCACGTCGTCGCACCGTCGATCCGCGCGCTCTCCTCGAGCTCGAGCGGGATCGAGCGGAGGAACGCGGTGAACAGCAGGATGCTGAACGACAGCTCGAACATGATCTTGAGGATGATCACGCCCACCGGGTTCGCGAGCCCCACGAGCCCGGTCAGCTGGATCTGCGGGAGCGCCACGACCGGGAACGGCAGGAACAGCGCCGTGAGCAGGTAGAAGAACGACCAGCGGAACAGCCGGTGATCCCAGTTCCGGACGATCGCGTACGACGCGAGGGCCCCGAGGATCACGGTGCCGGCCACGGTGCCGGCGGTGATGAACAACGAGATCACGAATGCGACGGGGAAGTTGGTGAGCTCCCACGCCTGCGCGAACCCGGAGAAGTCGATGGGGTTCGGCAGCGAGAACGCGTTGCCGTCGACCGCCTGGGAGGTCGACTTCATCGACATGGAGATCGTGACGTAGAGCGGCAGGAGCACGGTGAGGGCGCAGAGGAGCAGGATGACCGTCGCCGCCCAATTGGTGCGCTCCTGGCCGACCCGGCGCCGGCGGCGGAGCGCGGTCGTGGCGGCCGCTCCCTCGCGGGTGCGGGTCGTCGTGGCGGGAGCGGGCATTCGCTTGGTTGCCGTGGTCATGAGATCGCCGCCCTTCCGCGGGAGATTCGAAGTTGGAGGACCGAGATGGCGACGGCGATGATGAAGAAGATCGTCGCGTTGGCCATCTGGTAGGCGTAGTCGCCGCCCGTGAAGCCGGTGAAGATCGTCATCGCGATGCTCCGCGTCGCCGTGCCGGGGCCGCCGTTGGTCAGGCCGACGATGACCTCGTACACGTTCAGGTAGTTCTTGAAGCCGATGATCACGTTGATCACGACGTACCCCGCGACCAGCGGGAGCGTCACCGACCAGAGCCGGCGGGCCGCATTCGCGCCGTCGATGTCGGCGGCCTCGTAGACGTCGCCCGGGATCGAGAGCAGTCCGGCGATGTAGATCAGCAGCGTCGCCGGAATCGACTGCCACGCGGTCACGATCACGATCGAGAGCCAGGCGAGGTCGGGATTGGCGAGGATCGACTCCGACAGCCAGGGGATGCCGAGCGACGATCCGAGCCGCGGCAGCGAGTTCGAGAAGAGGAAGTTGAAGACGTAGGCGATGATGATGCCCGAGATCACCATCGGGATCACGAACACGGCCCGCAGCGGCGTCTTCAGCTTGATGCGCGAGGTCAGCCCGACCGCGAGCAGGAACGCGATCACGTTGACCAGCAGCACCGTCACGATCGCGAAGCCGAACGTGAACCCGTAGCTGGCGAGGATCGCGGGGTCGGAGAACACCGCGACGTAGTTGGTCAGCCCGATGAACTGCCAGTCGCCGAACCCGATGAAGTTGGTGAACGAGTAGAAGATGCCGAGGATCGCGGGCACGGTGATGGCCAGCGTGAACACCACGAGGGTCGGGATGAGGAACCAGTAGTAGATCGGGTCGACCCGCGGGCGCCCCCGCTTGTCGTGGGCGGCGCCCGCGAGGTGGTCGACCTGGCCGTGCTCGGCCTCGTCGACCAGCGCGCCGGCTGAGGCCGCGGCGGTCGTGATGGGTGTGCTCATGACGGAGTCCTCTCTCGGTTTCGCCCGGTCAGCCGCGCAGCGCGAGCCGCGCCCAGTCGGCGTCGATCTTGGCGAGGGTCTCGGGGATGTCCCCGCCGGTCGCCATGGTCTGGATGTAGTTGTCGATCGGGATGGTCAGCGGGATCGACCGGGACAGGCCCTGGTAGAACGCGCCGTCGTCGTAGTACTCCTGCATCGGGAGGATGCGCTCATCGGTCACCTCCGCCGCATCGGTCGTCGTGCCGAATCCGAGGAACGCGGCGTTGTACTCGTCCATGACCTCCTTCTGCATGAGGTAGGAGACGAAGTCGCGCGCCGCCTCCTTCTCGGTGCTCGCCTCGGGGATCCACAGTGCGAGGTCGAGGTTGACCCGCACCTTCAGGTCGTCGGGGTCGTCCGACGACGGCAGCGGGAACGTCGCGAGCTCGAGGTCGGGGTTCGTCTTCGCGATCTCGCCGAGCGCCCATGGGCCCTGCATGTACATGGCTCCCTCGCCGTTCGCGAACGCGACGTTGCCGTCGCCGTAGCCGCGGCTGGCGGCGTCGTCGTTTGAGTAGTCGGCGAGCTGCTTCATCTTCTCGGACGGCTCGAGGATCGTCTTCTGGAACGAGACCTCGGAGTCGGGGCCGACCTCGGTGCCGAGCTCCTCCATCTTGTCGAGGAACTCGGGCACGTCGACCAGGCCGCCGACGCTGTAGTCGAAGAGGCCCTGGCCGAGCGTCCACGTGTCCTTGTAGGTGCTGTAGATCGGGGTGACGCCCGCGGCCTCGAGCTTGTCGCACACCGCGATCATCTCGTCCCAGGTGGTCGGCACCTCGATGTCGTTCTCCTCGAAGATCTCGACGTTGTAGATGACGGATGCCGCGGCGACCGAGTACGGCAGGACGCTGGTGCGACCGGGGTAGGTGGCGTACTGGTCGACGAGCTCCTGGACCTCGGGCCGGATGCGCTCGGCCTCGGGCATGTCGGAGAGGTCGGAGAGCGCCCCGCGCTCCATGAAGCGCGCCATCTCGTAGTTGTAGTTCAGCAGCCCGACGTCGGGCGGATTGCCGCGGAGGAAGCCGGCCGACAGGTTGGAGGCGGTGTCGAGCGTCACCTCGACCTCGGACTGCTCGTCGTTGTAGCGCTCGACGAGGTCGCGGAAGAACGGGATCGCCTCCGGCTTGGACATGTGGAACGTGATCTCGGCCGGTCCGCCGCCGGCTGCGCCGGCGCAGCCGGACAGGGCGATCGTGGCGCCGAGGAGTCCTGCGGTCGCGAGCGCGAGCGGCAAGCGCCGTCGCCGCGGGATGCGTGGGGCGGGGCGGTCTGCGCGATGAGGCACGTCGTCGTCTCCTCGTGGTTCCGGGCCGACGGCGCCGGACCCGGCTCGTCGACCCTGACGGAAGTAAATTTAGAGTGTAGATTTACTTGTTGTCGTAAATAATGACCGAGGGACTCGGAAAGGTCAAGGGGTGGACAGGATCGAAGCGGCGACGTCGCCGCAGGTGCTGCGCCGGGTGAATGCCCGCCGCGTGCTCGACCACGCTTGGCGCACCCGCGCGTTCACCGCCACCGATGCGATGGCCGCGACGGGCCTCACCCGCTCGACCGTTATCGGAGTGTGCGACGAGCTCGTGCAGAACGGCTGGCTCGAGCAGCTCGACGATGCGCGCGCGGTCGGCGCGTACACGAAGGGACGGCCGGCGCGGAGGTACGCGCTGCGTGAGCGGGCCGCGATCGTGGTCGGCATCGACGCGGGCTACGACCACGTCTCCGCCACCGTCGCCGACCTGCGCGGCACCCCGATCGGCCGGCACGGAGTCGGCATTCCCGCGCCCGGCCCCGACCGGGTCGAGCGCCTCGCCGACGCGGAGGAGCGGCGCTCGCTGGCCCGGCGCGCCGTCAGCGAGGCGCTCGCCGACGCCGGCGTCGCGCCCGCCGACGTGCTCGCCATCACGGTGGCGGTGCCCGCGCCCGTCGACGCCGACGGCAACTCGCCCGCCGAGGACTGGTTCTGGAGCATCACCAACCCGCGGTACGCCGAGGAGTTCGCCCACGACGCCCACCTCGTCACGGTCGAGAACGACGCGAACCTGGCCGCGATCGCGGAGCGGTCGACACCCGAGGGAGGGGGTCGCGACGTCGACTCGTACATCGCGCTCATCGTCGGCGAGGGCCTGGGTGCCGGCCTCATGATCGACGGGCGGCTCGTGCGCGGCCGCCGGGGCGGCGCGGGCGAGCTGCGCTTCCTCGAGCACGTCGAGGGCGTCGGCTCGCCGGAGGGCCTCGCCCTCCTCGCCCGCAGATGGGCGGTCGATGCCATCCGTGCCGGCCTGCCCGCCGACAGCCCGCTCGGCCGGCTCGATCCCGACACGCTCGACGAGGGTGCCGTCGGCGACGCCGCGCGGGCGGGCGATCCCGCCGCGAACGCGATCGTCGATCGCCTCGCCGAACGCCTCGCACGCATCTGCCTCGTGCTGGGCGACCTGCTCGACGTCGATCGCATCATCGTGAGCGGCGCGGCGGCCGAGTCGCTGCCGATGATGATCGAACGAGCCGCCGCCATCCTCGAGGGCAGCCACGATCCGACCGCTCCCGAGCTGCGGAGGTCGGAGCTCGGCGAACGATGCGTCGCGATCGGCGCGATCGAGCACGCGCTCGAGCTCGTGCGCGAGCATGCGCTCGACCTCGAGCCCACCGCGCGGGGCGCCGCCTGAGCCGTGCCCGGCGGCCGCGCCATCCCGCCAGACTCGGGTTCTTCACGGCCACGAGACGCCGCCGTACCGCCCGCTTCGCGCTAGTCCATCGGCGCATGCCCGGGCGCCACGCGGTCGGGCACGGCCTTCACGACCGTCGGCAGCCAGTCGCGAACCTCCGGCCACGCCCGCGCCGTGGGCAGCCGCCGGATGAGAGCGGCGAGCGGCGCCTCGCCGGGCGCCCACGGGATGACGCGGCTCGGCGAGGCCGAGGCGAGCACGCCGAGCCACCAGTGCATCCACGTGCCGTGCAGCGACTCGGGCTCGAGCACGACGTAGTAGTCGGGGACGCGGATCCGGTGCTGCGCGACCTGACCGATCACCTGCTCGATCTCGAGCTGCAGCACCCCGAGCGTCGAGCGCTCGTCGTAGAACTCGACCCACGCCGCCGCGACATGCCCCAGCGGGTCGCGGTCGTGCACCACGTAGGGCGCGTGCGAGGTGGCCGACCACGTGACGACCTCGGCGTCGGTGGCCTCCGTCAGGTCGGCGAAGCTCGCACTCTCGACGTTCGCCAGCCCGGCGAGCGAGCCGATGGCGCTCGTCGCCTCGTCGCCCACGACGACCAGGGTGGTACTGCCCGGTTCCTCCATTTCCGGATTGTACGTCCGGCGGGCGGGTGTGCGGCAGGGCCGGAGGGCGGGTCTCGAGACCCGCTCTCGGTGCGCCTGCCGGCAGGGCGTCAGGCCGCGAGCTCGACGCGCACGAGCGACGGCAGCACGTCGGCGAACGGAGCGCCGCCGACGGTCAGCACGCGCCACGCGGCATCCGCCCGCTCGACCTGCGAGACCGCGAGGTTGTCGAGCCTCGGGTAGCTGCGCGCGTCGTGCCCGCTGACCTCGCCGAGCACGTGCCGGATCAACGTGCCGTGCGCGACCGCGAGCACGCGGGCGCCGGCGTGCTCGACCGCGATCCGCTCGAGCGCGCGCACGCCCCGGGGGCCGAGCTCCTCGTCGGGCTCCTTGCCCTCGAACGCGCGGCCGGGCCAGCGCACGTCGATCTCGGACACGAGCGTGCCCTCGGCGGCCCCGAAGTCCTGCTCGACGAGGTCGGCGTACTCGCCCGCGACCGGCAGTCCGAGCCCGCGGGCGAGGATCGCGGCGGTCTCGCGGGCGCGCGCGAGGGTCGAGCTCACGACCAGGTCCCATGCGGCGGGGTCGATGAACGCGGCGGCGGCCTCGGCCTGCGCTCGACCGGTGTCGTTCAACGGGATGTCGGTGCGCCCCTGCATCAGCCCGCGAAGGTTCCAGTCGGTCTGTCCGTGGCGGATGAGGGCGAGCTGCATGGGTTCCAGCCTACGGGGCGCGTGCCGGGGGGATGCCGCGTGCAGTCGCGAGCGCGGATCGCGGGTCGGGACCCGTGTCCCGTGACAGCGGGACATCCGGCCTGCGACGATGAGCGGATGACGCTCGCCTCCAGCCGCATCGCGACCGTCGTCGCGCTGTGCGTGTCGGCCGTCGCGGCGGTCGCGGCGATCGCGATCGACCTCGTGGTGCTGCCGTCGCATCCGCAGCCGCCGCTGTCGTCGGGCTGGTCGGGCGTGCTGCCGGGCGTCGCGATGCTCGTGCCCGGCTGCCTGTTGCTCTGGCGGCTGCCGTGGCATCCGATCGCGGTGGTGCTGACCGGGTTCGGCATGCTGTGGGTGCTCGACGGGCTCGCCTCGGCGGCCGTGAACCTCGCCTGGTACACCGACCGCGACGCGTGGTGGGCGGTGCCGGCGATGTGGTTCTTCGGGCGGCTCGGATCGGTGCTGATCCTGCCGATCCAGCTGCTGCTCCTGCTGTTCCCCGACGGGCGGCTGCGCGAGGGCGGATGGCGCGTGGTGTCGATCATCGCGATCGCGCTCGGGCTCGTGATGCCGTTCGCGTTCCTGTTCGCGCCGAACGCGGCGCTCGTCGCCGACGATCCGGCGCGGGCCGGCCTGCTCGCCGAGTTCGACCCGGGCCTGCCGACCCTGCCGTTGCCGGATGCCGCGTGGGTGCTGATCCTCGGGATCGCGCTGCCGTGCCTCGCGGCGAGCCTCGTGCTCTCGCTGATCGTGTGCGTGAGCCGCCGCTTCGACGCCGACGCCGAGGAGCGCGCGCAGCTGCGCTGGCTGGTGTGGTCGGGCGTGGTGTTCGTGGGTGCGCTCGCGATCTACCCGCTGGTGCCGACGGTGATCGTCGACGTGCTGCTCGGCGTCACGATCGGGCTCATCAGCGCCTCGGTCGTGATCGCGGTCACGCGGTACCGCCTGTACGCGATCGACCGGCTGCTGTCGTGGACCCTGGTGTACGCGGTGCTCATCGTCGCGATCGTCGCGGTCGACGTGCTCGTGGTGCTGCTCGTGGGCAGCGCGATCGACGACCGCGTCGCGATGCTGCTCGCGGTCGTGGCCGTCACGGTGGCGTACGCGCCGCTGCGCGGGCGGCTGTTCGCGGTCGCGAACCGCCTGGTGAGCGGGCGCCGGGGCGACCCGTACGGCGTGGTCTCGTCGCTCGGCGACCGGCTGGAACGTGCCGAGGGCACCTCCGAGCAGCTGCGCGACCTGGCGGCCGCGGTCGCGGAGGCGTTCGGGTCGCGGTACGTGCGCGTCGAGCTCGACCGCCCCGACGGCCGGCCGCTGGCGTCGTCGGTCGGCGTGCCGGCGCCGAGCGTCGTCGAGGTGCCGATCGACCACGGCGGCGCCGTGATCGGGCGCATCCTGATGGAACCCGGTCGGCGCCCGGTCGTCTCCGCGCGCGACCAGCGGCTGCTCGGCGACCTCGTGCGGCTCTCCGCGGCCGCGATCCTCAACGGCGAGCTGCGCCGCGAGCTGCAGTCGATCCGCGAACGGCTGGTGCTCGCGCGCGAGGAGGAGCGGTCGCGCCTGCGCCGCGAGCTGCACGACGGCCTCGGCCCGCTGCTCGGCGGCGTGAAGCTCCGCCTCGAGACCGCGAGCAACCTGGCGGATCGCGACCCGCAGCGCTCGCTGGCCCTCGTCGACGCCGCGATCGGCGACCAGGCCGAGGTGATGGCCGAGATCCGCCGCATCGTGCACGACCTGCGCCCGCCCGCGCTCGACGACCTGGGACTCGTGCGCGCGGTCGAGCAGCAGGCCGAGCGCCTGACGGGCGCCGGCCTCGTCGTCGAGGTGTCGGGCGACGCGCCCGCCGACCTGCCGCCCGCGGTCGAGGTCGCCGCGTACCGCATCGCCTCGGAGGCGCTCGCGAACGTCCGGCGACACTCCGGCGCGACGCACGCCTCGGTGCGGCTCGAGCACGACGAGCGGATGCTGCGGCTCGAGGTGCGCGACGACGGCACCGGGATCCCGGTCGATGCCGTCGGCGGCGTCGGCCTGCGGTCGTTGCGCGAGCGCGCGCAGGAGCTCGGCGGCACGCTCGAGATCACCGACGCCGACGGCGAAGGCACCGTCATCCGCGCCGTCCTGCCCCGTGCGCACGACGCCGCCACCCGACCCGACCCCATGGAGGCCACCGCCGATGCCTGAGGATCCGATCCGCGTCGTGCTCGTCGACGACCACCCCGTCTACCGCGACGGGCTGTCGATGCTGCTCGAGTCCCTGGACGGCGTCGACGTCGTCGCCACCGCCGAGGACGGCGAGGCCGCGCAATCGGTCATCGACGACGTCGAACCCGACGTGGTCGTGATGGACGTGCAGATGCCCCGGCTCGACGGCATCGCCGCGACGCGCGAGGCCGTGGCGCGGCATCCGCACCTGCCCGTCGTCGTGCTCACCATGTCGGAGGACGACGAGACGGTCTTCGCGGCGATGCGCGCCGGCGCCCGAGGCTACCTCGTCAAGGGTGCCAGCCAGCACGAGATCCTCACCGCGATCCGCGCCGTCGAGCGCGGCGAGCTCGTCTTCGGCGCCGCCATCGCGCGGCGGGTCGCCGAGTTCTTCGCCGCCGGGCCGGCGTCCGCACCGGCCGCCGAGGTGTTCCCCCAGCTCACGGCACGCGAGCGCGAGATCCTCGACCTGCTCGCCGCGGGCCGCTCGAATCCGCAGATCGCACAGACGCTGTTCCTCTCGCCGAAGACCGTGCGCAACAACGTGTCGAACATCTTCGCGAAGCTGCAGGTCGCCGACCGTGCCGAGGCGATCGTGCGCGCCCGCGACGCGGGCCTCGGCCGCGCCTGACCGCACGAGACGTGCCGGGCGGATGTCCCGGGCGCGATGCGGGACATCCGCGGGACGCCGCACCCTGCCGGCCCGGGTCGCGCCGCCCGGAATCTGGGATCACCGATTCAGAACCGCCCGGAAAGGCACACGACCATGGACCTCTTCGCACCCGCGACGACCAGCACCGCAACGACCACCACCGCCCCCACCAGCACCGCAGCGACCGCCGCGGCGGCGCCCGCGGCATCCGCCCACCCGGCCGGCCGCGGCCGGACCGCTGCCGCGCCCGACCTCGGCCCGGTGCGTCCGAACCGGCTGCAGCGCCTCGGCGGTGTCGCGCTCCTCGCCGCACCGGTCCTCATGACCGGCGGCATGCTCACCTCGCCCGAGCAGACCGCGCCCGGCGACGCCGGGTACATCCAGTCGCTCGCGGCCGACCCGGCGCTCAGCCTCTGGTCGGCGAACCTCCTGCACTACGGCTGGGTGGCCCTCGCCCTCGGCGCGCTCGCGACGCTCGGCCTGCTGCGCGGCCCGCGAGGGCGGGTGTTCCTGCCGATCGCCGCGGTGACGCTGCTGTTCGGCGCCATCCAGATGTCGGGCCTGCTGCTCTCGGACTGGTTCCTGGTCAGCGCGGGCAACACGCTCGCGATCGAGGACGCCGTGCTCATGGACGCGAACGCGAAGGAGTGGAGCGTCGCGATCTGGCAGTACTCCGGCATGGCCGCGGGCCTCCTCGGCATCGGACTGCTCTCGCTGGCGCTCGCCCGCGCCAAGGCGATCTCGTGGTGGATCGCGCCGCTCGGCTTCCTGCCGTGGATCGTGCCGGCGTTCGGGCTCGGCCCGGTGGGCGCCGTCCTCGGCTTCGTGTGCTACCTGCCGCTGCTCGTCGCGGGCGTGCGGCTCGTCGCCGCGCGCTGATCCGGCGGCGGCCCGCGCAGAACACATGAGAATCCGCGTCACGCGGCCCCGGACGGGCCCGTGGCGCGGATTCTCATGCAATACTGCGCGCGGATGTCACAGCCGCCGCGGTGCGCGTCGCGCCGAAGCCCGTCGGCGCACGGTTCGGCGGTCTGCACCCGCCGTCCACCCCTCGACCGCAGCGCTCTGCCTCGCTAGCGTGGCGCGCGGAAGGGAGCACATCATGGGAATCCTCGCGGTCGACCTGTTCATCACGCTCGACGGCGTCTACCAGGCGCCGGGCGGGCCCGAGGAGGATCCCTCCGAGGGATTCGAGTACGGCGGATGGCAGGCCCCGTACTTCGACGACGAGTCGGGAGCCGTCATCGGCGCCGGCATCGACCGGCTCGACGCGCTGCTGCTCGGCCGCAAGACGTATGACATCTTCGCCGACTACTGGCCGAAGCACACCGACATGCCGATCGGGGCGAAGTTCGAGGAAGTGCCGAAGTTCGTCGCCTCGCGCACGCTCACCGACCCCACCTGGGCGAACACGACGGTGGTGACGGATGTCGCGGCGGAGATCCCCGCCGTCAAGGAGCGTTTCGACGAGATCCACGTGATCGGCAGCGGCGCGCTCGCCCGGTCGCTGCTCGCCGCCGACCTCGTGGATCGGCTCAACCTGTACCTCTACCCGATCGCCTTCGGCACCGGTAAGCGCCTCTTCGACACCGGGACCGTGCCGGCGGCCTTCGCACTGGCGCAGCAGCCGATCGCCTTCCCGAAGGGCGCCGTCTCACTGGTGTACGAGCGCGCGGGCGTGCCGGTCACCGGCATCCGAATCGACGAGTGACCGGCCGGCGGGACCGCCGCCGCGGCGGCCGGGCCTCGGCGTGCCCGAGTTCAGCCCGTAGGACGATGTCCGCAATGTCTGACGATCGCCGCACTGTCGGACGCGTGAGGGCGATTCGGTCCCACGTTGGCGCCCATGTCCGACGTTGCGGCCCACGTCCTCCCTTCCAGACCGCGTCGCCACGAGGGCGGATCACAGGAGAAGCGACGATCGACAGGAGCGGATCGCGCAGTTCGTCCTGTACATCGCTGGGTCTCCTGTGAACGGTACGCCTCGGCGCGCTGCGCGACGCGACGCGCGAGGCGCGGCGCGGTCGTCGCGCGACCAGCGGCACGGGCGACCGGCCACGCACGAGGCGTCGCGTGCGACGGGCGAGGCGTCGCGTGCGACGGGCGAGGCGCCACGGGCGACTCGGGCAGCGGCCGGCGACGTTCAAGCGGCGACCGGTCGGCGCCGGCGCGCAGCGCGCCGCTAGTCGAGCTCCTGGAAGATCGTGAGCTGCAGGCCGGCGGGAGCGCGCAGCCGCGCGTTCACCGACCGCCACGGGGTCTCGCGGGCTGCGGCCTCGAGCTCGGCGCCCGCCTCGACCAGCTCGCCGGTGACCGCGGCAGCGTCGTCGACCTCGAGCGCGACGCGCAGCCGGTCGCTGCGGCCGCCGTCGGTCTCGACCCGGTCGATGAAGCGCACCTGCGCGGGGTTCGAGAGTTCGAGCGTCGCGCGCCCCGCCTCGAGGATCCGCACCTCGGCGCCATCCTCACCGCTGTACGCCTCCTGCTCGGGCATGCCGAGCACGTCGCGGAAGAACGCGAGCGCGGCCTCGAAGTCCGCCGCTTCGACCACGAGCCGCAGCTGCCGCACGCGACCCGCGCCCGTCGTTTCATCCGCCATCGGCCTCCCCCTCGGTCTCGCCGCCGCGCAGCAGCCCGCGCAACGTCTGGATCGTGTCGGCCTCGTCGGGCCGCTTGTCGTCGCGGTACCGCTTCACGCGCGCGAAGCGCAGCGCGATGCCGCCCGGGTACCGGCTGGAGCGCTGGACGCCGTCGATCGCGATCTCGACGACCGTGGCCGGCGCGAGCCACACGGTGTTCGACGTGCGGCGCGTCTCGAGGGTGGGGAAATGCTCGGTCTGCCAGCGCAGCAGCTCATCGGTGAGGCCCTTGAAGGTCTTGCCGACCATCACGTACCCGCCGGGCTCGCCGAAGTCGCCCGCCGGGTCGAGCGCGCCGAGGTGCAGGTTCGACAGCCAGCCCGTGCGCCGGCCCGACCCCCACTCGGCGGCGAGCACGACGAGGTCGTACGTGTGCACGGGCTTGACCTTCAGCCAGCTCGCTCCGCGCCGGCCCGCCGCGTACGGCGCGTCGATGCCCTTCACGACGATGCCCTCGTGCCCGGCGGCGAGCGCCTCGCGGGCGACGCGCTCGGCGACCGCGGGGTCGTCGGTGACCTCGCCGGGGATGCGATGGGGACCCGCGACGCGCTCGAGCTCGCGCAGGCGCGCTGAGAGCGGCTCGTCGAGGAGGTCGCGGCCGTCGACGTGCAGCACGTCGAAGAACCAGGGATGCAGCAGGACCTCGCGCGCCGCCTCGGCCCCGAAGCGCGACATGGTGTCTTGGAAGGGACGGGGGGCGCCGTCTTCGTCGAGCGACAGCGTCTCGCCGTCGAGGATCACCTCGCGCACGGGCATGCGCCGGACCACCTCGACGACCTCGGGCACCCGGTGCGTGATGTCGGCGAGGTTGCGCGTGAAGACCCGCACCTCGTCGCCCGCCCGGTGCACCTGGATGCGGGCGCCGTCGAGCTTGTACTCGACCGACGCCTCGCCGGCCTGTTCGAGGGCCGCCGACGCGCTCGACGCGGTGCCCGCGAGCATCGGCAGCACCGGCCGACCGACCACGAGGCCGATCGCCTCGAGATCGCCGGGCGCGCCGGTCAGTGCCAGGCGCGCGGTCTCGCCCAGGTCGCCCGAGAGCATGGCGGCCCGGCGCACGACCTCGCCGGGCCGATCGGCGGCGCGCGCGATCGCGTCGGTCAGCACGCCCTCGAGCGCCCCCGTGCGCAGTTCGCCGAGGATGACGCGGGACACGAAGTCCTGCTCGGGGCCGGTGGCACGCGATCCGAGCTCTCGGAGGATGCGCGCCCGCTCGGCGGACGAGCCGGCACCGGATGCCGCGGCGAGCCGATCGAGCGCCGCATCGACGTCGAGGATGCCGAGCGTCGCCACCTCGGCCGGCTCGCCCATCGCCCCGGTGAGGCCGCGCCATCCGACCCCGACGCGCCCCTGCCTGGGCTTCGCGGTGAGGAACCCGATCGCGGGCAGGATCTCATCACGGTCGAGGCCGGTGAGCACCGCGGCGAGCGCGTCGACCTTCGCGAGGCGCGACCTCGTGGACGCGACCCGCTCGGCGGTCGCGACGAGCTCCTGGAGCAGCACCCGCCCAGTCTGGCATCGGCCACCGACAGCGGCCGGCGACACCCGCATCAGGCGCTGGGCGGCGCCTCCATGTTCACCTTCGTGCCGTCGGACAGCGTGTCGGAGATGAGCCCGAACAGGTTGCCGTCGGGGTCGATGAGGTAGCCCCAGCGCCCGATGGGCGGCGAGTCGGTGGCGGGCATCGACTCGACGGCGCCGAGCTCGACGGCGCGGCGGAAGTACTCGTCGATGTTCCCGTCGACGCCGATGACGATGTCGCAGCCGTTGACGGGCGCACCGGGCTGGGGTGCGGGCCCCTCGCGCTGGGTGAGCCCGCCGTTGATGCCCATGCCGGGCTGCCCCGCCACGTTGCCGATCGATCCTTCCCCGGTCTCGATGGTCCAGTACGGGGTGTCGCCGAACTGCGTGAAGCGCCAGCCGAGGAGTTCGGAGTAGAAGTCGATGAGCCGTTGCGGATCGCTGGCGTGGATCTCGAAGTGCACGACGAGGTTGGCCATGATGCCTCCTTGGATCGGGTGCCCGCGGTCGCCCCCCTCGGCGCCGCCGCGCTCGGATGCGGCACACGCTACGCCCCAGCACCGACATCCGGGAAGCGTCACCCGCCTTGACAGGCACCGAGCCATTCGCTGCAATATATTGCATGCCGCCGGTCCCGCTCGCTCGACCACCGAGCGTCCGAGGACGACTGGTCGACCCGCGGCCGGTTGCTCCACCTCGACGATGACGACGAGACGCCCTTCCCAACCCATCCCGACAAGGAGCACCATGGCCATCGCCGACTTCCCCCGCCACCGACTGACGTTCGGGCCGAGCCCGATCCATCCGGTCGACCGCCTGAGCGCCCACCTCGGCGGCGCCCGCGTCTGGATGAAGCGGGAGGACGTGAACAGTGGCCTCGCGTTCGGCGGCAACAAGACCCGCAAGCTCGAGTACCTCGTTCCCGACGCCCTCGCGAAGGGCGCCGACACGCTGGTCTCGATCGGCGGCGTGCAGTCCAACCACACGCGTCAGGTCGCGGCCGTCGCCGCGCACCTCGGCATGAAGGCCGTGCTCGTGCAGGAGCACTGGGTCGACTGGCCCGACTCCGTGAACGACCGCGTCGGCAACATCCTGCTCTCGCGGCTCATGGGCGCCGACGTCCGCCTGTCGCCGGCGGGCTTCAGCATCGGCTTCCGCGAGTCGTGGAAGCAGGCGATCGCGGATGTCGAGTCCGCGGGCGGCACCCCGTACGCGATCCCCGCGGGCGCGTCCGACCACCCGCTCGGCGGCCTCGGCTTCGCGAACTGGGCGCACGAGGTCGCCGCGCAGGAGGACGAGCTCGGGGTCTTCTTCGACACGATCGTGGTGTGCTCGGTCACCGGCTCGACGCACGCCGGCATGATCGCCGGCTTCGCCGACCTCGAGCACAATTTCGGCGGCCGTCCGCGCCGCGTCATCGGCATCGACGCGTCGGCGAAGATCGACGAGACCCGCGACCAGGTCGCGCGGATCGCCCGGAACACCGCCGAGCTCATCGGCCTCGGCCGCGAGGTGCGCGACGACGAGATCACGGTGCTCGAAGGCTGGGCCGGCGACTACTACGGCATCCCGGTCGAGTCGACCGACGAGGCGATGCGACTCACGGGCAGCCTCGAGGGCGTGATCCTCGATCCCGTCTACGAGGGCAAGTCGATGGCGGGGCTGGTCGACCTGGTCTCGCGCGGCGACATCCCGAAGGACTCGAACGTGCTCTACGCCCACCTCGGCGGGCAGCCGGCGCTCAACGCGTACAGCGGCCGCTACCACTGAGCGGCTCGCCGCTTGCCGCCAGGCATCAACGGTGCCAGCATGAGCGCATGTTGCGGCTCGTGGGGGCGATCGGACGGGTGCAGCTCATGCTCGGCGTGCTCGGACTCCGGAAGGCGTACCGCGATGGCCTGCCGGGTGACGTGCCCGGCGTCCGCATCAGGTCGGTCGACGAGATGCGGGCGCGGCACTGGATCGAGGGCACCTCGCTCTCGGCACCGACGACGATGCTCGCCGTGCAGGGCGCGGCGAGCATCGCGCTCCCCACCGCGTCACGGCCGCCGGTGCTCGCCGCGCGGGTCCTCGGCGTGCTCGGCGCGATCATGTCGGTCGGCTACCCGATCGAGAAGGTGTGGCGCGACTCGCTCGTGACGCCCGACCGCGAGGTCACGCCGCTGACCGCGCTCGGGTTCCTGCTCGCGCTCAAGATGGCGGTCCTCGGCTGGTCCGCCGGTCGGGGCGGCTGACGCGTCCCCGCGATTCACGAGCTGCGATTCGCAGGAGAACCCGCGATTCACAGGACCGATCAGCGCGATCCGTCCAACACATCCCCGATTGTCCTGCAAACCGTGAGCGGATGGCCCAGAAGGTGAGCGGATGTCGCGCCCGGCGGCCGCCGCGTATCCTCGTCGGGTGACTCCGACCGCCTCGCCGACCGCGGCCCGCGCCCCCGCCCGTGCGCTCGCCGCCGACGAGTGGCGCGCCCGCGAGGCGGCGCACGCCGAGCGGGCCGACGCGCTCACGGCCGGCCACCGCGAGCGCCGCGCTCGCGGTGAGGGGCACCCGATCGAGGACTTCCTCTCCACCTACTACTCCTACTCGCCCGCGCTCCTGCGACGGTGGCACCCCGGCGCGGGTGTCGAGCTGGCGGATGCCGCGAGCACGCCGCGCGCGGAATGGCGCTGGTACACGAACGGCGCAACCGGCGGCCTGACCGTCGACGTCGACGCGATGCACCGCGAGAAGGGCCCGATGCTGCGCGCGGTCGAGCGGATGCTGCGGCTCACCGCGTCGCGCCCGGGACAGTTCGGCTGCTTCGGCCTGCACGAGTGGGCGATGGTGTACCGGCAGCGCGAGCATCGCCATCCGGTGCCGCTGCGACTCGGGCAGGCCGCGACCGATGAGGTCGTGGAGGCGCACGAGCTGCGGTGCACGCACATCGACGCCTTCCGGTTCTTCACGCCCGACGCGGTCCCGCGCAACCGGTTCGCGCCCACGCGCGAGGACCAGCCCGAGCTCGAGCAGCCGGGCTGCCTGCACGCCGGCATGGACGTGTACAAGTGGGCGGTCAAGCTCGGGCCGCTCGTGCCGGGCGAACTGCTGCTCGACGCGTTCGAGCTGGCCCGCGACATCCGGTACCTCGACATGCAGGCCTCGCCGTACGACATCGCACCGTGGGGCGGCGAGCCCGTGCGGATCGAGACGCCCGAGGGCAAGGCCGAGTACGTGCGCCGGCAGCGCGGGTTCGCCGAGCGCGGCAACGCGCTGCGCGCCCGCATCCTGGAGGCGCTGCCCGGCCGATGAACGCGGGTGCCGCGCGCCGCGCACGCCGCCTCGGTCGGGGCATGGTCGAGCGACGGAGGGCGGTGTTAGCATCGCGCTCGTCGGCATCCGCTCCACGGTGAGCGTGCCGACCTGCCGATGGCACCCGACAGGAGGCGCGCATGCCCGGACCCGATGACCTCGTCGCCGGTGCGCCGGCGTGGGTCGACGTGACCACGACCGACCTCGAGCGCACGGTCGCGTTCTACGAGTCGCTCTTCGGCTGGACCCCCGAGTACGGCGACGAGCGGTACGGCGGCTACGTCACGTTCCGGCACGAGGGCCGGCGGGTCGCCGGCGCCGCGCTGCGGCAGGAGTCCGACCCCTCGCCGACGCATTGGACGGTGTACCTGCTCACCTACAACGCGGCGGCCACGAGCGAGCGGATCGCCGAGGCCGGCGGCACGGTCCTGTTCGAGCCGCTCGACATCCCCGAGATGGGCGTCATGGGGCTTGCCATCGACGCGACCGGCGCGGTCGTCGGCTACTGGCAGCCCGGCGGGCTGCCCGGCTTCGACGCGTTCGGCGAGCTCGACACCGCCGTGCGGTTCGAGCTCGCGGCGAGCGACTTCGAGGCGGCCGAGCGGTTCTACGCGCACGCGTTCCACTGGAGCATCGACTACGGCACGGGTGAGCCGCGATACGGCGTCTACCGGCACGCGCGGCACGACTACGCCGGCATCCTCGACGCGAGCGGCCTCCTGGGAGCCGACCTGCCGCCGTACTGGAGCGTCGCCTTCGGCGTCGAGGAGGTCGAGCAGGCCGTCGCGCGGGCGGTCGCGGCCGGCGCGACGCTCGTCGTGCCACCGTGGGACCTTCCGTCAGGCCGCCGTGCGGGGCTCACCGACCCGACGGGCGCGTACTTCGTGGTCGCCTCCGACGCCGAGCCGAGCGCCGACGCAGCGGTCGACGCTGAGGCCCGCGCTCAGGAGGAGGGCCGGTAGATGGGCGATTGGGACGTCATCGTCGTCGGAGGCGGCAGCGCCGGCCTGAGCGCCGCCCTGATGCTCGGACGCTCGCGCCGCCGCGTGCTCGTGGTCGACGGCGGGGCCCCGCGCAACCGCGTCGCCGGGCACATGCACGGCGTGCTGGGTCGCGACCACTCCTCGCCGCTCGACCTGCTCGCGGCGGGTCGCGCCGAGCTCACGCGCTACGACGACGTCGCCATCGAGTCCGCCGAGGTCGCCACGGCGGCGCAGCTCGACACCGATCCGACCTCGTTCGAGGTCGTGCTCGCGTCGGGGGAACGCCATACCGCCCGCCGCATCCTCGTGGCCACCGGCCTCACTGATCGGCTGCCCGACGTGCCCGGCCTCGCCGACCACTGGGGGTCGGGCGTCGTCTCGTGCCCGTACTGCGACGGGTGGGAGGTCCGCGACCGCCGCATCGCGGTGATCCCCACCTCGGCGGCCAATGCGCACCAGGCGCAGCTGCTCCGCCAGCTCTCCTCCGACGTGGTGTTCCACGCGAACGGCCTGTCCCTGCCGTCCGCCGCACGCGCGGCCCTCGCAGCGCGCGACATCGAGATCGAGGAGCGGGCCATCGCCGAGGTGGTCGCCGACGAACGCGGCGCGCTTCGGGCCATCCGCTACGACGACGGCACCGAGCGCGAGGTCGATGCGATCTTCGTCGCGCCGCGGCCCGAGCCGAACGACCACGTGCTCCGCGAGCTCGGCGCGCGCCGCATCCGCAACGACGGCGTCGACTGGGTGCTCGTCGACGACGATGGCCGCACCAGCGTTCGCGGCGTGTGGGGCGCCGGCAACGTCGTCTCGGCGCGCGCCACCGTGCCCATGTCGATGGCCGCCGGCAACGCCGCGGGCACCGCCATGAACGCCGACCTCATCGACGAAGACATCCGCGCCGCGGTGGCGTCGGCCGGCTGACGCGGCGGGCCACCCTCCCGATCCGGGGGTTCGCCGCATGTCGGCGACGCGCGGCGCCTCGGTACCTTCGGCGCATGACCGCGACCTCGACCTCCGCCGCCGCTCCCGCCGCGCCACCCGAGGCGCCGCGCCCCGCGGCACCCGCCCGCCCGCAACTCGCCTCCCGCATCGGGTGGTCGTGGGTGCTGCTCAGCTCGCTCGCGATCGCCGCGTTCGCGGTGGTGCCCTACCTCACCGCGCCGCTGGCGGAATCGAGCGGCGGTCTCGCCGACTGGTACGAGGGACGTCCCTGGCCCGTGCTCGTCGCCTTCTTCACGCACGTGATCGGCGGCGGCATCGCGCTGGTGCTCGGGCCGCTGCAGTTCTGGCGCGGCCTCAGGTCGCGGCATCCGCGCGCCCACCGCCGGGTCGGCCGCACCTACCTCGTCGCGGTCGCCGCGGCGGCCCTCGCGGGCATCGCGCTCGCGCCAGTCAACCAGGCGGGGCTCGTCGGGCTGTTCGGCTTCGGCGCCCTCGGCGCGCTCTGGCTCGTCACCGGATGGCGCGGGTACCGGGCGATCCGGGCGCGGGATGTCGCGAGCCACCGCGCCTGGATGATGCGCAACTTCGCCCTCACCTACTCGGCCGTGACCCTGCGGATCTGGCTGCCGCTGCTCATCCTCGCCCAGGTCCCGTTCGCCGGACCGGCCGGGTTCGACGCGGATGCCGCATTCGCGAACGCGTACGCCGCGGTGCCGTTCCTCGCCTGGCTGCCCAACCTCATCGTCGCCGAGTGGCTCATCCGCCGGCGCGGCCTGCCGTCGGACCGACTCGCACCGGCGGTCGGGTGACCGCGGCGGCCGGCCGAGAACGCAGGCGGGGGGGGGGGGGGGGGGGGGGGGGGGGGGGGGGAGGGGGGGGGGGGGGGGGGGTGTGTTTGTGCTGTTTTTCGCCTCCTTTTCTCTTCCTCCCCCCTCCCCCCCCCCACCCCCCCCCCCCCACCCCCCACCCCCCCCCCCCCCCCCCCCCCCCCCCCCCCCCCCCCCCCCCCCCGGTCCGTGCGGTTCGCGCGTCAGCGCGTCAGCCGCGCCCGTTCGCCGCCGCAGCCGGCATCGTGATGTTCAACTGCAGCGTGTCGGTCAGGTGGATGTCGCGCGACGACGAGCCGACCGAGACCTCGAACCGGCCCTTCGGCGCGACCCACCGGTCGGCGTCGACATCCCAGACCGAGAACGGCTGGCTGCTCGCGGCCGAGTCGAGCACGAGCTCGACCCGCGTGGTCTCGCCGGCGGCCAGCTCGAGCCGGTCGAACGCGACGAGTCGCTTGCCCGGCTCGCCCGCGGCGTCCGGCAGGGTCAGGTAGACCTGCGGGATCTCGGCGCCGTCGCGGTCGCCGGTGTTCGCCACCGTGAACGAGACCGTCGCCACGGCGCGCTGGCCCGCCCGGTCGCGGTCGACCTTCACCTTCAGGTCGGAGTACTCGAACGACGTGTACGAGAGGCCGTGGCCGAACTCGAACAGCGGCTCGATGCCCTGCTCGTCGTACCACTTGTATCCGACCTCGAGCCCTTCGGAGTACTCGACCTGGCGGATCTCGGTCGAGCCGGCGGGGCGCGTCGTCGAGCCGTCGGAGAAGACACCCGGGTACTGCTCGGGCGTGTTGGTGGGCGTGTCGGCGACCGACTTCGGGAACGTCATCGGCAGCTTGGCCGACGGGTTCACGTCGCCCCAGAGCAGCGCCGCGAGCGCCGGGCCGAACTGCTCGCCCGAGTGCCACGCGTGCAGCACCGCGTCGACGTCGTCGATCCACGGCATATCGACCGCGCTGCCCGCGTTGATGACGGCGACGGTGCGGTCGGATGCCGCGGCCACCGCCTCGACGAGCGCGTCGCCGTTCGCGTCGAGTCGCAGGTCGGCCAGGTCGGTCGTCTCGCCCATGGTGTAGTGGCCGAAGACGATCGCGACGTCCGCCTGCGCCGCGACCGACGCCGCCTGCGTCAGGTCGGCGCCATTGGCGTAGAGCACCTGGCCGCCGGCCTCCTGCACCCGCTCGGTGATGCCGGTCAGCGGGTCGACGATCGCGTCGCAGTTGAGCGCGGTGTTGCGGGCGAACACGAGGTACCAGGCGCAGCCGGTCTTGGCGCTCACGCCGCCCGTGGCCGTGGCGGATGCGGTCTGGCCGACGACGGCCACCGTGGGCGCGTCATCCGCCAGCGGCAGCACGCCCTCGTTCTTCAGCAGCACCGTGCTCTGCTCGGCGATCTCGCGGGCGAGCGCCTTGTGCTCGGCGGTCGACACGTTCGGGATCGCGGTGGCCGGCACGAGGTGGTCGAACAGGCCCTTCTCGATGTAGGTGTGCACGACGTCGAACGCCGACTGCCGGATCTGGGCCTGCGTGATCTCGCCTGCGGCGAGGGCCGCGTCGAGGCGGGCAGGGGTGTACCAGATCGGGCGGTTGAGCTCCTGGTCGAGCCCGGCGTCGAGCGACGCGGCGGTCGAGTGCACCGAGCCGAAGTCGCTCATCACGTACCCGTCGAAGCCCATCTGCTCGTCGAGGCTGGTGGTGAGGATCGGGTTCTCGCACGCGTACACGCCGTTGACCTGGTTGTAGGAGCACATGACGCTGCCCGGGTCGGATTCCTTGACGGCGATCTCATAGGGCAGGTCGTACACCTGGCGGAGGGTGCGCTCGTCGATGTTCGACGAGCTGGTCTGCCGGTCGACCTCCTGCTCGTTCGCGACGTAGTGCTTGAGGTTCGCGACGACGGGCTTGTCGGGGTTGCCGTGCTCGAGGCCGCGCACGTTCGCGGCCGCCATGAGGCCGGAGAGCAGGGGGTCCTCGCCGAAGTACTCGGAGGTGCGGCCGGAGAGCGGAGTGCGCCCGCTGGCGATGCCCGGTCCGAGCACGACCGCGCTGCGGCTGTCGAAGGACTCGCTGCCGTGGGCCACCGCCTTCTCCTCGCCGAGCTGGAGGTTCCAGGTGGAGGCGACGGCGATCGGGCCGGGCCAAGCGGTCGTGCCGGCCTTGGTGTAGACGCCGTCGGGGCCGTTGGCGTAGATCACGACGGGCGTGCAGGGCAGCTGCGCCGGGTAGACCACCGGCGCCTCCCCCGCGAAGCCCGGGTTCCAGCTGGTCCTGGTCGGGGTGTTCGCCGGCTGCTCGACGAGCCAGCGGTACATCTGGTGCTGCGAGCTCGCGTCGAGCAAGGCGTTCGCCCGCTCCTCGGAACTCGTGGACGTGTCCATCCACGGGTACGCCGAACAGTCCTCCGCTGCCGCCGGCACGGCGGTCGTGGCGAGGACGCCGCTCGACAGCATGATGGCGCCGGTGATCAGCGCCGCCAGGCGTCTGCGTGAGCGGGGTCCGTCCCCGCCGTGCTTCCGGCTCAACTGCATCTGTTACTCCCTCTCCATCGAAGGTGGATCGCGGTGGTGCGACGTCGTCTCCCGCCGTCGTCGCCGGATATTGTGTAGACCGATCTACAACAGTAGACCGATCCACAGCCTTGCACGTTTCAATCGACCCACGCAAGCCCTCGCCTCATCGAGCCCGAGAACGGATCCGCGCCGATCGCGGCCTCGGCAGGACGCACCGGAGCCCGCTCCGTCGTCAGCGGAACGGGCTCCAGGCGTTGTCGACATTCGTATGCCGACGCCGGCATGCGCGGGTCAGGGCACGGTGTACCCGGCCGCCTGGACGAGCTCGTACCACTCCGAGCGCGTCAGCGGGACGTCGGAGCCCTGCGCGGCCGCCGCGACGCGCTCCGGCGTGGTCGTGCCCAGCACGACCTGCATGTCGGCGGGGTGGCGGGTGATCCACGCGGTCGCGATCGCGATCGTCGGCACGTCGTACTTCGCGGCCAGGCGATCGATCGCGGCGTTGAGCTCGGGGTACTCGGGCGAGTCGAGGAACACGCCCGTGAAGAACCCCGCCTGGAACGGGGACCACGCCTGGATCGTGATGTCGTTGAGCCGGCAGTAGTCGACGATTCCGAGGTCGAGGCTCGCCGACTGCTCGATGCCCTGCATGTTCGCGGCGAGTCCCTGCGCGACGGTCGGCGCGTGCGTGATCGAGAGCTGCAGCTGGTTCGCGACGATCGGCCGGGTCACCGAGTTCTTCAGCAGCTCGATCTGCCCGGGCGTGTGGTTCGAGACGCCGAAGTGCAGCACCTTGCCGGCCGCCGCGAGCTCGTCGAACGCCCGCGCGACCTCGTCGGGCTCGACGAGGGCGTCGGGCCGGTGAAGGAGGAGCACGTCGATGCGGTCGGTGCCGAGCGCGCGCAGCGAGCCCTCGACCGACGACATGATGTGCTCGTACGAGAAGTCGAAGCCCCAGGGCTCCTTCACGATGCCGCACTTGGTCTGGATCGTGATCTCGTCGCGCTCGGACGGCGTGAGCTGCAGCGCCTCGGCGAAGCGGCGTTCGCAGCCGTGCAGCTCGTCGCCGTAGATGTCGGCGTGGTCGAAGAAGTCGATCCCGGCGTCGCGGGCCGTGCCGACGAGCTCGCGCACCGCGTCATCCGTCATCTGCTGGATGCGCATGACGCCGAGCGTGACGTTGGGGACGGCGAGGTCGGTGCCGCCGAGGGGGATGGTCTTCATCGGTTCGCTCCTGGGGTCGGGGGTGCGGATTCACCCTAGGCAGGAGCGATTGAGAAGTCCAACGATTCTCGCTCATGCGATTCACAACTAGTCTTGATGGATGGATCTGCGTCAGATGGAGTACCTCGTGACGCTCGCCGACGAGCAGCAGTTCACGCGCGCGGCGGCGATCTGCGGCGTCTCGCAGTCGGGGCTGTCGGCCGCGATCCGGAGCCTCGAGGACGAGCTCGGCACGCCGCTCTTCGAGCGCACCACCCGCCGGGTGCAGCCGACCGAGGCCGGCCTGGCACTGCTCCCCCACGCCCGCACCATGCTCGCGCAGGCGAGCGCCGCGCGCGATGCCGTGCTCCGCGCCGCCCATGAGCTCTCCGGCAGCCTGCGCGTCGGCGCCGAGCAGTGCCTCGGGTTCGTGGATGTCGCGGGCCTGCTCGAACGCGTCCGCCGGCGCCATCCGCTCGTCGACCTCGACTTCACGCAGGCCGGCTCGCACGACCTCGTCGCCGGCGTCCGCGACGGAGCCGTCGACCTCGCGTTCGTCGCCGGTACCGAACTGCCGGCGCGGATGTCGCGCACCGAGCTGGGCCGGCGCCCCATGGTGCTGCTCGCGCCGCCGCGGCATCCGCTCGCCGCCCTCGACTCGATCGGCTGGGCCGACCTGCGCGACACCGACTTCGTCGACTTCCAGGAGGCGTGGGCCGTGCGCTCGGTCAACGATCGGATGTGCGCGGCGCACGGCGTCACGCGACGCGTGCGGTGCACGGTCAACGACGTGCACACGCTCATCGACCTCGTGCAGCGCGGGCTCGGGGTCGCGATCGTGCCGCAGCACGTCGCGTCCAAGCCGCAGGCGGCCGGGCTCGCGGTGCGACCCCTGCCCGCCACCGCGCCGCCTTGGATCGTGTCGGTCGTCGTGGGCGAGTCGTCGCCGGCGTCGGCGTCCCTGCTCCTGGAGCTGCTCGACGCCGAGATCGCGCTCAGCGCCTGAGGCTCGTCTCCGATTGGCCGCTCTCAGGAAGATGGGTCATGCTCGAATGATGCGCCCTACCGCACTGCGCCGCCTCCGCCTCACCGCCGTCGCCGCGTCCCTCGCCGTCGCGCTCTCCGCGTGCGCGACCCCGGCCGCGGAGGAGCCGCCGGCCGATCCCGAGGCGCAACTGAAGGCCGACCTGGCCGAGCTCCCGGGCGTGGAGTCCGTCGAGATCGGCGGCATGGAGCCCGCCGACGAGAACCCGCGCTACACGACCGTCACGATCGCGTCCGACGCCGACCGCGACGACGTGCTCGCCGCCGCCGAGCGCACGCCCGAGATCGCGGCCGGGCTCGACTGGGCCGACCCGATCACGCTCACCGCCGACGCGCCCGAGTCGGCCGCGGGTTCGGGCACCGGCGCCGGTGCGGCGGGCACGTTCGTCGAGCCGTG
Source organism: Agromyces sp. NPDC029043 (assembly GCF_055564615.1). Classification (NCBI taxonomy): domain Bacteria; kingdom Bacillati; phylum Actinomycetota; class Actinomycetes; order Micrococcales; family Microbacteriaceae; genus Agromyces; species Agromyces sp. NPDC029043. The sequence continues at coordinate 115,129 of NZ_JBVHVX010000005.1, read as the reverse complement.
GTGGTCGTTCGAGGTCACCCCCGAGACGGATGCCGCGACCTCACGGGCCACGGTCGAGGGCCTGCTCGACGCCGCCGAGGTCGATGGCGTGGTGGGCCTCGCGTTCGTCGCGGGCTGGCCGTACGCCGCCCTGCTCGAGCCCGATCGCGTCGCGGACCGGTTCGAGGCGCTCATGGAGACGCCCCTGTTCGTGCAGGGCGGCTCGTTCGCGCTGCGCTCCGACCAGCCGCTGCTGCGCTTCTCCCACATCGAGGGCGTCACGTCGCCGAACCTGATCGACGAGCTCATCTCGATCGCCGCCGAGCATCCGCACGCCGAGGTGCTGCTCGAGGGGCCGCAGTTCCCGAAGCTGTACATCGCGCGCGTCACGACCGCCGAGGCCGAGGCCATCGCCGCGCGCCTCGCCGACCCGGCGCTGCTCGAGGGCGTCGACGAGGGCACGGGCGCGCTCGGCTGGCAGATCACGTCGACCGACACCGACGGCCCCGGCTTCTGGGAGGGCCAGGTCGGCGTCGGCTAACCCGAGCCGGCTCCGGGCTCGACGACCTGCTCGAGCACGCGGTCGAACGCGCCCGCGTCGATCGCGATGTCTCCGGCATAGGGATGGTCCATGTCGGCCGTGACGAAGATGACGAGGCCGATGAACAGCGAGAGCATGCCCGCCATGAGCAGGTGCAGTCGCCGATTCCGCACCGCGATGAACGCGATGAGCACCGCGTTGATGATCGCGCCCACCCAGATCACGATCCAGAGCAGAGGCGGCATCGCGAGGGTCGTGGCGTCGATCCGTGCGCGGCGCGACTCGATGAAGGTGTCGAACGTCTCGAGCGCCTGCTTGAACTGGGCCTGCTCGGTGAGCGACTCGGCCTCGACGGCGTCGAGGATCTCCTCGAGCTCGTCGGTCTGCGCGTCGCTCGCGGTCGGGAGCACCTGGCGCTGCTGCGAGGGGAAGTCCTCGTCGATGACCGTGCGCAGGTACTCGCCGAGGGTGTCGTGCATCCGGTCGCCCGCGCCATCCGGGAGCCCGGAGCTCGCGCGGTAGAGCGCCCCCGCCCGGCTCGCCTCCTCGATCACGACCTCGCGCGTGTGCGCGAGGTTCTCGTACACCGACACCGCGACGAGGGCGAGCAGGATGCCGAAGAACACGCCGAACGTGCCGATCACGTGTCCGAGCGCGCGATCCCATTCCTTCGTGTCGGAGACGAGCCGCGCGACCATCGGCCGCAGTCCGATCACGATGCCGCAGGATGCGGCGACGAACACGATCAGGAACAACGGCAGCGTGATCCAGACGCTGGTCTCGTAGAACCAGTTCACGCTCGGCTCCTCCCCCCGGACGCCGATGACGGGCGTCGCGCCCGTCCGTGGGGTTCACCCTAGCCAGCGGGGCCGGGCTCCGTCGAGGGCCGGTTCGCGGGCGACCCCTCGAGGCTCGCCGCAAGCCGGGCGATGCGCATCCGCGCGTGACGCTCGCTGGGCGACATCCGCCCCAGCACCCGCTCGCCCGCGCGGAGCACGATCCGCGTCAGCGTGATCGCCGGCCACCACGGCCGGCGCAGGCCGAGCAGGCGCCGGTACGCCGGGTCGAGCGAGGCGACCGCGCCGCCGAAGAGGATCGGGTAGAGCCGTCCGGTCAGGCCCGGAAGCCCCGGGCGTCGGATGAACCGCACGGCGCTGGCGACGCGGTCGTCGACCTTCGCGCCGCGCAGGAAACCGGCGAGCTCGGCGTGCAGTTCGGCGACGCTGGTCGGAGGATGCTCGACGCCCATGAGCCGGCCGGCCTCGGCCCACTCGCGCACGTACGCGTCGGGCCCACCCGGGATCGGCCGCCCCCACACGCCGTGGGCGCCGAGGAACGCCTCGGTGAATGCGTCGTGCACCCACCGCAGCAGGTCCTGGTCGGCGGCGGAGTACGCGCGCGCGGCGCCCGCGGCATCCGTGTAGGTGCCGCGCACCTTCTCATGCAGGCGGCTCACGAACGCCGAGGCCTCGGTCGCCTGGCGGCGGTCGCCGAACGTCGTCGTCGCGACCCAGCGGATGGTGCCGTCGAGGCGCCCGAGCGGATCGTCGCGGTAGCGCGAGTGATCGTGCACGCCCGCCATCGCGCCCGGATGCAGCGTCTGGAGCAGCAGGGCGCGGATGCCGGCGACCAGCGTCGGCAGGGCGCCGTTCACCGCCCAGACCGCGCTGCCGGGGCCGAAGAACCCGGCGTCGTCACCCTCGGCGAGCCGGCGCGTCCAGGGCGGCAGCTCGTCGTCGCGCTGCGCCGACGACCCGCGCACGCGCAGGCGCGGCCGCGGCGTGATGCGCGGAGCCGCGTTCGTGGTCGACGACGCCATGCATCCGACCGTAACCCGGTCCGCCGGGGCGATTGCTGACGATCCGCCGCGAACGCGCTACCGCGTCGCCGGGTCGAGCTCCAGGGTCATGAAGACGCTGTGCGGGTCGAGGGCGTAGTCGCCGAACGGGCCGCACTCGCTGAAGCCGTACTTGGTGTAGAGCGTGCGCGCGGGGGCGAAGAAGTCCTGCGACCCGGTCTCGAGGCTCACGCGCCGGTAGCCTCGGCGGGCGGCCTCGGCGAGCACGTGCTCGAGCAGCCGGGCGCCCAGCCCTCGGCCGCGGGCGGCGGCATCCGTGCGCATCGACTTCAGCTCGCCGTGCTGGGGGTCGAGCTCCTTGAGCGCCACGCAGCCGACGACGTCGTCGCCGTCGGCGATGGTCCAGAACGTCACTTCGGGCACCGCCAGCCCGGAGACGTCGAGCGCGTGGACGCTCTCGGGCGGCGAGGTCGCGAACATGTCGCTGAGGTGGTCGGTGAGCAGGCGCAGGACGCGCTCGTCGGCGAGGTCGCCGCGGTCGATGGTGATGGGGGCGGGGAGCGTCACCCGTCCATTCTCCCCGGTTCGGCCGGTCAGGCGGGTCGCACCGGTTGGCGCAGGATGGTGCGGAGCTTCTCGGGCGCGGTCCGGCGCGGGTCGCTCAGGTAGACCTCGTGGTGGTCGCCCGCGAAGGTGAGCCCGTGCTGCGGCATCCACTCGTCGTGCAGGCGCGCGAGCGTGGGCGTCTCGTCGTCGTACGAGCCGAGGTGCAGGATCTGCGCCGACGGGCCCTCGTGCAGCTCGCGGAGCCGCACCAGGTCGAGCGCGGGACGGTCGTCCTTCGCGCGGGCGGCCGCGACGCCCTCGGCGACGAGCGGCTCGTCGATCCACTCGGGCTGGGCGATGAGCATCGTCCAGCTCCACGCGGCCTTGTCGCGGGTGAGGAACGCGGCCGGGTCGTCGGCACGCCAGAGCCCCTCGAGCGGCGCGACCACGAAGTCGCGTCCGAGCTCCTTCTTGCTGCGGAACTTGACCGCGTACGCGACCGAGTACAGCGCCTCGACGGCGTCGGCGTACTCGGGGGCCGTGTTCGGGTCGCCGTGCCCGTCGACGGCGAGGTACCGCATCGGCGGCACGTCGACCAGGGTGAACTCGCGAGCGGACGGCGCGTAGAGGTCGCGGTACGCCCGCTTGACGTCGTACTTCTCTCCGGTCATGCCCGCAGGCTACGCCCGACGTCGGTCGTATTCCGACCGGATCGGCGCGGATCACCCGAGGGCGGCGATCGCCTCGTCGACGAGTCGCACGACCGACGGGTCGGCGTCGAGCTCGGGCGTGAAGCCCATGCGCACCACGACGAGGCCTTCGGATGGCACGATCAGCACCTTCTGCCCGTCGTGCCCGGCCGCGTAGAACGTGTCGACCGGCAGCTCGGGCCAGCGGAGCTCGCCGCCGGGGAGCACGTTCCCGCGCCAGCTCATGCCGTTGCCCGGGTCGTCGGTCTCGTCGACGTCGAGGACGGTGAGGCTCTGCGCCATCCAGCCGTCCGGGAGCAGCCGCTCGCCGTTCCACTCGCCGTCCTGCAGCGCGAACTGCCCGATGGCGGCCCACTCGCGCGGGGTCGCCCACAGGTAGGAGGAGCAGACCGGGGTGCCCGCGGCATCCGGTTCGAAGGTCGCCGAGGTGAGCCCGAGCGGCTCGAGGATCGCCCGGCGCGGCAGGTCTGCCCCGAGGCCGCTGCGTTCGGCGAGCACCGAGCACAGCAGGTTCGTGTTGCCGCTGGAGTACTCCTGCACGGTTCCGGGTTCGTGCTGCAGCGGCAGGCTCGCGACGTAGCCGGCCATGTCGGGCTCGAGGTAGAGCATGCGCGTGATCGGCGTGCCGAGGTCGTAGTCCTCGTCCCACTCGAGGCCGCTGGTCTGGTGCAGCAGCTGCTCGATCGTGATGTCGGCCCGCCAGTCGGTCCACTCGGGGCGGAGCCGATCGTCGTCGAGGGCCACGACGCCCTGCTCGACGAGCACGCCCGTGATGAGGTTCGCGACGCTCTTCGTCATCGACCAGCCGAGTTGGGGCGTCTCGGCGTCGAAGCCGTCGGCGTAGCGTTCGGCGACGAGCTCGCCGTCGTGGATGACGACGACCGCTCGGGTGCCGAGCGCCGCGGCGTCGGCCAGGTCGAGGTCGTCGCCGAAGGCCCGGTCGATCGCGGCCGCGAGCGCGGGTTCGGTCGCGGCGGAGCCGGGCGCGGGCGCATCGCCGAACGGATCGGCGCCCGCCGGGATCGGGGTCGCGTCGCCGAGGTCGGGACGCTCGTCGGCGAGCGTGCAGCCGAAGCCCTCGGTGAACCACGCGCGTTGTCGCGCGAGCGCGCCGAGCAGCGAGCCGGTCGTCGGGTCGCCGGCGCCCGCGACGTCGAGGTACGGCACGAGGGGGTTCGGCGGCAGGTCGCTCTCGGGGTCGTCGCGCCCGGCGACCTCGCCGACGGCGCACGCGTTGTGCGCGGCGTACCCCGTGCCGGTGAGCAGGATCGGCCGCTGCCACAGGTACACGCTTGTGAACGCGGCGACGAGCACGAGGACGAGGACGGCGACGACGGCGACCACGCGGCGGAGTATGCGCACCAGCGGATGCTAGCAGCGGGCGCCGAGGCTCCGGCGCGGCGTTTGGCCATTGTGTGCGGCGCCGCGCAGGAGGATCCTGAACCCATGACCGAGCGCGAGGATTTCCTGATCTGGGTGCATCGCGATCTCGCCGATGCCGAGCGGGCCATGTACAACGGCGACGACGGCCCGCGCCGGGCGGTCTGGTCCCACGATCCGCCGGTGAGCGTGCTCGGTGCCTGGCGGAACGCCGTGGGCAGGGAGCAGCTCGTCGAGGCGTTCGAGGTGCTCGCCTCGAGCTTCTCGAACTGCACCTCGTACGCGATCGACCTGATCTCGTGGGACGTGATCGGCGACATGGCCTACACGGTGGGCTTCGAGCGCGTCTCGACGTCGATCGACGGCGCGCCGCGCACGTTCACGCTGCGTTCAACGCAGGTGTACCGCCGCGACGACGGCGAATGGAAGGTCGTGCATCGCCACGCCGACACGGTGACGTAGCGCGCCGACCCGGCCGCGGGCTCGCCGTCACCACGGCTGGCCGGCGTCGAGCGCGAGGTCGACCAGCGGCCCGACGGGGCCCATCCACGCCGGCCCGTGCCCGGGGAGCACCACCCGCGCCCGCGACGATCGGAGCTGCGCAAGCGAGCCGCGCACCCGGCTCGGGTCGTGGTGGAAGACCGACGGCAGCAGCTGCGGCCCCGAGAGGATCGAGGTGCCGTGCCCGGTCGCGATGGCGTCGCCGACGACGAGCACGCCGTCGTCCTCGAAGTCGAAGGCGGCGTGCCCGGTGGTGTGACCGTCCAGCACGATCGCCCGAGGACGCCCCGGCACCGCGACGCGTCCGTCGTCGAGCAGGGGAAGGGCGGTCGCGCTCGGCACGCCGAGGCCCGGCCGGAACCGCAGGAGCGGCACGATCGCCGCGCCCCATCGGGCGACGCCGGGGCGCCGGGCGTTCCGCACGAGCTGCAGCGGGCCGGCCTGCTCGAGGATGTCGCGGTGCGCGTTGCGCAGCTCCGCCGCGGCGGCGTGCACCGGGGTGCCGAATCGCGCGGCGAGCCAGGCGGCACCGCCCAGGTGGTCGGCATGGGCGTGCGTGAGGAGCACGGCCGCGACATCCGCCGGGTCGTGCCCGGCCGCTTCGAGCGATGCGACGAGCAGCCGGCGCTGCCCCGCGTATCCGGAGTCGACGAGGGTGACGCCGTCGGCCCCTGCGCAGACGACCCAGTTGACGTGGTCGGTCCAGGCGAACCAGAGTCGTTCCCCCACCCGGTCGACGCGAAAACGGGGCGACACGGTCACCGCCCGAGCAGCGCGTTGAGCCAACCCGGGCCGGCGACGACGGTGTCGGGGTCGAGCCGTGCGCGGAGTCCGCGGTCGGCGCTCACGACGACGATCCGCGCGTCGGCCTCGGCGCCCGTCGCGGCGCCCGCGAGCGCCTCCGCGGCGACCGCGACGATCGTGGTGTCGCCGTCGGCGGGCGCTCGCACGACCTCGATCCCGGCCGGCGCGTGGGCGGCCTTCGCGGCGCCCTCGACGACGGCGAGCAGCCGCTCGATCCGCACCGGCTCGCCCTCGGGGCCCTCGACGTCGCGTCCCACGAGGTCGGGCATGCCCGCGAGCAGGGCGGTCGCGGCGCCCGCGCGGTCGCGCCACCACCCGTCGGGGCGCGAGCCCATCACGTTGGCGACGTCGACCACGACCACCATCGGCGTTCCGGATGTCGCGGCGCCGGCCATGTCACGCCTCGCGAAGGGGCAGCTCCGCGCCATCCGTCTGGCAGGTCGGGCAGTACTGGGCGGTCGTGCTCGCGAACGAGAAGTCGCGGATGGTGTCGCCGCAGACCGGGCAGGCGTCGCCGGTGCGACCGTGCAGCCGCATGGCCGCGACCTTGGCCGCCTTCTGCTCGGCGATCGGGACGCCGCGGCGCGCCTCGATCGCCGAGGTGATGACGCCGACGGTCGACTCGAACAGCCGGTCGAGCTCGTCGTCGCCGAGCGTCGAGGCGTGCACCACCGGCGAGACCTTCGCAGTGTGCAGGATCTCGTCGGAGTAGGCGTTGCCGATGCCGGCGAGCGACTCCTGCTCCTGCAGGATGGCCTTGACCTGCTTGCGGCGGCCCCCGACGGCGCGGTCGAAGTCGGCCCGTGCGAAGTCGGGCGACGCCACGTCGGGCCCGAGCTTCGCCACCGCCTGCACCTCCGACGGGTCGTCGACCACCCAGCAGCCGAGCGAGACGAAGTCGCCGGCGTCGGTGAGCTCGAGAGCCGGACCGTCGTCGAAGTCGAACACGACGAGGGCGGGCGGCGGCGGCTCCGCGCCATCCGCTACCGAGTAGTCGGTCGATTCCCCCGCGCCGTCGGCCCAGCGCGCCCAGCCGTGCCGGCCGAGCGAGATCACGAGGTGCTCCGACCCGTCGAACTCGAGGTCGACGAGCTTGCCGTGCCGCGTCGCGCCGACGATGCGTTCGCCGATGAGCGAGGTCAGCGGTCGCGCGCGCGTCTTCGTCACGCGGAACTCGATGACGTCGACATCCCGGATGGCTCGGCCGCCGAGCCGCGCGCCGAGCTCGTCGACGAGCGCCTGGACCTCCGGTGACTCCGGCATGTCTCCCAGCATCGCACGAGACCCGCGCGCTCGGCGATCGCGCGCCTGGCGCAACGCTGTACAGGGTGACAGACTGCTGTACATGCGTACAGCCCCGGTCGCCGACACCGACCTCACCGCGCGGGCCCGCATCGTCGCGAGCGCGCTCGAGCGGTTCGCCGCACGCGGCTACGACGCCGCCACGATGCGCGAGATCGCAGCGCGGGCCGGGGTGAGCACGGCCCTCGTCACGCATCACTTCGGCACGAAGCTCGCCCTCCGCGAGGAATGCGATGCCCGCGTCGCGCGATTCATCGCCGAGAAGCAGGATGCCGCCGGGTCGCCCGCCGACGTGCTCGGCGAGGTGCTCGGCACGTTCGGCCCGTACCTCGCGCGCATGCTCGGCGACGGCGGCGAGGCCTCCGCCGCCCTCTTCGACCGCCTGCTCGACGTGTCGCGCGCGATGATCGCCGAGGGTTCGGCGAGCGGATGGCTCCGTCCCTCGCGCGACGCCGAGGCCCAGGCTGCCGCGCTCGTCATGCTCGGCGTCGCACCGTTCCTGATGCTCGGGCCGCTCACCGCCTGGGCCGATGGCGATGCCGGCGCCGCGCTCGCGCGCATCGCGGTGCCGCTCGCCGAGCTGTACTCGCACGGACTCACCACCGACGACCGGCTCCTCGCCGCCGCCGGGCTCGCAGAGGAGGAACGATGAGGATCCTGCTGGTCACCGCGGGTTCGCGCGGCGATGTCGAACCCTTCGTGGCGCTCGCGCGCCGCGCTGCGGCATCCGGTCACGAGGTGCAGGTGGCGGCACCCGACCGCTCGGGCGTCGACACGGCCGGCGTCGACGTGCGCAGCCTGGGCGTCGACTTCTCGGCGATGATCGAGTCCCAGGGGGTGTCGCCGCTCGCCGCGATGCGCAACCTGCGCGAGGTCGTGCGCCCCGTGATGCGCGGCGTGATCGTCGGTGCGGCCGAGGCGGCGCGCGACTTCCGCCCCGACGTGATCGCGTACCACCCGAAGGTGCTCTCGGCGCCGATGGCGGCCGACGTCCTCGGCGTGCCGCACGTGCTCGTCGACATGGTGCCGGCGATGACGCCGACGCGCGAGTTCCCCGCGGCGGGGACGATCACGCGCGATCTCGGTCCCCTCAATCGGCTGACCTACCGTGCGGCGTCGGCGGCGAGCGCGATGTTCCGCCGCGAGCTCGACGAGGCGGCGTCGTTCCTCGGCATCCGCCGCCCGGGGCGTTCGTCGGCGCCGGCTGCGACGCTGATGCCGATCAGCCCGGCGATCCTCTCGCGCCCGGGTGATTGGCCGGACTCGGTGACGCTGACCGGTGCGTGGCGGTGGCCGACGGCCCAGGCGGAGGGCGCGGTGCCGGCGCTCGACCCGGCGGTCGAGGTGTTCGTCCGCGGCGACGGGCCGTTCGCGTACGCCGGCTTCGGCTCGATGGCGGCCGGCGACCCCGCGGCGCGCGGTCGCGCGCTGGTCGCGGCCGCCCGGTCGCGCGGGCTCCGGTTGCTGGTGGCGACGGGCCTCGGGGGGATCGGCGTGCCCGACGACCTCCTCGGCGACGACGTGCTCGTGGTGCGCTCGGTCGATCACGGCGCCGTGCTGCCGCATGCCGTCGCGGCCGTGCACCACGGCGGCATCGGCACCGTGCAGGCCGCGACGGCGGCCGGCACCGTGTCGATCGTGGTGCCCTTCATCGCCGACCAGCCGTTCTGGGGCGCCACGCTGCACCGGCGCGGGCTGGCGCCGACCGCCATCCCGCACCGGAAGCTCACCGCCGCGCGCCTCTCGGCCGCGCTCGACGAGGCCCCGACCCACCGGGAGGCCGTCGCCTCGGCCGCATCCCGCATGGCGGGCGAGGACGGCACGCACCGGGCCCTCGAGGTGCTCGAACGAATCACCGCACCCGCCAGGGCCTGAGCGGTCCACTCGGCTCGGCGCCCTTACGCGGCCTCACAGCAGGATCGACAGCGGGTGCTCGATCCGGCGCACGAACGCGGCCAGCCACCGGGCCGCGAGGGCGCCGTCCAGCACGCGATGATCGGCCGAGAGCGTCACGGTCATCACCGTGCCCACGGCGAGCTCGCCATCGTCGACGACGGGCGCCTGCCGGGTGGCGCCGACCGCGAGGATGCCCGCGTGCGGCGGGTTGATGATCGCCGAGAACTCCGGCGTCCCGTACATGCCGAGGTTCGACACGCTGAAGCTCCCGCCCTCGAGCTCGTCCTGCTTCAGGCGGCCCGTTCGGCCTCGCTCCGCGAGGTCGGCGACCGTCGCGGCGACCTCGGCGAGCCCCATCCGGTCGACGCCGCGCACCACCGGGGTGAGCAGTCCCCCCTCGACTGCGACCGCCACGGCGATGTCCACCGACCGGTGCCGGTGGATCACCGTCTCACCCCAGGTGGCGTTCGCTTCGGGCACGTCGGCGAAGGCGCCGGCGCAGGCCTTCACCACGAAGTCGTTCAGCGACACCCGCACCGACGACGCCTCGTTCACGCGGCGGCGCAGCTCGAGGAGCTCCTCGACGCGGCAGTCGGCCGTGAGGAAGAAGTGCGGGACCGTCGACGTGCTCTCGGTGACGCGGCGGGCGATCGCCCTGCGCATCGGCGAGATGGGAAGGTCCTCGACGGACGCCGCCGCCGGGGCCGCCGACACCGCCGGCATCGGCTCCGCGGCAGCGTGCTCCGCCGCCTGAGCTTCGAGGTCGCGGCGCACGATCCGTCCGCCGGGGCCGGTGCCGGTGAGACGCGACAGGTCGATGTCCTGCTCGCGCGCGAGCCGCCGCACGATCGGGCTCGCGAACCTGCGCCCGCCCGGTCCGGCTGCGGCCTCGCTCGGACGTTCGTCGTCCCGCTCCACGACCGGCGCGCCGGATTCCGGGTCGGCGGCCGACCCCGTCGCAGGGGTGGGCTCCTCGGCATCGATCGCGGTCGGCACGGCAGGGGTCGTCGACCCGGCGCCCGCGAGATCCGCCTCGTCGGCCGACTCGCCCGGCGCGCCGATCACCGCGATCGGATCGCCGATCGCCACGGCCGCGCCCGCATCGACGAGCAGGCGCAGCACCGTGCCCTCCGACTCGGCGGCGTACTCGACGACGGCCTTCTCCGTCTCGACCTCCGCGAGCGGCGTGCCCACGGCGACCTCCTGCCCCGGCTCGACGAGCCACGACTGGATCGCGGCCTCGGTGACGCCCGTGAGCACTGCCGGCATCCGGATGACGGTCGCCATCATGCACCGCCCATTCCGGCCCGCAGCACCTCGATGCCGGCGACGACCTCCTCGGTCCGCGCGATCGCGGCGCGCTCGAGCACCTTCGAGATGCTCGGGCTCGCCTCGCCGCCCGTGACGCGATGCACGGGCTGGTCGAGCCAGTCGAAGCACCGCCGCTGGATCTCGTCGGCGAGCCATCCGCCGTACGAGGTGCCTAACGCGCCTTGCTCGACGATCATCACCGCGTTCGTCTTCCTCACCGACTCCTCGATGGTTTCCCAGTCGAGGGAGGCGCGATCGAGCCAGCGCAGGTCGATGACGTCGGCGTCGAAGCCGGCCTGCTCGACCGCCTCGAGGCAGTGCCGCACCATCGAGAGGTAGCTGATGATCGTGGCATCGCCGCCCGTGCGCCGGACGCCCGCCTTCCCGAGCGGCAGGCGGTAGTCGAGGTCGCCATCCGGGATCTCGTCGGCGAGCCCGTAGAGGTCGATGTGCTCGATGACGAGCACCGGGTCGTCGAGGGCGAGCGCGGTGTTCATGAGCCCCACGTAGTCGGCCGCCGTCGACGGCGCGACGATGCGCCATCCGGGGCTCGTGGCGAAGATCCCCGCGGGGTCCATGAGGTGCTGCGAGCCGTATCCCGACCCCATCGCCACCTTCGTGCGCAGCACGAGCGGCACCGGGTTCACGCCTCCGAACATGTGCCGAGCCTTGCCGATCTGGTTGAACACCTGGTCGGCGGCGACCCACATGAAGTCCGGGTACATGAACTCGACGACCGGCCGGAAGCGGCCGTCGAGCGCCATGCCGCCGCCGAGGCCCACGAACGCGTTCTCGCTGATCGGGGTGCCGAGCACGCGGTCGGGGAAGCGCGCCGCCAGCCCCTTGGTCGCGCCGTTGGTGCCGCCTGCGAGCCGGTGCACGTCCTCGCCGAGCACGACGATGCGCTCGTCGTCCTCCATGCGACGGCCCATGACGGATGCCACGGCGTCGACGAACTTCGTCGGCGTCATGGCCACGTCGGCCCCGATGGGCTCGAGCGTGCGCCCCCCGTCGAGCTCGTTCGCGTCGCCGCGGATGCCGACGTCGACGAAGGCCGGGTCGGGCCACAGGTCGGGACGGATGCGCCGCTTGCCGGCCTCCTCGGGATCGGGCTCCAGCAGCTCGCCGGCCGCGGCGCGCATCGCCGCCTGCGCCTGCTCCCGCACCGAGGCCACGTCGTCGGGCGAGGCGATGCCGAGCCGATCGAGCTCACGGGCCATGCGGAGCACCGGGTCGCGCTCCCGCCACTCGGCCTCCTCCTCCTTGGTGCGATAGCCGAAGGCGCTGCCGGGGTACGGTCCGTTCTGGTGGAAGTAGCGGTAGACCTCGGCCTCGATGACGACGGGGCCGTCGCCGGCGCGCAGTCGCTCCTCGGCCTCGCGCATCGCGAGGTGCACCGCGAGCGGGTCCATGCCGTCGACCCGCCACGCCGGGATGGCGAAGCCCAGGCCGCGCGCCGACAGGCGCGGCTCGCCGGTGGATTCGTCGACGTTCGTGGAGACCGCGTACCGGTTGTTCTCGATGAAGAAGGCGAAGGGCAGCTTCCAGGCCGACGCCAGGTTCATCGACTCGAGCACCGAGCCGATGTTCACGGCGCCGTCGCCGAAGTAGCTGACGGTGATGTCGTCGGTGCCCGCGTGGCGCTGGGCCCACGCGTTGCCGGCACCCATCGGCACCCCGCCGCCCACGATCGCGTTCGTGCCGAGCGCGCCGGCCTCGAACCACTGCAGGTGCATCGAGCCGCCGCGGCCGCGGCAGTACCCCTGCGCGAGTCCGAGGATCTCGGCCAGTGTCTTCTGCAGCACCTCCTGGACGGGCGGGGTGACGATCGCCGCGAGGTCGTGGCGACCGCCGGCGACGTGCGTGAGGGCCTTCGCGAGGAACTGGTGGTGACCGCGGTGCGACCCGTTGACGGCGTCGCTGGATCGCAGGCCGATGATCGATCCGACCGCGCCGCCCTCCTGCCCGATGCTCGAGTGCGCCGGCCCGTGCACGAGCCCCTCGGCCGCGAGCTCGAGCACGGTCTCCTCGAAGGCGCGGATGAGGTGCAGCTGGGCGAGCATGCCGGTCAGCAGCTCGGGATCGGCCGCCTGCCAGTCGTCGGGCGTCGTCGCCAGCGCGACCCAGGGCTGCGCCGGCTCGAGCGGTGTCCGTGTCGGCATGGTGCCTCGTCTCCCTCTTCTCCATCGATGAAGGATGCGGCGCGCACGAGGTGCGCGCTGGGCTCGATCGTAGTCGCGATTGCATCCAATCGAAAGTGTTCGGTTGCGATATCCTCGACTTTCGGCCGATTCGGCGCGATGCTTGTATCCAATCAAGGAGGATTGCGATGCCACTCCCCGGGATGCGCGGCAGCGACCACTTCGGCTTCACGGTGCCCGACCTCGACCAGGCCGACGACTTCCTCGTGCGGGTCCTCGGCGCCGAGCCGTTCTACGACCTCGGGCCGTTCGCGTTCGGCGAGGGCGACTGGATGGCGGAGCACCTCGGTGTCCACCCTCGGACGGTGATGCGCCGGCTCCGCTTCTACCGCCTCGGCAACGGCACGAACCTCGAGGTGTTCGAGTACGAGCCGGCCGACGGCCGGCAGCCGCAGCCGCGCAACAGCGATCTCGGAGGGCATCACCTCGCCATCTACGTCGACGACCTCGACGCCGCCGTCGAGTTCCTGCGCGCCGAGGGCATCCGCGTCATGGGCGACCCGACGGTGAGCCGGAACGCGAGCGAGGGGCAGCGCTGGATCTACTTCCTGAGTCCGTGGGGCATGCAGTTCGAGCTCGTGAGCTACCCGAACGGCAAGGCGTACGAGCGCGGCCTCGACCGCACGCTCTGGCACCCGGCCCATCCGGAGCGGTAGGCAGGACGCCATGACGATCACGGCAGGCGGCCGCAGCACGCGAGGCGGCGACGCGGGGGCGCGCATCGCCGAGCAGCTGCGGAACCGCATCCTCCGCGGCGAGGTGCCGCCGGGCACGCGCATCCGACAGGAGGACGTGGCCGAGCAGTTCGGCGCCAGCCGCGTGCCGGTGCGCGAGGCGCTGCGCATCCTCGAGCACGACGGGCTCGTGACGCTCGTGGCCAACACCGGCGCCTGGGTCTCGCGTCTCACGCTCGAGGAGTGCGACGAGATCTACCAGATGCGCGAGCGGCTCGAGCCCTTGCTCCTGCGGTTCAGCGCGCCGCACCTCGGCGGGGCCGACCTCGACGAGCTGCAGCACCTGGCCGAGCGGATGGCGCAGACCGCCGACGTCGACGAGTTCCTCGAGCTCGACCGCGCGTTCCACCTGGGCGCGTACCGGGGCGCGACGACGTCGCAGCTCGGCGAGCTCGTCGTGAAGCTCTGGAACACCACGCAGCCGTACCGTCGGGCCTACTCGCGGTCGATGGACGCCGAGGCGGCCCGCATCGTGCACGACGAGCACCACCTCATCGTCGCGAACCTGCGCGACGGCGACGTCGAGGATGCCGAGCGGGTGCTCGCAGGGCACATCCGGCGCACGCGGCGACGGCTGTCGCGACATCCGGAGCTGTTCGAGGCGCTGCAGGCGCCGCCGGCCTGACCGGTCAGCCGAGCGCGGCGCGCAGGCGCTCGAGGTGGGCGGGCGCAGGGTCGAGCTCACCGCGCTCGATGCGGTGCGCGAGCTCGACGACCGTCGCGTTCACCGGGGTCGCGATGCCGAGCCGCTCGCCCTCGACGACCACGTGCCCGTTGAGGTCGTCGACCTCGCTGTGCCGGCCCTTGCGCCAGTCCTGCAACACGGTCGTCGTGGCGCCCGGAACGACGAACGCGGCGAAGAGCTTGTCGGTCATGATGTCGACGACGCGATCGGGGTCGGCGACCTCGCTCGGCTCGAGTCCGAAGATGGGCAGGACCGGATGGCCCAGGGCCATCCCGACGGCCAGCGCCTCGTCGCCCGCCGCGACCATGACGTCGCGGAACCCCGGCGCCGCAAGCGCGTCGAGCATCGGCAGCCCGAGGATCGCCGAGGTCACGAGCAGCGTGCAGTTGCTCACGAGCTTCATCCACTTCGCGGCCTGGATGTGGTCGACGACCGCGACCGTGCCCGAGTGGCGCAGCAGCGCGGCGATCTCCTCGACGCGACCCGCCGGGCCGCCCGGGAGCGCCCCGACCGCGAACCACGAACGCGGCACGCCCGTGTGCCGGTGCACGATGCCCGGCTCGTCCATCGTCGCGGAGCACTCGATGACCGACGCGAGGGTGCGATGCGGCCCCACGACCCCCTCGACGACACTCGCGGTCATGCCGTTCTGGACGCCGACCATCAGTCCGTCGCGCGCGAGATACGGCTCGATGAGCTGCGCGGCCCACCGCGAGTCGTACGCCTTCATGAGCATGAGCACGACGTCGAACTCGTGCTTCAGCTCCGCGACCTCGCAGAGGTGCAGCGTGCGGGGCCGCACGTGCAGCTCGCCCTCGGGCGCGAGGATGCGCAGTCCCTCGGCCCGCATGCGCTCGACGTGGGCCGGCCACTGCTCGACGAGCACGACGTCGAGTCCCGCCGCCGTGAGGTCGGCCCCGATGGAGCCGCCGTTCGCGCCGGCCCCGAGCACCGCGATCCGCTGCTGACCCATGCCGGTCTCCGTTCCTCCATCGGGACGCGACGAGGATACAGCAGCGATGTACACGGATGGCGCTACTCGCTAGTTTGGGAGCAATGCGGCCGCCGGTGTACATCGCCGGTGAACAGGACTCGACGACGAGAGCAGGAGCCCATGATCCTCCACATCGCCACGTTCCGCTGGAAGGACGAGGTCACCGAGACCGACGTCGCCGACCTCACGTCGGCACTGCGAGCCATGGCCGCCGGCATTCCCGAGATCCGCTCGTACTCGGCGGGGCCCAACCTGCACCTGCGACCGGGCGGTGCCGACTACGGCGTCGCCGCGATCGTCGACGATGCCGCGGGTCTCGACGCCTACCTCGACCATCCGTCGCACGCCGCGGTGTACGAGCGACACCTCGGCCGCATGATCGCCGAGCGCAGCGCCGTGCAGTTGCCGATCGATCGGGGCTCCTTCGCGTGAGGTCGATGCGCGCCGCGGTGCTGCACGACGTCGGGAACCTCACCGTCGACGAGCGCCCGGTGCCGGAGCCGGGGCCCGGGGACGTGCTCATCCGCGTCGCGGTGTGCGGCGTGTGCGGCAGCGACGCCACGGAGTTCGGGCGCGGACTCGTGCTCGCCCGGCCGCCGGTGACGCTCGGGCACGAATTCGCCGGCGTGGTGGAGGCGCTCGGCCCGGGCGTGACGTCGGTGCGGGTCGGCGCGACGGTCGTCTGCGGCGCCGGGATCTCGTGCGGCGCCTGCGCACCGTGCCGGCAGGGCCGCACGAACCTCTGCCGCACGTACACGACGATCGGCTTCCATCACGACGGCGGCCTCGCCGGCTACGTGACCGCCCCGGCGGGCATCGTGCTCGACGTCACCGACTCGGGGCTCCCGCTCGACACGCTCGGCCTGGCGCAGCCCATGGCGATCGGCGTGCACGCCGTCCGCCGCAGCGGGCTGCGCGACGGACAGGACGCGGTCATCGTCGGAGTGGGCGGCATCGGCGCCTTCATCACCTTCGCGGCGGCCGCCACGGGTGCCCGGGTGCTCGTGGTCGATCCCAACGACGAGCGTCTCGACCTGGGCCGCCGGCTGGGCGCGGCCGCGACCCTGAAGGCCGGCGCGACGCCCCTGGCCGACCGCCTGGAGGCACTGGGCCTCGAGCCCGCCGTCTTCTTCGAGGTCAGCGGCTCGGCCGCCGGCCTGGCCTCGGTGCTGGATGCCGCGAAGCCGGGCGCCACGATCGTGCCGGTCGGCATCCAGCGCGGCGAGCCCGCACTCCCCCTCGGCCGGTGGACGCTCAGCGAGTACACGATCGTCGGCACGGTCGCACACGTATTCGCCACGGACTTCCCCGAGGCCGTCCGCCTGCTGGGCACGCGGTCCGACTGGTCGGATGTCGCGCCCGACGTCATCCCGCTCGACCGCGTCGCCGACGACGCCCTCGGCCCGCTGCTCGCGGGCGGCTCGCGGCGGATCAAGACGCTCGTCGACCCGTGGACCGCCGAACCGCGGCCCGCGGAGCACGCCCGCGGATAGCGAGCGATCAGGCCCGGAGCTCGTCCATCGATCGCAGCACGTCGACGGCCGACCCGATCGGGCTGCCGGCCGGCGCGGCCTCGGCGCCCGGGGCATCCGGCATCGCCTCGTTCTGCTGGCGGCGCCCTACCACGAACCACACGCCCTTCGCGGGCACGGATCCCTCGTTCGTGTAGAGGTGCGGACGCACCGAGTCGAACTGCAGCGAGTCGCCGGGGCCGAGCACGTAGGTGTCGAAGTCGAGGTGCAGCGTGAGGCGCCCCTCGATGAGGTAGGCGTACTCGAAGCCGGCGTGCCGCATGAGCTTGCCCTCGACCGAGCTGCTCGCGCCGGGTGCGTATGTGACGAGGAGGGCGTCGGCCGTGCCGCCGCTGCCGGCGGCGAGGCGCTCCCAGCGCACCCCGTTCTCCATCTCGATCACGGGGTTCTCGGCGGCCCGCTGCACGGGCGGGAACGCCGGCGCGGCCGGCCCGAGCACGGACGGCGCCGCCGCGCCGGGCGCGCCGATGCCCAGGAGCTCGTCGAGCGAGACGCCGAGGTGGTTCGCGAGCGCGTACAGGGTCGCGACCGACGGCTGGGTCTTGCCGATCTCGACCTGCGAGATCAGGCTGGCCGACACGCCGAGGGCCTGCGCGACGCTCCGGAGGCTCAAGCCCCGCTTCAGGCGCGCTTCGCGCAGGCGTTCACCGAGGCTGTCCGGCATGCAGGTCTCCTGTCGTCGGTGGCCATTCTAGGCGCCATTCCGCAGGGCTGATGTTAAGCTGGGCTGTACAGCGTGCAGTGTCGCGCCCAGGGTGATCGCCACGGGAGGCCTCGATGAAGAGCACCGGTTCGACCGGACCGAACGCCGTCGACTGGGAGGAGCGCGTCGAGATGGGTCGGCTGCGCGACGACCGGCTCGCGCGGCTCAAGGCACAGCTCGAGGCATCCGATCTCGGAGCCCTGCTGGCGTTCGACTTCTCGAACATCCGCTACATGAGCGCCACGCACATCGGCACGTGGGCGATGGACAAGCTGATCCGCTTCGCCCTGCTGACGCGCAACACCGACCCGATCGTGTGGGACTTCGGCTCGGCCGCGAAGCACCACGCGATGTACAACCCGTGGCTCGACCTGACCACGGCCGAGATGGATGCCGACCCGAACGCGCCGCACGAGGGTGCGAAGCGTCCGCGGCTCGAGTCCGGCGCCCGCGCCGGCATCTCCACCCTGCGCGGCGCCTTCCCGCCCGACGCGGGGATCGCCGAGGGGCTCGCGAAGAAGATCAAGCGCGAGCTCGAGAAGTTCGGCGTCGCCGACCAGCCGCTCGGCGTCGACGTGATCGAGCTGCCCGTCCTGTTCGCGCTGCAGCAGCAGGGCATCCAGGTCGTCGACGGCCAGCAGGTGTTCATGGAGGCGCGGCGCATCAAGACCCCCGACGAGATCCGCCTGCTGACCCAGGCGGCGTCGATGGTCGACGCGGCGTACGAGGAGCTGTACCGCTTCCTCCGGCCCGGCGTGCGCGAGAACGAGGCCGTCGGCCTCGTCGCCAACACCCTGTACGACCTCGGCTCCGAGTACGTCGAGGGCGTCAACGCCATCTCCGGCGAGCGCTGCTCGCCCCACCCGCACGTGTTCTCCGACCGTGTCATCCGGCCCGGCGACCCGGCGTTCTTCGACATCCTGCACAGCTGGAACGGCTACCGCACCTGCTACTACCGCACGTTCGCGGTCGGGTCGGCGAGCTCGGCGCAGCGCGACGCCTACATCCGGGCGCGCGAGTACATGGACCGCGCGATCGCCCTGGTGCGGCCCGGAGCGACGACCGCCGAGATCGTCGAGGTGTGGCCGACGGCGCAGGAGTTCGGCTTCGCCGACGAGGAGGCCGCGTTCGCGCTGCAGTACGGGCACGGCGTCGGCCTGTCGATCTGGGAGAAGCCGATCTTCTCCCGGCTGACCTCGCTCGAGCACCCCGAGGAACTGCAGGAGGGCATGGTGTTCGCCCTCGAGACGTACTGGCCGTCGGCCGACGGCTGGGGCGCCGCGCGGATCGAGGAGGAGGTCGTCGTCACCGCCGACGGGTGCGAGGTCATCACGAAGTTCCCCGCCGAGGAGCTCATCGTCGCCGGTCGCCGCTACTACACCGTGGACGGGCCGCTGAACCTCGAACGCGACTCGCAGTCGCACCGCAACACGGTGTGGGGCCGGGGCGAGGCGTGACCACCCTCGGCTTCCTCGGGCTCGGCACGATGGGCGGCGGGATGGCGCGTCGCCTGGTCGACGCGGGCCATGCGGTCCGGGTGTGGAATCGCTCGCCCGACGCCGTCGACGAGCTCGTCGCGGCGGGCGCCGAACGCGCCGACTCGCCCGCCGACGCGCTCGCGGCGGACGTCTCGTTCTCGATGCTCGCGAACGACGAGGCCGTCGAGGCGGTGTTCACCGACGAGGCCGTCCGCGCGGCCGCGGGCCGCACGCACGTCGTGATGGCCTCGATCAGCCCGGCGCTCGCCGAGCGCTTGACGGAGCGGTTCGCCGCCGAAGGGGCGACGTACGTCGCGGCGCCCGTGCTCGGGCGACCGTCGATCGCCGCGGCCGGACAGCTGAACATCATGGCGGCCGGCCCCGCCGGCGCGGTCGACGCGGTCGCGCCCTACCTCGCGGCGATGGGCCAGCGCCTCTGGCGACTCGGGGAACGACCGGCCGTCGCCAATGCCGTGAAGGCGGCGGTGAACTACAACATCATCCACGCCATGCAGGCGCTTGGCGAGTCGATCGCCATGACGGAGCGGCTGGGCGTGCCGGCCGCGCAGTTCGTCGAGCTGCTCTCGAGCACGCTCTTCGGCGGCGTCGTGTACACCACCTACGGCGGGATCATCGCCGACGAGCGGTACGTGCCGCCGGGCTTCCACATCGAACTCGGCCGCAAGGACCTCGGGCTCGCCGAGGAGGTCGCGACGGCCACCGGGGTGACGCTCGCGACGATGCCCGCGCTCATCGAGGTCTTCGAGCGCGCGCTCGCCGACCCCGAGCTGAGGGACGCCGATTGGAGCGCGATCGCCGAGGTGAGCCGGCGGGACCTGCTCTGAGGCGTACGCTCGGGCTGGACACGCCTACGTGATGTGCCAGCCGCGATCGACGTAGAGGTTGACCGCCGACACCCCGCGATTGCGGAGCAGGAACTGCACGGCATCGACCACGTCGGCCATGGTGGCGAGCTCACCGCCCGGCGTGCGGTGCTGGTACTGATCGAGCACGCCCTCGGGCTTCTTCGCCCAGAACGGGCTGTCGCCGATGATGCCCGGATGCACCGCGTTGACGCGGATCGGCGCGAGTTCGAGCGCGAGCGTGTTGACGAGCCCGGTCACGCCGCCGTTGATCGTCGACACGGTGGTCGAGCCGGGGTACGGCAGGTCCTTCGCCCGGCCTCCGAAGAGCACGATGCCGGTGTCGACGCTGGGTTCGAGCCGGTCGAGGAGCGCATGCACGGTCTCGGTGTAGCCGATGAGCTTGAGGGTGACGAGCCTCGTCGCCCGGTCGATGTCGTAGTCGCGGACCGTGTTCTGGTCGCGCTCGATCGCGGCGAGCACGAGCCCGTCGACCCTTCCGACGGAGCGGAGCTGCCCGGCGATCGACTTCGGCTCGGACACGTCGAGCGCCACCGCGGAGGCACCCGCCCCGAGCGACGCGGCGATCTCGTTGGTGCGGGCCTGGTCGCGCCCGGTGATGACCGCGCGGTCGCCGCGCGCGATGGTGTCACGCGCGATCTCGAGTCCGATCCCCGACGTGCCGCCGACGACCACGATCGTCCTCGCGTTGTCTTCCACCCGTGGCCTCCTGCAAGTGCTACTGGACATCGTTGTGCAGCGGTGCTTAACCTGAGTCAAGTCGACCGATTCGGTGGAAGTCAAGCGGCACGGCCGCGCCATCCGTCGCCGTGGTCGGCAGCGCCCCGATGCGCACGACGTCGAGTCAAGGAGGATGAGCGTCAGAATGAGCGACACCCAGCGCCCGCGGTCCGGCCAACCCATCGTGTTCCGCAACGGGATCGTCCTGCAGATGGATGACGCCCACACCGTGCTGCCCGAGGGCGACGTACTCGTCGTCGACGGGAAGATCGCCGAGGTCGGCGTCGACCTCGCCGCGCCCGACGGCGCGTTCGAGATCGACGCCAAGGGCGGCATCCTGATGCCCGGCATGATCGACACCCATCGGCACATGTGGCAGTCGGCCATGCGCGCGTACGGCGCCGACTGGACCCTCACGCAGTACTTCGTCTGGTACTACCTCGAGCACGGCATGAAGTTCCGGCCCCAAGATGTGGAGGCGGGCAACCTGATCTCGGCGCTCGACGCCGTCGAGTCCGGCGTCACCACAGGGGTCGACTGGTCGCACGGGCTCCGCACGCCCGAGCACGGCGCGGCCGCTCTCGAGGCGCTCGCCACCTCGCCCGGGCGGTTCGTGCTCGCGTACGGCAACCTCGCGCAGGCGCCCTGGGAGTGGACGCAGGACCCCGAGGTGCGCCGCCTCGTCGAGAAGGCGCGCGACGACTCGCGCCTGTTCGGCACGTGGATCGCGTTCGACGTGCCCGGCGACGAGCACTTCCCCGAGAAGCCCGCGTTCGAGTTCGCGAAGGAGCTCGGCCTCAAGGTCACCACGCACGCCGGCGTCTGGGGTGCGACGAACGACAACGGCATCCGGCTCATGTACGAGAACGGGGTCATGGAACCCGGCAACATCTACGTGCACGCCGCGACCCTGAGCGACGAGTCGTACCAGATGATCGCCGCGACGGGCGGCACCGTGTCGCTGTCGACCGAGAGCGAGCAGACGTGCGGCCAGGGCTATCCGCCGGCGCACGCACTGCGCAAGCACGGCATCCCCACCTCGCTCTCGATCGACACGAGCGTGTGGTTCAGCGCCGACATGTTCTCCGCCATGCGCACGACGATCGGCGCCGACCGGTCGCTCGAGCACTACATCGCCCACCAGTCCGGCGAGACCGTGACGCACGCGACCATCCGCGTCGAGGAGGTCGTCGACTGGGCCACCCGCGGCGGCGCGAAGGCGCTCGGCAAGTACGATCAGGTCGGCAGCCTCGAGCCCGGCAAGCTCGCCGACGTCGTGCTCATCAAGAACGACGACTCCCCCACCATGACGCCGATCGTGAACCCGTACGGGCACGTCGTCTACCAGGCCGGGCGCGGTGACGTGCACACGGTTCTGGTGGGCGGCGAGCCGGTGAAGTGGCAGGGCAAGCTCGTGGCCGGCGACCTGCCATCGGTGCGGCGCAAGCTCGAGGACACCGTCGAGTACCTCCGCGGCGAGCTCGGCGACGAGACCTGGAAGGCGGGCATGAACCCCGAGATCCCCGAGAAGGAGATCCTCAGCAACCCCTATCAGTACCGGCGCAGCGACGCAGCGCAGACGAGCTGACGTCCCGCCGGCACGCGACGGCTCGGTCCCGGTCCCTCAGGGGGCCGGGCCGTCGTCGTCCGGACGCGGCCGAGTGACCTTGGTCACCGGTGCGCCGGCCGCATCGGCGTAGCGTGCGAGTTCCGGGAAGGATGCGGCGACGAAGGAGGAACGGCGATGAAGGTGCTGGTCGCCTACGCGAGCAAGTACGGCGCGACGGAGGGCATCGCGCGACGCATCGGCGAGACGCTGACGCTGCAGGGGCTCGAGGTGGTCGTCGCGAAATGCAAGACCGTGCACGATGCATCCGGCTACGACGCCTACGTGGTCGGCTCGGCCACCTACGAGTTCAACTGGCGCAAGGCCGCCAGGAAGTTCGTCGAGCGGAACGCCGAGCTGCTGGCCGCGCGGCCGACCTGGCTCTTCGCCAGCGGCCCGCTCGGCACCGACACGACCGACAAGGACGGCAACGACGTGCTGAAGGGCGCGGAGCCCAAGCAGTTCGCGAAGTACAGCGAGCTCGTGCACCCGCGCGGCATGCAGGTGTTCCGGGGCGCGTACGACCACGACAAGCTCCGCGGCGCCGACCGGATCGTCACGTGGCTGCCGGGGATCCGCGACCTCATGGTCGAGGGCGACTTCCGCGAGTGGGACGCCATCGAGGCGTGGGCCGGCACGATCGCGACGGAGCTGCAGGAGTCGGTCTCGCGGCCGTGACGCGCCGCTGAGGCGGCCGCCCGGTTCCCGCCTTCATCGTCGAGTCCCGGGTTTCTGCGGGTCGAGCCGCACCAACTCGGGATTCGAGATGCCGACTACGCCGCGAGGCGCTCGTCGTTCGCGGAGCGTCCTTCCGTGGGCTCCGTCTCGACGGCCGCCCAGTCGGCCTTCGTCGGGGCGAAGACCCTGCGGACGACGACGTCGAAGAGCCGGTCGGGCAGCACCCGGCGCAGGCCGACGATGAACTTGGCGCTGACCGGCGTCGCGTAGCGCGTGCGCGGCCGCCGCGCCGTCACGGCCTTGGCGATCGTGGCGGCGACCACCTGCGGATCGCTCGCTGCCGAGGTCTCGTCGGCCGCTTTGAGGGTGCGCACCAGCGCACGCGCCTGGGCCGCGTACGCCGTCGCGCCCGAGCGCTCGACGGCACTGCGCCGCGAGATGCCGTTCCACTCGGTGCGGATGGCACCGGGCTGGATGACCACGACGCGGATGCCGTGCGGCTCGAGCTCGACGCGCAGCGAGTCGCTCAGGCCCTCGACCGCGAACTTCGTGGCGTGGTACCAGCTGCCGAGCGGCTCGTAGATACGGCCGCCGATCGACGAGATGTTCACGATCGTGCCCGAGCGGCGTTCGCGCATGCCGGGCAGCACGAGCTGCGTGATGCGGGCGAGGCCGAACACGTTGACCTCGAACTGGCGGCGCGCCTCGGCGATCGGCACGTCCTCGAGCGCGCCGTACGACCCGTAGCCCGCGTTGTTGACGAGCACGTCGATGCGTCCCTGCCCGGTGATGATGCGGTCGACGCCGGCGCGGACCGACGCGTCATCCGTCACATCCATCGCGAGGGCGTGCCCGCCGGCTTCGGTGAGGGCCGACATCCGGTCGACGCGGCGGGCGGCGCCGTACACGACGAAGCCGCGACGCAGCAGTTCGAGGGCGGTCTGCTCACCGATGCCCGACGAGGCACCGGTCACCAGGGCGACGTGACGTTCCATCTCATTCTTCCTAACCGGTTGGTTACTTGACGCTCTCGAGTGAACCACGAATCATCCGCGTTTGCAACTAACCGGTTATATACTGGACGGATGGCACGCAATGCTGACCTCACTCGCGCCCGCATCCTCGAGGCCGCGACCGCCGAGTTCTCGGCGCGCGGCATCGCGGGGGCGCGCGTCGATCGCATCGCCGACAGTGCCGGGTGCAACAAGGCGCTGCTCTACTCGTACTTCGGCAACAAGGAGCAGCTGTTCGATGCGGTCTTCGCCGCGCTCATCGGAAGGCTGGTCGCCGAGAATCCCATCGACGCGAAGCACCTCGACCAGTACGCGGGCGAGCTCGTCGACTCGTCCCTCGAGCGCCCCGAACTCGTGCGCCTCGCGCTCTGGGATCGCCTCGAGCGCGGCGGCGCCGGCATGCGCTCGGCCGAGCTCCTCGCGACGGATGGCGCGAAGGTCTCGGCGATCGCCGACGCCCAGGCCGACGGCTCGGTGTCGACCCGGTTCTCCCCCAGTGAGGTCCTCGCCCTCGTCCAGGTGCTCTCGTCCGTCCTGCCGGTCCTGCTCGACGACGAGCCGGACGAGCGGGTCCGCGAGGTGGTGACGACCGCGGTCGCCCGCCTGCTGAGCTGACCGGGGCTCGCGCGTCGGGCCGCTTGAGCGCCACGCGCAGCCGTCGAGCACCCCACTACCCCATACGCGAATCCCGGGTTCCTGCGGGTGAGGTCGCAGGAACCCGGGATTCGCGAGGCGGCGCGGTCGCCCGTCCCGCGGACGGTGCTATGCGGCGACCGCCTGCGGCAGCCGCAGTCCGGCGGTGCCGGTGGTGTCACGGCCGCGGCTGCCCGGCGTGACGTCGATGGGGTCGCCGTACCACGTCATCCCCTCGGGGAAGTCGACGGGCTTCCACTCGATCGCCTCCCAGTCGGGGTCGAAGATGAGGTAGCCGCCCGCGTACAGCTCGACGCGGTGGTCCGAACCGGGGTCGTGCACGTAGAGGTACATGGCCTGCCCGATGCCGTGCTTGCCCGGTCCGACGCCGTAGGCGACGTCGAGGTCGCGCAGCACGTCGGCCGCGGTGAGCGCGTCGGACATGTTCTCGAGGTTGTAGGCGAGGTGGTGCAGTCGGCCGGTCATCTCGTCCTGGTTGGCGACGATCGCGAGGTCGTGCACCTGGGGCGTCACCGACATCCACGACGCCATGATCGTCGTCGGCGACTGCGGCAGGTAGGCGAACTCGCGGCGCTTGAAGCCGAGGTGGTCCTGCACCCAGCGCTCGGCCTGGTTGATCGAGCCCGGGGCGGTCTGCACGTTGAAGTGGTCGAGCCGGCGCACGCCGAGCCCGCGTCGGCGCGAGCTGTTGGATGGCAGGCGCGAGCGGAGGTGCTCGGGCGCCTGCGTCTTCTCCATGTCGTAGTACAGCTCGAAGGGGTGCTCGCCGCCGGGCAGCAGGAAGCGCACGGCGGTGCCACGTCCGCGCTCGGTGCCGGCGGGCACCTCGACGGCCTCGACCTCGTTCCGCTGGAGCTCCTCGTAGAAGAGCTCGACGTCCTCGGGGCGCTTGGTGCGGAAGCTGAACGAGTTCACGATCGCCTCGTCCTGCTGCGTGAGCACGAGCGAGTGGTGCCCGAGCTCCTGGTAGGCGCGGAGGTAAGCGGTGTCGCCGTCGCGTTCGACCTCCTCCATACCGAGGATGTCGCGGAAGAACCAGAGCGAGCTCTCGAGGTTCCTCGTGCCGAGGTTGATGGTGCCGGCGTGGGCGATCTCGGGCCCGGGGTCGTACCGGTCTGACAGCGTCGTCATGATGGTTGCTCCTTGATTGGTGGGGTGGTGGTGTTCAGTTGTCTGCGGTGCGGATGCCGCGGGCCGTGAGGTACTCTCCGACGATCTCGTTGAACTCCTCGGCGCGCTCCACCTGCGACCAGTGCCCGCATCGGCTGAAGATGTGGGCGTCGGCGTGCGGGATCGTGTTCAGCAGTTCCCACGTGCGCGACACGGGGATCACGACGTCCTGGACGCCGTGGATGAGCAGCACGGGGATCTCGAGCCGCGACAGTGCGTCGAAGTCGAGCGGGAACGCGTTCCGGTCGCGGTCGCGGGCGGCGACCACCTCGGCGAGGCGGTCGGAGGCGGTGTCGTTGAGGGCCGCCGCGAAGCGCACCGACACGAGCTCGTCGGTGATGAGGGACGTGTCGACGACGAACGTCTCGAGCGTGCGGCGCACTCCCTCCTCGGTGAGCACCGGGTTCGAGTGTCCCTGCAGCGCGGCGGTGAGCTTGGCGCCGCCCGTCCCCATCGACACGACGCCGAGCACCCGCTCGGGGTGGTCGATCGCGAACTGGAGGGCGAGCCATCCGCCGAGCGAGTTGCCGACGATCCAGGTCTTCTCGATGCCGAGGGCGTCGAGCACCCGCACCGCGTGGCGCGCCCATTCCCGGATGCCGTACTCCGTGCCCTCGGCGACGACGGTCTGGCCGTAGCCGATCGAGTCGATCGCGATGCAGCGGCCGAGCTCGGAGAGTTGCGGCAGGTTCAGCCACCAGTTGGCCGCGGCGGTGACGCCGGTCCCGGATCCGTGGAGGAAGAGGATCGGGGTGCCTTCGCCGAGCTCGTGGTAGTGCGTCAGCTCGCCCGGGGCCGTCTCGAGCCATCGGTCCTCGAGGCCGAAGAACGCGTCGGTGACGTACTCGGGGATGGTGAGCGTGGTCATGCGGGCACCTCCGTTCCGCGCTCCCCGACGAGGTCGAGGGCGACATCCGTGATCATGTCCTCCTGGCCGCCGATGAGGCGCCGCTCGCCGACGCGCACGAGGATGTCGCGGGCGTCGACGCCGTAGGTCGCCGAGGCGCGCTCGGCGTGGCGCAGGAAGCTGGAGTACACGCCGGCGTAGCCGAGCGTGAGGGTCTCGCGGTCGACCTGCACCGGGCGGTCCTGCAGCGGGCGCACGAGATCGTCTGCGGCGTCCTGCAGCGCGAAAAGGTCGGCGGCGACGTCCCAGCCCTGCAGCCGGGCCACCGCGACGAACGGCTCGATCGGCGTGTTGCCCGCGCCGGCGCCGTGGCCCGCGAGCGAGGCGTCGACGCGGTTCGCGCCCTCCTCGACGGCGACGACCGAGTTGGCGACCGCGAGCGAGAGGTTCTGGTGGGCGTGGATGCCGACCTGGGTGTCCTCGTCGAGGACGTCGCGGTAGGCGCGCACGCGTTCGCGTACGCCGTCCATGGTGAGCCGGCCGCCCGAGTCGGTCACGTAGACGCAGTTCGCGCCGTACGACTCCATGAGCTTGGCCTGCGTCGCGAGGGATGCGGCATCCGACAGGTGCGACATCATGAGGAACCCCGAGACATCCATGCCCCATTCGCGTGCCGCGGTGATGTGCTGTGCCGAGACATCGGCCTCGGTGCAGTGCGTGGCGACGCGCACCGACCGCACGCCGAGCTCGAAGGCCCGCCGCAGGTCGTGCAGGGTGCCGATGCCCGGGAGGATGAGCGTCGTCAGCCGGGCGTTCGTGACGGCGGACGCCGCGGCCTCGATCCACTCCCAGTCGGTGTTGCTGCCCGGGCCGTACGTGAGGCTCGACCCGGCGAGCCCGTCGCCGTGCGAGACCTCGATGGCGTCGACCCCTGCTGCGTCGAGGGCGCCGGCGATCGCGGCGACGTTCGCCGGGGTGATCCGGTGCCGGATGGCGTGCATGCCGTCGCGCAGGGTGACGTCCTGCAGGTAGACACGGGTGGCGGTCATGCCGCGACCTCCTTCGTGTTCGCGCGCGCGAGCGCCAGGGACTCCGCTGCGCGCATCGCCGCGGAGGTCATGATGTCGAGGTTCCCCGCGTACGCGGGCAGGTACATCGCGGCGCCCTCGACCTCGAGGAAGACGCTGACCCGCGTGTACGCGTCGCGGCGGCGCTCCTCGGGCACGAGACCGTCGAGCTCCGCGCCCTCGTCGGCGAACTGCACGCGCTGCTTGAGCCGGTAGCCGGGCACGTACTCGGCGACCCGGGCGACCTGGTCGGCGACGGATGCCTCGACCGCGGCGCGCTGGGACTCGTCGAGCCGGTCGACGATCGCCTGCACCGTGTCGCGCATGATCATGGGCGGGTCGGCCGGATTGAGCACGATGATCGCCTTGCCGCGGGCGGCGCCGCCGACCTGCTCGATGCCGGCGGCGGTCGTCTCGGTGAACTCGTCGATGTTCGCCCGGGTGCCCGGCCCCGCCGACTTCGAGGCGATGGAGGCCACGATCTCGGCGTAGTGGACGGGCGTGACCGCGCCGATGGCGGCGACCACGGGGATGGTGGCCTGGCCGCCGCACGTGACCATGTTCACGTTCGTCGCGTCGAGGTTGGCGTCGAGGTTCACGGCCGGCACCACGAATGGGCCGATCGCGGCGGGCGTGAGGTCGATGAGCAGCGTGCCGTGCGGGGCGAGCGCCTCGGCGTTGTGCCGGTGGGCGCCGGCCGACGTCGCGTCGAAGACGACCTCGACGTCGGCGAACTCGGGCATCGCGATGAGGCCCTCGACGCCCTCGTGGGTGGTCGCGACGCCGATGCGGCGCGCCCGGGCGAGTCCATCGGACTCGGGGTCGATGCCGACCATCACCGACATGTCGAGCACGTCGCTGAGGCGGATGATCTTGAACATCAGGTCGGTGCCGATATTGCCCGAGCCGATGATCGCTGCCTTGATTCCCATGTCACTCCTTCGTGGCGGTCGCGGAGACGGTTCCGAGACCGGTGATGTGTGCCGTGACGCTCGTTCCCGGCCCGAACGGGACCATCGGGCCGAGCGCACCGGAGAGCACGATCTCCCCCGCGCGGAGCGGACGACCGAGCCGGAGCGCCGTCTCGGCGACCCAGGCGAGCGCGTTGAGCGGGTCGCCCATGCAGGCCGCGCCGGACCCCTCCGACGCGAGCTCGCCGTCGCGCTCCAGGCGCATGCCGACGGCGGCCGCGTCGACCTCGTCGAGCCGGCGGCGCTCGGCACCGAGCACGAAGAGCCCGCTCGAGGCGTTGTCGGCGACAGTGTCGACGATCGAGATGTCCCAGTCGCGGATGCGGCTGTCGACGATCTCGAGCGCCGGGGTCACCCAGGCGACGACGGCGCGGACGGCTTCGGGAGCCGGATCGGTGACGTCGGCACCCAGGATGTAGGCGACCTCGGCCTCGACCTTCGGCTGGAGCAGGCGGCTCGACGGGATGGCCGCGGCGATGCCGCTGACGTCCATGCCGGCCGTCAGCACGCCGAAGTCGGGCTGGTCGACCCCGAGCTGGCGCTGCACCGCGGGCGAGGTGAGCCCGACCTTGCGGCCGACCCTGCCGTTGCCCGGACCGGCGACGGCCGAGATCACGCGCTCCTGCACCTCGTATGCGGCGTCGAGGTCGTCGCCGAGCAGGACCCGGACGGGAGCGACGGGGTTGCCCGTGCGCGAGGCGCGGAGGAGTCGACGGGCCGCCTCGGCGATGGCGGCCGGGTTCGCCCGGCCGGCCGCGGGGCGCAGCGGTGCGGCGTCGTACTCGACGATCGCGTTGGAGTCCACGTGAGGCATCAGGCGGCGCTCCTCGTCGCGATCTCCGCATGCGCGGGGATCGAGGCCTCACGCTCGACGGCCGGCGCGTCGGCGCGGAGCCGCACCGCGTCGGCGACCGACTCGACGGCCCGCCCGGCGAGCTGCGCGACCGTCGCCGCGGCGATGAACCGGTCGGGCCGCAGCACGAGCACGGGCGTCGGGCGGTCGTCGAACCATGCCTTCAGCCGGCCGGTCGCGTCGCCCACGACGATCGCGTCGGGGTCGGCCGGCAGGTCGATGCCGCATTGCACGGTGGGCCGCACCGAGACGAGCACTGCGCCGAGGCGGCGCAGCGTCTCGCGCTGCTCGGGGGTGAAGAGTCGCTCGGGGTTGCCGCCCCACTGCAGCACCGCCCATCGGTAGCCGATGACGTCGTCGAGCAGGGCGTGCTCGCCGAGCTCGGTCGTGACGCGCGGCTGGATGAACTGGGTGCCGACCGGCGACACGCGAGACGCGGTGCGGCGTGCGTGCAGGTCGGCCGTGATCTCGGGGTTGGACGAACCCGGCCGCAACGTCGAGGCGTCGACCACGACGCCGCTCGTGTACCGGGGCATCGGCTTGTAGCGCATCTGCGCGAAGTGGTCGCGAACCCGCGGCAGGACGTTGAGCGCCCGGGCCGCGGCATCCCTCGCCCCGGCGACGACGCGGTTCGTGGGCTTCACCACACGGCCGAACGCCGTGGACAGGTCGATCATCGCCTTGGCGTGGTCGTAGCGCTCGTCGCGGTAGGTGTCGAGCAGGGCCTCGTCGCTCGTGCCGGCGACGACCGCCGCGAGCTTCCAGGCGAGGTTCGTGGCGTCGCGTTCGCCGCTGTTCCAGCCCTGGCCCTGCCACACCGGCATGAGGTGCGCGGCGTCGCCGGCGAGGAGCACGCGGCCCTTCCGGAAGTCGCCCGCGATGCGGGAGTGATGCGTGTAGACGCGCACCCGGATGAGGTCGATCGACGCCGGGTCGGGCACGTGCGGAGCGAGCAGGCGGAGCACGAACGCGGGATCCTCGACCAGCTCGTCGGGCTCGTCGTCGAACACCATGAACTCGAAGCGGCGGATGGCGCGCGGCAGCCCGAGCGACACGTACGGGCGCTTCGGGTCGCCGCCGAGGTAGATGTTCGGCGTGCCGATGGGATCGTCGCGGACGTCGATGACGAGCCAGCGCGTCGAGGGCGACTGCCCCTCGAAGCTGACGCCGAGGTGCTTGCGGGTGCGGCTGCGACCGCCGTCGGCGCCGACCATGTAGCGGCCGCGCACCGTGAACTCCTCGCCGTGGCCGGTCGTGCCGGTGACCGTGACCCCCGCCTCGTCGTCCTGGATTCGAGTGACCTCGTGATCGAACCGCACGTCGACGTGCGCGAACCGGTCGAGCCCGTCGAAGAGCACTCGGTCGACGTCGGGCTGGATGAAGGCGTTGCGTCGCGGCCAGCCGAACTCGTCGGTCGTCGGCCGGATCTCGGTGATGAGGCGCCCACGTCCGTTGACGAGCCGCATGATGTGCATCGGCGTCGTGTACGGCAGGGCGAGCTCGGCGAGGCCCATGGTCTGCAGCGAGCGCAGCGACTCGTCGTCGATGCCGACGCCGCGCGGGTAGTCGATCAGGCTCGGCAGCGCCTCGAGCACCACGACGGAGACCCCTTGCAGCCCGAGGAGGTTCGCGAGGCTGAGGCCCGCCGGCCCCGCCCCGATGATCAGGACGTCGGCGTCCACCGACTGCGTCTGCGTCATCATCGACCCTTCGTTTCATCTATCGCACGTCCGTGTGCGTTAAATGAGAATACGACAGAGATTCACAGATCGCAACATCGCGGTTTGAGGTCGACCGGGCGCAGTCCAACCAGCACGCTTGGCCGCAGGGCCGAGCGTCAGGCGCAGTGAGCGGATGGTCCGGCCGGACGGGACGGCCGGACGGCACGCACGTTCAGCCGCCTCTGCGGCGGCGCACTACTCCGCTGCGGCGAGCCGCCGCTCGATCCGTCGAGCGCACTCGAGCGCCTCGGCGATCGACGCGCGGACCAGGTCCTCGCGGTGGCTGATGACGTTCACGCAGGCGACGAGCCCACCCGACGGCACCTGGAGCGGCACCGCGAGGCCCCACGCACCGGGCTCGACCTCGCCGTGGGTGATCGCATATCCAGCGGTACGCACTTCGGACACGCGCTCGGGCTCGTCGGCCCGCGCCGGCATCGCCGCCGAGAGCGCGAGACCCGCGGCGCCTCGGTCGAGCGGGTGCCGGCTGCCCTGATGGAACGCGATGTGGTAGCGCGTGCCTCGCGGTTCGACGACCGAGATCGCGACCGCCTCGTCCTGCTCGGGCACGAGCAGCGAGACGGTGGCGCCGAGACTGTCGGCCAGTTCGACGAGGGACGGCTGCGCGACGTGCTTGAGCGACTCGTACGCGGCCGCGCGCAGGCCGAGCAACCCGGCGGCGCCTCGGTACCGCCCATCGGACCCGCGGGCGATGAACCCCGCGTCGACGAGCGTGGCCAGCATACGGTAGGCGATCGTGCGGTGGACGCCGAGCTCGTCGGCCACCTCCTGCACGCCGAGCCCGTCGGGCGAGGACGCCACCGCACGCAGTGCCGCGATGCCGCGCGCGAGCGTCTGTGCTCCCGCAGTCGGACGCGTTCCGGTCTCGGCCATGCGCACCACCATACTCATCGTCGCCGACCGGGGTCGGCAGGACGAGCGTCACATCCGCACTTGACAAACGCCGCGACATCCTTCACCGTAAGTCACACCTAACGCACGGATCGGTGCGTTATTTGCACAGGCTTCGGCCCCACAGAACGATGGAGTTCCCCGTGAGCGAACTGACTGCACCCTCGGCGGCACCCCGTGCCCGCCGACGCGCCATGGTCTCGAGCTATCTCGGCACCACGGTCGAGTTCTACGACTTCCTGCTCTACGGCACCGCCGCGGCGCTGGTCTTCCCGGCTCTGTTCTTCCCCGGAGCCGACCCGCTCGTCGGCACGCTCGCCTCGTTCGGCACGCTCGCGGTCGGCTACCTCGCGCGCCCGATCGGCGGCATCGTGTTCGGGCACTTCGGCGACCGCCTCGGCCGCAAGAACATGCTCGTGATCACGCTGCTGATCATGGGCGCCGTGAGCTTCCTCATCGGCCTCCTGCCGACCTACCAGCAGATCGGCGTCCTCGCCCCGATCCTGCTCGTGACGCTCCGCCTCATCCAGGGCATCGCGGTCGGCGGCGAGTGGGCCGGCGCGGCGCTCATGTCGATGGAGCATGCGAAGCCGACCAGCCGTGGGTTCGCGGCGAGCATCGTGGCATCCGGTGGCCCGTCCGGCGCCGTGCTCGCCACGCTCGTGCTCGTGCCGTTCTCGATGCTGCCCGAGGAGCAGTTCCTCACCTGGGGATGGCGCGTGCCGTTCATGCTGAGCGCGGTGCTCGTGGTGATCGGCCTGGTGATGCGCCTGCGGGTCACCGAGACGCCCGAGTTCGCCGCTGCGCTGGAGGAGCGGAAGGCATCGACGACGAAGCAGCGTGCGCCGCTGTTCACCGTGTTCCGCCACAACCCGCTCGCGGTGCTCTCGGGCGCGATCGGGGGGCTCGCACCCCTGTTCATGCAGTCGATCCTCGCGACCTTCGTGCTCACCTACGCCGTCACCGTCGCCGGGTATCCGCGCGCCGAGGCGCTGTGGCTCGTGACGATCGCGAACGCCGTGCACATCTTCACCATCCCGCTGTTCGCGGTGCTCTCCGACCGCGTCGGCCGCAAGCCCGTTATGATCACGGGCGCCGTCGTCGGAATCGTGCTGATCTGGCCGCTCTTCCTCCTCATCGGCGTGGGCACCTGGTGGTCGCTGCTGCTCGCGTTCGTGATCGGCAACCCGATCATCCAGGCGGTCATGTACGGCCCCCTCGGCGCCTGGATCGGCGAGAAGTTCGCCGCCGACGTGCGCTACACCGGTGTCGCGGTCACGTACCAGCTGGCGACTACGTTCGGCGCCGGCCTCGCCCCGCTCATCGCGACGAGCCTTCTGGCGGCCGGCGGCGGCACGGATCCCACCCTCGTGGCCGTCTTCTTCGTCGGGCTGTGCGTCGTCAGCGGGATCGCCTACCTGGTCTCGAAGGAGACCCACCGCAGCGAGCTTCCGCTCACCACGGGTTCGGTGCCGGTCGACCC
The DNA here is from genome assembly GCF_055564615.1 of Agromyces sp. NPDC029043. Taxonomy (NCBI): domain Bacteria; kingdom Bacillati; phylum Actinomycetota; class Actinomycetes; order Micrococcales; family Microbacteriaceae; genus Agromyces; species Agromyces sp. NPDC029043. The sequence continues at coordinate 81,455 of NZ_JBVHVX010000005.1, read as the reverse complement.
GGAAGCCGAGGCGCTGTCGACGCAGGATGCCGGCCTGACGCGCGCCGAGCGCGTCTGACGCGGCGACGCGGAGATTGCGAACGCCCGGCCTCCCTATGGGGGCCGGGCGTTCGGTCGTGAGCTCAGCCCGGTCGGGTCAACCGCTGCGATTCGTGCAGTAACGGTGCCTTTCATCTGAGGCGAAGGCACCGTTACTGCACGGATAGCCGCGGGTGGGTCAGCCGCGCGGTCCGGCGGCGAGGACCGCGCCGAGGGCCTCGACGGACTCGGAGAGCTGCTCGGCCGTGATTGCGTGGCCGAGGTACTGCAGCACCAGCCCGTCCAGCGCCGCGAACATCGCGCGGTCGAAGCCCGCGCTGCTCGCCAGTCCGAGGTCGGACCGGCCGTGTGCGAGCTCCTGGACGTAGCGCTCGTAGAGCGTGCGCACGGCCGGCTGGAGGTCGGGCCGCCGGCTCGACTCGAGGACCATCTCGAACTGGAACACCTGCAGGGCGGGCTCGGAGAGCACGTTCTCGACCAGGGCGGACCGGAACGACTCGGGGTCGCCGGCATAGTCGCCGAGGTTCGCCAAGCCGATCGAGCGCTCCATCGACCATTCGAGGGCGGCGGCGAGGAGCTTGTCGCGCGTGCCGAAGTGGTGCGCGATCAGGGTGTTGTTGACGCCGGCCTCGTCGGCGACCGCCCGGAACGTCATGCCCCGCAGCCCCTTCGCCGCGACCACCCGGACCGTCGCCGCGAGCAGCGCCTCCTTGCCGTCACCGTGGTTCAGAGGCCGCCGCCGGGGGTCCGTCATGGGCTCCAGTGTAGGCAGCGGCCCACCGGACGTCCGTGAAGCAGTTGACGCAGAACTGAGCATGTGCTTAGCTTACCGCCATCCATACTCAGCAGTTGCTTAGTCAGAACCAATCGCTCGAGCAGCTGTGCCACGTGAAGGAAACGACGATGTCTCTGAACACGCATGGACGCTCGACCACCCGCCCGACGGAGGTCGACGTCCTCATCCTCGGCGCCGGCTTCGCCGGCCTCACCGCCGCCCGCGAGCTCACGCAGCGCGGTCTCACGGTGCGGATTCTCGAAGCTCGCGACCGCATCGGCGGGCGCACCTGGTACACCGACGGACTCGGCCGCGGGTTGGAACTCGGCGGCACCTGGGTGCACTGGACGCAGCCGTACGTCTGGGCCGAACTCGCGCGCTACGGCATCGGCACGGTCCCGAGCCCCGCACCCGTGGTCGCGCACTGGTGGGAGGACGGCGGGCCGAGGTCGGGCGACCCGCTCGAGCTGCTCGCGCGCCTGGACGAGCCGAACCGGCGCCTGACCGCCGAGGCCAGGCTCGTCTTCCCCGAGCCCTTCGATCCGCTGAAGCAGGCGGCGCTCGTCGAGGCGGTCGACCAGGAGACGGTCGCCGATCGCATCGCCGCCCTCGACCTGCCGACCGGGGACCGGGCGCTGCTCGAGACGTTCTGGACGCTCAACGTCAACGGGTCCATCGACGCGGTCGCATACACGCAGGCGCTGCGCTGGGTCGCGCTGACCAACGGCGACTGGGCCGTGAACTTCGAGGCGTGCGCTTCGTACAAGGTCGACGGCGGTACCGGACGACTGGCGCAGGCGATCGCGGATGACACGGGCGCCGAGCTGTGGTTCGGCACCGTCGTCGAGTCGGTCGAGCACGACGACGACGCGGTGCGGGTGACGACCGCGGACGGCGCGACCCACGTCGCGCGGCACGCGATCTCGACGCTCCCCCTCGCGGCGCTCTCGGGCGTCCGGATGACACCCGAACTCCCCCAGCCGATGCGCGATGCAACGCACGAGGGGCAGGCGGGGCTCGGCACCAAGGTCTGGTTCCGGCTCGAAGGAGTCACCGAGCCGTTCGTCGCGTTCGGCGAGAAGGACTGGCCGCTGAACTTCTTCCAGGGCGAGTACCCCGACGACGACGGGATCATCGTGATCGGGTTCGGCCCCGATGCCTCGGCGATCGACCCGACCGACGTCGCAGCGATCGAGCGCGTCATCGGCCGGCTGATCCCGGGCGCACGCGTGACCGCGGTGCGCGCGCACGACTGGGTGGCCGACCCGTTCGCCGGGGAGACCTGGCCGATGCACCGACCTGGGTACCTCACCCGCGCCCTGCCGGGCTTCCACGCCGGATCCGGCCGCTTGCGCTTCGCCGGCTCCGACTACGCGCACGGGTGGGGCGGCTTCATCGACGGCGCCATCGAGAGCGGCCTCGTCGAGGCACGTCGCATCCTCACCGAGCACGCCCAGGCCGGCGTGCACCTGCTGGCCGTCAGCGCCTGACGCGCCGGACCCCTCCACCCCTCGTTTCCCGGAGCACCGCTCGAAGTCCAAAGGAGGACCTCATGAGCACCACCACCACCCGGCCCGAGCCCGTGACGAGCGATGCCTCGCACGGCACGAGCCTGAAGCCGAACAGCCTCGGCTTCGTCGGTATCGCCTTCTTCGTCATCGCCGCCGCGGCTCCCATGGCCGCCTTCGTCGGCGCCGGCCCCGTGCTGTTCTCGATCATGGGTCCGGGCGTGCCGCTCGTCTACATCCTGGTCGCGTTCGTCATCGCGCTCTTCGCCGTCGGCTACCTGAAGATGAGCCGGCACATCGTGCACGCGGGCGGCTTCGTCGCCTACATCGCACGCGGACTCGGACGGCACGCGGCCACGGGCGCCGCCGGCATCGTCATCGTCACGTACATCGCGCTGCAGGTGGGCTTCTGGGCGCAGTTCGGCGTGTTCGCGCAGCAGTTGGCGGCCGGATGGCTCGGCATCGACCTTCCTGTCTGGGTCTGGGCCCTGGCCTTCATCGTGCTGACCACGGCGCTCGCGATGCGAGGCGTCGACCTCAACCTCAGGGTCCTCGGGCTCCTGCTCGTGGCCGAGATCGCGGTGGTCGCGATCCTCGTGGTCGGCATCCTCATCGGCGCCGCCGGCAACCCGCCGTCGCTCGAGAGCTTCAGCCCGTCGGCGCTGGCGAACCCCGGCTTCGGCGTCGCGGTCCTCTTCGTCTTCGCCTGCTTCACCACGTTCGAGGCCACCACCGTCTTCAGCGAGGAGGCGCGCAATCCCCGCCGCACCATCCCGCTGGCGCTCTACGCGGTGGTGCTCTTCGTCGCCGTCTTCTACACCGTCGCCACGTGGGCGGTCAGCTACGCGGTCGGTCCCGACCAGGTGCAGCAGGCCGCGACCGACGACCTGGCCGGCATCATCTTCGGCCTCGCGGCGACGTACGTCGGCCCCTGGCTCGACGTCACCATGCAGGTGCTCGTCGTGTCGAGCTTCATCGCGATGCTCATCGGCATGCAGAACATGTTCGCGCGGTACGGGTTCGCCCTCGCCCGGGCGGGCGTGCTGCCGAAGCCGCTCGCGCGCGTCGGCCGACGCTCGCACGCTCCGGCCGCCGCCGCCGTTGCGAACGGCATCATCGTCGCGGTGATCGTGACCGGCTTCCTGCTCGCCGGGGCCGACGCCATCGAGGTCGTCTACGCGTGGTTCGTCGCACTCGGCACGGTCGGCTTCATCGTCATGATGGCCCTCGCCTCGCTCGCGATCGTCGTGTTCTTCCTGCGCGAGAAGGTCGAGCGGGGCTTCTGGACGACGAAGGTGGCCCCCGCGGCATCCCTCGTGCTCGTCACCGCGGTGCTGGTCATCGCGCTGCAGAACTACGACGCGATGCTCTTCAGCGAAGGCGCCACCGCGAAGCTCCTGCTCTGGCTCATCCCGATCGGGTTCGCCCTCGGCGCGCTCCTCCCCACCGTCAAGAGGGACATCGACTACGCGACGGTCACGTCGGCCGTCGCCTAACCACCCCACGCCCCGTGTCATCCGCTTCGAAAGGATTCATCATGACCCACACCATCCAGACCACGCGCACCATCGACCAGGACTACGTGCCCGTCGACGAATGGCCCGACGTCACTGCCATGCTCGACGGCTTCGGCGAGCCCAGCCTTCCCGCGACCGACGACCTCGACGGCACCGCCGTCGACATCGTCTTCGACAACGGTTGGACCATCGCGCACCGCTTCGACGCCGGCTCGATCACCTGGACCATCACCGATGGCGAGGGCACCGGCATGACCGGCACCCACTCGTACCGGGCGGTCGAGGCTCGGCCGGGCCTGTACTTCGTCGACTTCATCAAGGGCGAGGGAGCGCATGCGAGCGACGTCTCGATGGTCATCGACCGCACCGACGGCCGCGTGATCGTCGCCGACTCGAGCTTCGTCGACCGCGCCGGCGCGGTGCGCATGCACACCGAACTGCTCACGGGCCGCGTCGCCGGCACCGGCATGGGCGAGATCGAGCCGCTGCGCCGGACGAGCGAGCTCGTGGGCAAGCGGATCTTCTACCGCTACAGCCCGACGGAGGCGTACGAGCACGTCTACCTGAACGGCGGCACGTTCCTGTGGCACTGCGTCCGCGGCGCCGAGCAGGGACTGGCCGACGTCGACCCTGCGAACGTGTACGAGGTGGGCGACGGCATCGTGCTGCTGCACTGGAGCGAGAGCGTGATGCCGGTCGAGTCAATCGTGCTCATCGACCTCGTCGAGGAGCGCTCGATCGGGCGGATGTTCTGCTGGGACGGCCCCACGCTCGCGCCGGTGCACCTGCCGTTCGACAGCCGCTTCACGGTCCTCAACGAGACCACCTATCCGACCGACTGACCGTCGACCCCCACACCTGTTCCACGGAGGAAACCATGTCCACCACACAGCCCATCACGATCCTCGAGATGGTCTCGGCCGACGAGACGAGCGGCCGCCCGATTCCGGATGCCGCGACGCGCGAGATCATCGGCTACGCACCGGTGCACACCGTCGACGATCTCGACGCCGCGATCGCCGCGGCCCGGGCGGCCCAGCCGGGCTGGGCTGCACTGGGGCACCGCGAGCGCAGCGCCATCCTGAACGCGATCGCCGATGACATCGAGGCGAACGCCGAGGAGCTCGCGGTGCTGCTCTCGCGCGAGCAGGGCAAGCCGCTCGACGGGCCGAACGCGCGATTCGAGGTCGGCGCCTGCGCCGCGTGGACGCGGAACGCGGCGGACACGCCCCTCGAGCCCGAGGTCGTGTTCGAGGATGGCGCCGCTCGCGCCGAACTGCACTACGACCCGCTCGGCGTCGTCGGCGCGATCGGCCCGTGGAACTGGCCCATGATGATCTCGGTCTGGCAGATCGCGCCGTCGCTGCGCATGGGCAACACCGTTGTCGTGAAGCCGAGCGAGTACACGCCGCTGTCGGTGCTCGCACTCGTCGAGGTCTTCAACCGCCACCTGCCCGAGGGTGTGCTCGCTGCCATCTCGGGCGACCGGCAGGTCGGCGCGGCGATCGCTGCGCACCCGGGGCTCGACAAGATCATGTTCACAGGGTCGACGGCGACCGGGCGCAAGATCGTCGAGTCGTCAGCGCACAACCTCGCGCGGCTGACGCTCGAACTCGGCGGCAACGACGCCGGCATCGTCCTTCCGGGCACGGATGTCGCGGCCATCGCCGAGAACCTCTTCTGGGGCTGCTTCATCAACAGTGGCCAGACGTGCGCGTCGCTCAAGCGCCTCTACGTGCACGACTCGGTCTACGACGAGGTCGTCGAGGCGCTCGCCGAGCTGGCGCGGGTCATGCCGATGGGCCGCGGGCTGGATGCCGGGAACGTGCTCGGCCCGCTGCAGAACGAGCAGCAGTTCGACATCGTGCGCCGCCTGGTCGACGACGCCCGGGGCCGCGGCGCGCGGGTGGTCGCGGGCGGCGAGCCCGCGCCCGAGCTCGGCCCGCTCTTCTACCGCGCCACCGTGGTGGCCGACATCGACGACGGCGCGGCGCTCGTCGACGAGGAGCAGTTCGGTCCCGTCATCCCGGTGATCCGCTACTCCGACGTCGAGGACGCGATCGCGCGCGCGAACGCCTCGGAGCAGGGACTCGGCGCCTCGGTGTGGTCGAGTGACCCGGACGAGGCCGTCGCGGTCGCCCGCCGCCTCCAGGCGGGCACGGTGTGGATCAACCAGCACGGAGCGCTGAACCCGAACATCCCGTTCGGCGGCACGAAGGCGTCGGGCTACGGCCACGAGTTCGGCATCCACGGCCTGAAGGCGGTGTCGTCGCCGAAGGTGATCTCGCGCTGATCGCAGGTGCGCGGAACGTGAACGCCCGGCCTCGCACGAGGCCGGGCGTACCGTTCGGCGCGTCTACGCCGCGGAACTCGCGCCCGCTCGCTGCGACACCTAGCGCGCGGCCGCGCGCTGTGCGACCCGCTGTTCGATCTCCTCGGCGAGGCCGTCGACGCCGCGCGATGCGCGGATCGCGGCCCCGATCCGGGCACTCGCGCTTCGGTACGAGGGGTCGGACAGCACCCGCTCGACGGCATCGGCGATCCGAGCCGCTGAGGGTCGGCGGGAGCCGAGGGAGACGCCTGCTCCCGACCAGGCAACCCGAGCCGCGATCTCTTTCTGATCAGCGACCCCGCCTCCGGCGATGATCGGCACGCCGTGCTCGAGCGCCGCGTGCACGCCGCCGTAGCCGCCATTCGTCACAAACGCGGCGCACCGGGGCAGGAGGTGGTCGTAGGGCAAGGATTCGGCTGAGAGCGCGTTTCCGGGCATTTCGGGTAGCGCCGAAACCGGCCGCCCTCCCGTGGCGACGACCACCTGAACGGGGCGGTCCGCCAGTCCGCGAAGTGCGGGCCCGATGAGCGTCTCGAAGTCCAGATTGAAGCTCGTGCCCTGGGTCAGGTGCACGATCGGACGATCAGGGTCCAATCGGTCCCACCATTCGGGCAGTTCAGCGCGGACCGGATGGGAGTGAGTCGGCGGGCCGAAGAACTCCATGTGGTCCGGAAGGTCGCTGCGGCGGTACTCGAATTCGGGCACCGTGAATTGCGCCATCAGATCGACATCGGTGATGACATCGAAGAACGCGCGGCCGCGTCGCTGATCGGGCACGCCGATCTGTGCGAAGAGCGTATCGGCGGCCGAGTTCAGCGGCTTCAGGAGTACCCGACCGTGAAACGAACTGAAGGCGCGGGCCGACACGCGTGCAACGGCGGTGCGCGATGGCCGAAGCCCGAGGCCGAACGGCCAGGTGTCTCGGCTTCCGAAAATCGGAACAGTGACGCCGCAGCTCACGAGCAGCGGACGGCTGCGTTCGTCCTCGGCGAAGAGCGCCACCATTCCGAGGAACGCGGTCTCGGCCAATACGGCGTCCGTGGGCTCCTCGGCGATCAACCGCCGAAGCAGGTCGACCTGCGCCGGCACGGTGGCGAAGAACTCATCTTTAATGTGGTTGATGTTCCTCGCCGTCCTGGAGTCGGGCGCTTGAAGGACTTCGTCGAAACCGGGCGACAGTTCGACGTACTCGGCTCCCGATGCACGGATCTCGGCCTCGAACGGTCGTCCGCCGATGAACCGGACACGCCATCCGCGGCGAACCAAACCCGCGGCAACCGCGAGCATGGGGCGGGTGTGGCCGGCTGCAGGGATGCTGGCGAGGATCACGCTGGTCATGGCGGCCTCCATGAGAAATCGTCGTTATGGGATATTATTCATCCGTATTACGTGTCGGTCAATACTGAAATGAGGAAACCTCGCCATGGCGAAGACGAGTCGCAGATACCACTCTCCGATCCGCCAGGAGCAGGCTGCGGAGACGCGGCGGCGCATCGTGCTTGCCGCCGCTGAGCTCTTCGCGGCCCAGGGTTACGTCTCGACGACACTCGCCGACATCGCCCGACGAGCCGGGGTGTCGATGGACACCGTCCGTACCGCCGGACCCAAGCGGCGCCTGCTCGAGGACGCCGCGACCGTCGCCACATTCGGCGCGCTCCAGCCCGAGGGCCCGCGCGACTGGACCGCGGACTTCGTCGCCGCCGGCCTCGACCTCTCCGATCGCGAACGATGGCTGGAAGGCGCCGTCGCCTTCGTGGCGCAGCTGAACGCCTCGACGGCAGGGATCTTCCGCGCGTGGGCGTCCGCGGCGGCGGACGATCCCGACGTCGCGGCGAGTTGGACTGCGCAGCAGGCGACCGTTCATCGGGAGTGGCGAGCACTTGTCCAGTGGGTGGACGACCGCGGGTGGATCACCTCGCAGATTCCGCTCGAACACATCGGCACGACGGCATGGCTCTTCACCCTCGCAGACACGTACGACCGCATGGTCGGTACTGGACTCATGGACGATGAGCGGTATCGCGCGTGGCTGCACGCCTCGCTGCGCAGTCTGTACTTCGGCGACGCGACGAAGAGCGATTAACGCGCCGGGGTGCGGAACGCGAATGCTCTGCGCCCGTTCGACTGCCCCGGCGCGAACTGGCGCCCAACGTTCGCACGTCTCGTGTTCCGGGGACCTTGGTCACCACCGTCGAGGTCCGTGCGGCGTAGCGTCTCGACCGAACGTGGATGAGGCACTCGCCTCACGTGACGGAGAAGCCGATGGCGCAGATGCGGGACACTGCCAGCAGCCTCGAGGCGATCAGACTCGTCAGCGACTGGGCGAAATGGCTCGTGACGATCGAGACGGCCGTCATCGCCATCATCGGCGCATCCTTCACCGGCGAGGCGGCGGTGCCATCGTCGGCGAAGTGGCTCGGAACGTTCGCGATCTGCAGCTTCGCCATCTCGATCATCGCCGCGGCCATGCTCTTGCTGACCCTCCCCGAGATCGCGCAGTTCCTCAGGCCGGACCAGAACATCTGGCTGACCCGGGACAGCGTCGCCGGCCGGTTGCTGCACGTGAACAGCCAGTTCCTCGCCCTCGCCGAATCGGTCTTCTTCGGGTTGGGTCTCCTGCTCGTGGTCGCGATGATCCTGACCTCGATCTGGTCGTAGCGCCGGCTCGAACGGCGAAGGCCCGGTCTCCATGGGAGAGCCGGGCCTTCGCAGATCCCGGTACTTCGGTACCGCGATCCGAGGTGGTTACGCTGCCTGCTCGAGCGACACCGTCGCGTTCGGCACGGATGCCACGACGAACGCGCCGTCCGCGGCATCCACCCGCACCGCCTCGCCGTCGCCGAGGGCGCCGGTGACGAAGAGGTCGGCGATGCGGTCGTCGATTTCACGCTGGATCAGGCGACGCAGCGGGCGGGCACCGTACTCGGGCTCGTAGCCGCGCTCCGCGAGGAGCGCCACCGCGGCATCCGTCACCTCGAAGCCGATCTCACGAGCGGCCAGCCGGCGCTCGGTCGCGCCCAGCATGAGCCGCACGATCTGACCGATCTCAGAAGCCGAGAGCTTCTGGAACAGCACGATCTCGTCGATGCGGTTCAGGAACTCCGGCCGCATGGCCTCACGCACCTTGCCCATCACGCGAGCGCGCACGTCGTCAGCAGACGAGAACCCCGAGCCATCCGTCGACGCGACGAAGCCGAGCGCACCCGACCGCGACGCGAGGAACTCCGAACCGAGGTTCGAGGTCATGATGACCACCGTGTTGCGGAAGTCGACCGTGCGACCCTGGCCGTCGGTCAGGCGTCCGTCGTCGAGCACCTGCAGCAGCAGGTTGAACACGTCGGGGTGCGCCTTCTCGATCTCGTCGAACAGCACGATCGAGTACGGGTTGCGCCGCACGCGCTCGGTGAGCTGGCCGGCCTCGTCGTAGCCGACGTAACCGGGAGGGGCGCCCACGAGCCGCGACACGGTGTGCCGCTCGCCGAACTCGCTCATGTCGAAACGGATGATCGCGCCCTCGTCGTCGAACAGCGACGACGCCAGCGCCCGCGCCAGCTCGGTCTTGCCGACGCCGGTCGGTCCGAGGAACAGGAACGACCCGACGGGCCGGCGCGCGTCGCCCATGCCGGTGCGGTTGCGGCGCACCGAGCGGGCGACGGCGGTGACCGCGTCATCCTGCCCGATGACCCGGGCGTGCAGCTCGCCCTCGAGGTTCGCAAGGCGCTCGCGCTCGCCCTCGGTGACGCGGTTGACCGGGATGCCGGTGGCCCGCGAGATCACGGCGGCGATCTGCGGCTCGTCGACGACGGTCGCGTTCGCGGCATCCGACGAACCGGATGCCACGGCACGACCCTGCGCGGCCGCCTTCTCGGTTGCGTCATCCAGCCGCTCCTGCACCTTCGCGATCTCGTCGCGGATGCGCGACGCCTCTTCGTAGTGCTCGGCGCGGACGGCCGCGTTCTTGTCGGCCTCGAGCTCCGCCAGGCGCTCGATGAGCGCGGAGACATCGACCTTCACGCCCAGCTTGAGGCGCAGGCGCGCGCCGGCCTGGTCGATGAGGTCGATGGCCTTGTCGGGCAGCACGCGGTCGGTGAGGTACCGGGCGCTGAGCTCGACGGCGGCACGGAGGGCGTCGTCGGTGTAGGTGACGCCGTGGTGCTCCTCGTACGCGGGGCGCAGGCCCTGCAGGATGAGCACGGAATCCTCGATCGAGGGCTCCCCCACGCGAACCGGCTGGAACCGGCGCTCGAGCGCGGGGTCCTTCTCGATGGTGCGGTACTCCTTGAGCGTGGTCGCACCCACGAGGTGCAGCTCGCCGCGGGCGAGGCGGGGCTTCAGGATGTTGCCCGCGTCCATGCCGCCCTCACCGGCACCACCGGCGCCGACGACGGTGTGCACCTCGTCGATGAACACGATGAGCTCGCCCCGGTGCTCGGCGATCTCCTCCATCGTCTTGGTGAGGCGCTCCTCGAAGTCGCCGCGGTAGCGGGTGCCGGCGAGCATGCCGGGCAGGTCGAGTGCGACGACCCGCTTGCCGAGCAGCGCCTCAGGCACGTTCTCCTCGACGATCGCGCGGGCCAGGCCCTCGACGATCGCGGTCTTGCCGACGCCGGCCTCGCCGATCAGCACGGGGTTGTTCTTCGTACGGCGGCTGAGGATCTCAATGGTCTGCTCGATCTCGTCGGCACGGCCGATCACGGGGTCGAGCTCGCCGTTCATGGCGCGCTCGGTGAGGTCCATGGCGAACTTGTCGAGCATGGGGGTGCTCGACTCCCCCTCCGTCGGTCGAGTAGGCGCGCCAGCGCCGTCCTCCGTGGGTCGAGTAGGCGCGCCAGCGCCGTATCGAGACCCGTCCTCGCCGAGGCCCTCAGCGAGCGCCTCGGCGGTCACGCCGGCGCGCGCGAGCACCTGCCCGGCGGGGGCGTCCTGCCCCAGCACGAGCGCGAAGAAGAGGTGCTCGGGGTCGATGTACGTCGACCCGCTCGAGCGTGCGACCTGGTACGCGTGGAACAGCGCACGGCTGGCGCTCGGCGTGATCATGGCCGAGTTGACGTCGGCGGTGTCGGATGCCGCGGGCAGCCGAGCCTCGGTCGCCGTGATGATGCGCTCGGGGCTCGCGCCGACGCGCGTGATCGCCTGCGCGACGGACTCGTCCTCGACGATGACGCGCAGGATGTGCAGCGCGTCGAGCTCGGTCTGCCCGCGCTCGAGCGCGAAGCGTCCGGCGCGCTGCAGGATGCTCTGGGTGCGCGAGGTCAGGAACCGGCTGAGGTCGATCGACCGCGCCTGCCTGGCCTGCTCACCCGCGAGGTAGCGGGCGAGGAACTCGTCGAACGAGCTCGCTCCGGCCTCGTTGAAGTTGTCGGGCACCTAGGTCCTCCTGGGGGAACTTGAGTTGGGTACGCTCAAGTTCAACGCAGATCGAGCGACCCTATTCCCAACGGCCACGACTCGCGATGCCCAAGCAACTCCCCCGCCGAGCGTCCCCATAGTCTTCGAGGATGAGCGATATGCCGAATGGGGCCGCCAGTGGGCGCCGACGTCGCTACCGAGGCTCTACCGCCGCGTCGTCCGCACATGGGACGCTGCCAGGGCTGGACCTCCGGAGTCTCTACTTCGGTCGCGCTTCCGCAGAGAACGAGGTGCAGGAGGATCGGGGGAGGTTCCTGCGAACCTACCTTGACAGGCACGACCTGCCGCGCCGCGTTGAGAAGCATGAAGTCTTCCTTCTCCTAGGACCGAAGGGGTCAGGCAAGAGCGCGTCGGCTTGGTTTGTCGCTCTTAGCTGGGTCGACGTTCTCGGTGAGGAATCCGTCTTCCATAAGTACGTCGACTTCGATGAGTTGAATCGGACAGAAACCCCGCTTTCAGCCCTGGACAAGAAGCTCGTCAGTGCGGACGTCGCCTTTCTGACGGACTCTGCATGGAGGCTCTTCCTCGGAATTCGCCTACTCGAATCACTGATTGCAGACGCCGGATGCTCTCTTTCTCGGGATCCAAAGACGCTCGATTTTCTTCGACGCCTCCGAGAGACCGGCCTCGCGAGCGACGATTACCCGAAGGTGCTGCGACGGGTGCGCGAGCGAAAGGCGTTCTCTAGCCTCGCATCTTTTCTGACCATTGGGCAAAATAGCACTGATTCGGATGCCATTAGCCCCGGACAGATCGCAGACGCAGTCTTGGATCTGGTGATTCACGCGGAAACCCCGAACCGGCACCTCTTATCGATCGATGGCCTTGACAAGGCCATTACTCAAAACGACTCGTACTGGCAAACCCTTGCCGCTCTTATTCGAGTAGCAGATCAAATAAATCGCCGCCTCTACAACACTACGCACGCGTACGTTCTTGTCATGTGTCGCAGCGACGTATTTAGGCGCGTTCCGTTCGCAGATGGCCCGAAGATCGCCGCCGATTCGTCGGTGAGCGTCGAGTGGGGCGCTGAGGCCGCGAACCCACGGGACGTCCTTCTATGGAGGTACCTGGCTTCAAAAGCAGAAATCGATACCAACACCCTTTTCGCCTACTTGCCAAAATACGTTCGAGTCGGTGAAGATCGAGGGGCGGTATCAGCGGAACGTTTCATTCTAGATTTCACACGCTATACCCCTCGAGACATGAGCGTCCTCTTTCGAACGCTGCAGGAGACAACCGAGCCTGGGACGCGTATCAGTGGTGCACAAGTTCGCATTGCAGCGGATAGATTTGCGTCTAACCATCTCTTCCAAGAAATACTGGCCGAGGCAACCGGCCTTCTGCCCACCGAGGTAATACAGCGCATTCCGAGCGTGCTCGGAAAGCTGAAACGGAAGTTCAGCCGCAAGGAATTCGCGGAAGCGATAAACGAGGCGGGGATCGGCGGCGGAACGGACGTGCAGCGTCTAGGTGAATACCTCTTCGTCCAAGGTGCCATTGGTAACTACCGCCCAGACGCAGGCTATATACAATTTTACCACCGACGCGATTCTTACGCGTTCTCAAGCCAGGGCCCTTGGGTCATGCACACCGGCTTGGTGTATGCACTAAATCTTCCTTGGAATGGCCTGTAGCTCCCGCGGCGCAGTAGTATTCGCCAGGCTACTTGCAGCACCCGCGGCGCGCAGCCGACGACAGGGCAAGGTCGTCGACGAGGGCATCCGCCGCCCGCAGCGCCCCGGCATCGGGCAGAATGTGAGACGTGCCGGAGCTCAAGTTTGCGGAGTACCGCTTATACCTCAGTCAGCGTCAAGAGGCAAACACCGCAATCATGGCCTTGCTCGCCGGATCACAACTCGCTGCAAACACGTTGGCGTTGACACGCGGGTCGTCACGACCTCTGGCGGAGATTTTCCCCGGTGTCCGCCACATTCGCCGCTTCAACTTGGCCTCGGATGAGGCTAGTTCGATCCTCATACACGCTGAGCAGCACCTTGGAAGCATGGTATTCCCGTACGTACTGGCCATCCACGAGAACCTCCAACGAAGCTTCCTGATGTTGCTCGCAGAAGCCGGCCTGATGTCCCGAAAGCAGGCTCGCGAAACTTCGATCGCGCGCACGCACGAGGCGTTCGAAACGGCGGCAGGTAGCGCACTACCTGCGCCAACCCTCGAGCTATTCCATCTGCTCCGGCTCATGCGCAATAATCTTGTCCACTCTGGCGGAGTGATCGAGCAGCGCTTGGAGACGTGTGCGAAGTCGCTGTCGGACGACGCTGCATCTCAATGGCAGAAGGTGGCGAGTAAGGGCGTGCCTACGCTGACCATGGGCGACCGGCTAGAGCTGGGGCACGATGAGATTGTAGCGGCGCTCGCGGTGACCAAGCGGCTCGCCAATCAGATGAATGAGATCGCCGCGGAAGCGTACCCGCGCGGCCGCTGGGTGGAGAGACTGCTGAAGGACGTGGAGGCCCACGGGGGTATTCGCGGCAATGATTCGCAGCGTCTCAGGCGGGTGACCGGCTTCGCGCGCATGAACTACGCTCCGCTCAACCTGACGGACGACGAGCTAGAGGCAGCCTTGGTGAAGGCTGGATTGATTAGCTGAGCTCATACGAAAAGAGTGGGGCTCTACCAGTTAAGCTACGGCTTCATGGAGTGAAGCCGCGGGGACTCGAACCTCGTCCTCCCACTTTTCGTGGAGTCCCGACCATGATGCCGATCGCTGCTGAAGCAGACTCCCAGCGAAATGCTACCACTCCCGCCGCCACCGACCCTCCCCATGCGCATCCCCGTGCGGCCCGCGCACAAACCGATTGCGCCCGGTACCGGGTCGCTTAGAGTACGCGCATGGACACCGAGTTCTGGCTCGAGGCTATGCGCGACCTCGCGCTTCTCGTCGCCGGATCGGTTCTGACTCTGGTCGGTGCCGCGATTTCTCACAAGTACTCACGCGATCGTGATGCCGAGGCACGGGCCGATGACCGACATCGGGAGTCGGAGGCGCGCCAACGCGGAGCTCTCGAGCGGAGCCGCGAGGCAGTCTTCGATCTGTATGTATCGGCGCGAGATCAGGCCGACGGCGGGGAGCGTCAACGCGTGAAGTTCGACTCAGCATCTCTGTTGGATGCCGAGTCCCGAGCGTACTTGATCGCGGATGAAGAGCTACGGGCGGTTATCCTTGGCGTTCTAGGTGCGCTAAGGGGCCTAGGTGCCGCTGTCCAGAACGGATCCCTCGAAGGGTCGCCGGTGCATCTCCAAGTGCAGTCCCTTTACAGTGCGCTGCAGCTCCTCAGCGCCCGGTTGCGCGGGGACGAGGATCTTCCGGCGAAGCATCTTGAGTTCGCAACGGACGTGGGTGACAAGACGTCGAAGGCCTGGGCCGACCTGATCAAGAACGGGCAGGCCGAGAGGGCCTGACGCCACCCCGGGCCCTTTCACGCCACATCGACCTCAATCGTCCTCCGACTTCCATCGCAGGTCAGCAAGGGGACCTGCCCGACAGGTGGGTCGACTCCGACCATCCGATAACACTGCGCGCTTGGTAGAACATCCATTCTCAGCGGTGATGAGCATCTCTCGGGCGCCCACGAGCCGTTCAGCGCCGACGCGGCTTGAGTCCCAGCGCGGCGAATCGCCTGGGCTCGCGGCGTTTCATGCCGGTATCGCAATCAATTGCTCAGCCATCCACGCCGCGCGACCGCGCATGTCGGAAGGGTGAAGCACCTTTGTGGTGCCGGCGACCCTGAAGTCTGTTCTGCGCCGGTGTCCTCACCTCGCCGGATACGGCGAATCGCAGGGCGGTTTATGCACTCAGCCGATACCGCCTCGCACCGTAGAGGTGTCGTGCGGGTGTGGCAAGCGCACCATCCGCTGTACTATAAACATAGTAACCCGCACCGACGAAGGAGTCGTCATGCGTGCACCTGAACCTCACCACCACTCGGTCGCCGCACCGGCGGATCTCGCACCGCCGCTGCCCGAGGCATCCGGATTCGAGCACCTCATCGTCGAGACCCCGGGCCTGCGCACCCACGTCGCCATCGTGGGCGACGGTGAACCCGTCGTCATGCTCCACGGCTTCCCGCTGCATTGGTGGCAGTGGCATCAGGTCGCGCCGCTGATCGCCGAGCAGGGCTACCGCGTGATTTGTCCCGACCTTCGCGGTGCCGGCTGGACCGCAGCCGACGACCCCGGCATCGAGCGCGAGACGCGACTGCACGACCTGCTCGCCCTCTTCGAGCCGCTCGGCGTCGAACGTGCGCACCTCGTCAGTCACGACATGGGGGCGATCACCGCGATGCAGCTCGCCTACGCCCACCCCGAACGCGTGGGGAGGGCGGTTCAGCTCTCGGTGCCGCCCGGATTCATCTCGTTCAGCCCCAGACTCGTCGCCGCCTTCCGGCACATGCCGAAGCTGCTCTGGCATCGCCCCGGCAGCTCGCTCCGGGGCGTGTGGGCCGATCAGTACAACGCGAGACGGACGCCGGAGGCGGAGATCGACGCGCACCTTGCGCCCATGCAGCGCCCCGCCATCGACCAGGCGGTCCGCGCGCTCTACCGGGGCATGGTGATCCCCGAGTCGATGCGGCTGAGCCGTGGCGTGTACAAGCGGATGCGCCTGACCGTCCCGACGCTCTTCGCCTTCGGCCGGGTCGACACCAGGTTCGACGAGCAGCTCATCCGCCGCCTCTGCGCGAACCCCGAGCGATACGCCGACGACGTTGAGTTCGCCTTCGTCGACGACGGGGGCAAGCTCCTCCCCGCCGAGGCTCCCGACGCGGTCGCGAATCTCACGCTCGACTGGATCCGGCGAGACGACTGAGCCCGGCCCGCCGACCCCGACCAGCGGATGCCACGGCGCACGGATGCCACGCCGCCACGCGCGCTCGTGCGAAACTCGTCGACGTACGCGACGTGAGGGGCGCCGATGGCTGCGACAACCAGGGAGCGAGCCCTCGAGGCGGCGGTCGAGGTCCTCGGAACCGACGGCGTGCGGGCACTCAGCCACGCGCGCGTCGATCAACGGGCCGGGCTGCCCGCCGGGTCGACCTCGAACTGGTTCCGCACCCGGCGGGCCCTGCTGGCCGGCATCATCGACTGGATGGCCGAACTCGAGCGCGCCGACTTCAGGCCCGAGCTGCTCGAGCAGCCGACGCCCGACTCTCTCGCCGAGGGACTCTGCGCCGTGCTGCTCGCGCAGACCGGCCCGGCCGCGACGCGCACCCGGGCGCGCTACGCGCTCTTCGTCGAACTCGCCGCCGACCCCGAGCTCCTCGAACCACTGCGCCGCCAGCGTCGCGAGTTCGAGCAGTGGACCGACCGGCTCGTGGCTGCAGCCGGCATCCCCGACCCCGTGCCCGCGGCACGCGCCCTCATGGCGCTCGGGGATGGGCTGGTGCTGCACCGACTCACGGTCGACCCCGAGCTCGACGTGCGCCCTGCCGTTGAGCGCGCCGTGCGGGCGCTCGCGGCGACGGGCTGAGCCGACTCCTCCGCTGCTCGTTTTCGCTCCGGGATCGGCCATGCCTGCCTGTCCGTCGACGTCGAGGGGCGCTCGTCGCGGGTTCACACACTCTCGAGGGAGTCGCGCCAGACCAGTACGCCGTGCTCGAGGAACTCCGCAGGGACCTCCTCGCGAGGCGGAGGCAGGTCGAATGGACTGGCGCGTAGCTGGCGCGCACGCTCGAGGCGGCGGGTCGGGGCACCAGTCCACTCGGGGGTGGGCACGCCCTCTTGGTTGAGCCGGTAGTCGACGAGCGCCGCGATCGCGGCATCCCACGTCTTCGAACCTGTCAGCTCGGGCTCGGTGATGGCCAGGATGCCGCGCAGCAGGCCACGTTCACCCACGAGATGGTCGTTCATCTGAATGAAGAACCGGAACGCCAGCGCCCGGTCGTTCCGCCCGAGCGCGTGCCGGATCTCTGCGGCGATCGTCGCGACGTCGTCGCGCGTGGTCGCCGCCGCGTAGAGCCGGTGCCCTGCCCCCGCCAGGAGGCGGCTCGCGGTGTCGAAGCGCGGATCCTCGTGCGCGTTCTCCGCGATCGCGACACGGCTCTGCGAAACGCCGGCGCGGCGTGCGAGCTCCCGTTGGGAGAGACGCCGGGACCGACGCGCGGAACGGACCAGCGCTGCAATGTCGGGCATGCAAACCTCCATTTGATCCGGTAAACAGGATCATATCACCGCGATTGGTGGGACGAGGAAGGTCGCGAAGATGAAGGCGCCGGTCGGATGCTGCGCTGCCGCGACATCCGACCGGCCGATGCCTACTCAGGGCGCGGTCTTCACGCCCTCCGGCAGATCGACTGCCTCGTCGGCGAACTCCTGGTCGAGCGACGGCACCGGCCGCCGGAACCACCGCGTCGCGAAGGCCAGGACGACCACGCCGAGCGCCAGCCACGCCCCGCCGAGCACGAACGCGATGTCGTGCAGCTGCGAGAACAGGAACAGGTCGACGGCGACACCGACCGCCGGAACCAGGCTGAGCAGCGAGGAGGCGGCACCGCTCCGGCGGTCGCGCGTGCGCCAGATCCAGACGAGGAACGACAGGTTGACGAGCGCGAAGGCGAGGAACGCGCCGAAGTTGATGAGCGCCGTCGCCTGCGCGATGTCGAGCAGCATGCCGATGAGGCCGATCCCCGCGATGATGAGGATGTTCACCCACGGCACGCTGAACATGTTCAGCCGCCCGAAGACACTGCGGGGCAGGACCCCGTCGCGTCCGATGACGAACAGCAGGCGGCTCGAGGTCGCCTGGATGGCGAGGCCCGAACCGAACGCGGCGATGACGGCGACCAGGTTGTTGATGTTCGCGAACGTCTCGCCGCCGGCGAGGACCTGCAGGGTGTACCCGGCGATGTCGGGGTTGTCGAAGTCGCCGCCCGGGTGCATGCGCTGCATGAGGAACGACATGAGCACGAAGATGCCACCGCCGATGAGGACCACGAGCAGGATGGCGCGCGGGATGTTCCGCCGCGCATCGCGGGCCTCCTCGCTCAGCGTGCTGACGGCGTCGAAGCCGAGGAACGAGTAGGCGGCCACCGCAGCGGCGGCGCCGATGGCGAGCACCGACGTGTCGCCGTTCCAGAACGCCTCGCCGGGTTCGGCCGCGGGACCGGATCCGCTCACGAGGTACCCGACGATCACGACGGCCGTGACCGCGACCGAGGCCAGCGCGACGATCGTGAACCACTTATTGACGCGGTCGGCGAGGGTGATGCCGAGCAGGTTGATGATCGTGGTGGGCACGATGTTGATCAGCACCCACCCCCAGAGCGGGATGCCCGGGAATTGCGCGTTGAGGTAGATCGACTGGATGAGCCACGCGACCATCGGCAGGAACAGGTAGTCGAGGAGGATTACCCATCCCGCGAAGAAGCCGAGATGCCGTCCCAGGATCTTCCCGACGTAGCTGTACGACGAACCCGCGGTCGGGTAGTTGCGCGCGAGGACCGCGTACGAGACGGCCGTGAGACCCATCGCGATCGTCGCGACCAGGTAGGCCGTCGGAGCCACTCCGCCGCTCTCGGCGGAGACGACCCCGAACGTCGAAGTGACGATCCCGGGCGCCATGTAGGCGAGCCCGAAGAAGATGAGGCCGGCGAGGCCGAGGCGCGGCAGGAGGCGGCGCGCGGCCGGGTGCGCCGCCTCGGATGCGGGTGGCGCCGAGGCGGGCGAAGTGGACGATGCGGTCATCAGCTGTTCTCCTTCGAACGGGGTTGCCAGGTCGACGGCTCGATGTGGCCGCCGTAGAGGGGAAGAGGGATCGAGGCGTCGTCGGCCCGGAACTGCGACCACGGGCGGGAGACACCGGCCGTGCCGAACTCGCGGGTCTGCGCCGTGGCGGCGAAGTCGACGACCGCGGTCAGGATCTCCTCCGACGCGTCGGGAGAGCTCGCCCGCACCGAGCCGTTCGGATCGACGACGAGCGAACGTCCGCGCCCGGTCGGGGCGGCCGCGTTGACCGACGCGATCCAGACCTGGTTCATGATCGCGTTGCCCCGCACGATCGCGAGTTCCTGTTCCCGATCGGATGTCGCGGTCTGCACCAGGTTGAGCACGAGGTCGGCACCGAGCCACGCGAGGTGCCTCGTGTGCTCGGGGAACCAGATGTCGTAGCAGATCGAGATGCCGACCCGGCCGTAGCCGGGCAGCTCGAAGACCTCGAACCGGTCGCCGGGCACGGTCTGCTCGAGCGGACGCCAGGGGAACATCTTGCGGTAGGTGGCGACCCGCTCCCCCGACGGTGAGAACACGAGCGCCGTGTTGTGGATGGCACCGTCGTCGCCGCGCTCGTAGATCGAGCCGGGCACGAGCCACACCCCGAGTTCCCGGGCGAGCGCGGACAGCTCGCCGACGGCGTCGTCATCGATCGCGCGGGCGCCCGACTCGGGGTCGACATGGGTCGACATCGGCTCGAGGTGGAACTCGGGCAGCACCCAGAGGGCAGCGGATGGCACTCGCTGCACCAGTCCGCGCATGCGGGCGCCGAACGCGGCCACATCGAACCGTTCTTCGGCGGCCGCCTGCACGAGCGCCACGATGAGGCTCTGCGTCATCACAGTCATCCATTCGTTGAAAAAACTTTGACGAAAGAATGTCACCTCGATCGCGATTCGTCAAACAAACATGGAAGAATTGATCCGTGGCTCGACCGAAGAACCAGGCGCTGAGGCGAAGTGAACTCGTCGCCGCGACATCCAGGCTGCTGATCGAGCGGGGCGCCTCGGGCGCGCGACTGACCGACATCGCCGAGGCCGCCAACCTCACTCCGGCTTCGGTCTCGTACTACTACCCCGACCTCGTCGAGCTCTACGCCGAGACCCACCAGACGGCGGCGATCGAGTACATCACGGGCCGACGCGCACGTGTCGAGGCCCGCACCGGGCCCGCCCAGCGGATGCGCGAATGCCTGCGGCTCGGCATCCCGATGCAAGGCGAGCCATCGTTCGACGCCACCGTGCTGCTGATCGAGCTCGGAGCCCTGAGCACGCGCAACCACGGATTCGACGCGGCCGCCGACGAGTTCGAGCGCGCGCAGGTCGAGCTCTTCGAACAGCTCGTCGACGAAGGGGTCGCGGCCGGCCTCTACACGCCGGCCACGTCACCCGCCCACGTCGCCCGGACGCTGCTGGCCATCGAGGACGGGTTGGCGCTCTCGGTGATCCGAGGCCGCCTCGCACCCGATGAGGCACTCGACATCATCTCGGATGCGGCGAGCGCGCTACTCGGTCACCGGATCGGGACCGACTGACCCGGCAGGCGTCCGCGGGGCTCGCCGACGCGGCATCCGCTGACCTCACGATCGGCCGAGCCCCTCCGCGGCGTCAGCTCCGGAACCAGGCCCAGGCGGCACGGAGTCGAGACCCCGTTCCCCCGCTGCCGGAGCCGCTCGAGCCGGAGGGGGCGCCGTTCCGGTCGAGCAAGGACCCAGTCACGTTCCGGCATGCGGACCCGCTGCCCCTCGACCTGATTTCGGGGATGACACGGGCGATCGTCGCGGAGCGGCGGGGCGAGTCGGGCTGACGCGCCGCGCCGGCGCCGGCGCCGAGTCGTGCACTCCTCCTCCACAGGTGCGGATTCGGCCGATTCATCCACACGCGGAATGCCTGATCGACCGTGATTTCCGGTGCGAGCGGATGTCGGTGGGTACCTGCAGGATGGAGCCATGGAACAGCCCCCGCGACCCGCGCCCGACACGCCTCCGGCGTCGGGCGCGCTCATCGCGCTGGAGGGTGATCTGGCGGCGCTTCGCGACGCGTGGGTCGGCGCGATGCCGGCGTGGGGCGCCATCCGCGGTTCGGCTCAGGTCGAGGCGGAGCAAATGGGCGATGCCGGGCTCATGCAGGTCGTCGACGAGCTCGCGAAGGTGCGGCGCGATGTTGACGCCCTGTTCGCAAGGCTCGCCGCCGAGGTGGCGAAGCGGTCTGGGCCCGAGTTCGGGGACGTCGGGTTCGCGAAGGCGCAAGGCTTCCACAGCCCGGTACGGCTCGTCGCCGCGGCCACCGGCGCCTCGCGCGCCGATGCGCAACGACTGATCAGCGTCGGCGTCGCCACGGCGGAGCGGCAGGCCTTCAGCGGTGAGCGGATGCCGGCGCGGCATCCACACGTCGCGACCGCGCTGCAATCGTAGACGATCAGCATCGAGGCGGCATCCGCGATCACGACCATGCTCGAGCGAGCGTCGATGCGCGCCGAGGCGGGCCGGGCAGAGACTGTCGAGTACGCCCTGGTCGAGCTTGCCGCGCGAGTGCCGCTTGAAACCCTCCTGCGCGGGGTGCGCGAGGCCGAGGCGCGGCTCGACCCCGACGGCATCGAGCCGCGCGAAGATGAACTCCGGATGGAGCGTTCACTGACGATGCGCGAAGACCACCGCGGAGTCGTGCACCTGCATGCCCGACTCGACCCCGAGAGCGCGGCGCCCGTGAAGGCGGCGATCGAGGCGCTGGTCAGCGACGCGCTGCGACGACACCAGCCGGGCGAGCCCACGCCGGTCGTCGATGATCGGCGATCGATTCCGCAGATCCAAGCCGACGCGCTCGCCGCGCTCGCCCGCCACACGCTCGGCTGCAGCCAGACGGCGACACCGCTCGCGAAGGCCACCTTCGTCGTGCGCGTCGACCTCGACGCACTCGTCAGCGGTCTCGGGCACGCGCGTATCGACGGGATGAACCAGCCCATCTCGGCCGCGACGGCCCGCCGCATGGCCGCCGACGCCGAGCTCGTGCCCGCCGTCCTGGGCGGCGAGAGCCTGCCGCTCGACCTCGGCCGGACCGCGCGCCTCTTCACGAAAGCGCAGAGGCTCGCGCTCGGCGAGCGCGACGGCGGTTGCGCCTCCTGCGGGCAGAACATCGGCTACGTGGAGGCCCACCACATCGACTGGTGGGAACGCGATGCCGGCCCGACCGACCTCTCGAACGGCGTGATGCTCTGCAGCTTCTGCCACCACATGATCCACCGAGACGGCTGGCAGATCCGCCCGGGCCCACGGGCGATCTGGTTCATCCCGCCACCGCACATCGACCCCGCTCAGATACCCCGCCTCGGCGGCCGGGCGCGGTTCGAGTTGCGCGAAGTCGTGGCGGCATGACCTCGTGCCCCCAGCCAGATTGGGCGACCCCCGTACATCGAGATCACACCGCGCATGCGGGCGAGCCCGCATGCGCCATCCGGTGAGTCGATCCACCTCGCCGCGCACGCAGGAGAGCCCGTGCGCTCCGCCCAGCGCATCGAGATTCCGGGCCGCGCGCAGGAAGAACCCCGCGCGCCGCCCGGAACGACCGGATCACGCCGGGCGCAACGCACGCTCCCCCGCGTGCGCCAGCGCCCACTCGAGCGCGTGGTCGGCGACTTCTTCCCAGCCGGGCTCCGCGCAGATCCAGTGCGACCGGCCCGGGAACTCGACGTACTCGGTGGTCGCCGGCGACTTTGCGTAGTGCTTCGCGTTCGACTTGTTCACCGCCGGCGGCATGATGTGGTCCTTCTCGCCGCCGATGAACAGCAGCGGGGCGCGATCCTTCGCGTAGTCGACCCAGGTCTCCTGGTGCCCGGGCTGGAAGTTCGCGATCAGGCCGTACGACCACACCCAGTTGCCGGGCGCGGCGATCGCGTACTTCTCCCAGACCGCGTCCGACTCCTCACGCGTGAGCGTGTTGGCGAACGCGTAATGGAACTCCTCGGGCGTGAAGCCGACCGCCTTGTGCCGGTTCGCCGGGTTCTTCAGCGCCGGGAACAACGACTTCGCCTGCGAGAGCGGCGTCACGCGCACGCCCTCGGTGGGCGCCGAGTCGACCACCACGGCCGCCGCCCCGAGACCGCGGGCGAGCAGCAGCTGCGTGAGCGTGCCGCCGAACGAGTGACCCATGATGATGGGCGGCCTCGGCAGCGCCTCGATCACGCCGGCCAGGTGGTCGACGGTCTCGGGCACGGTGAGCTTTGCGATGACGTCGGGGTTCTCGCGCAGCGCCTCGACCTCGATCTCGAAGCCGGGGTACGCGGGGGTCAGCACGGTGAAGCCCTTGGCCTCGAAATGCTCCTTCCACCCCTCCCAGCTGCGGGGCGTCATCCAGAGGCCGTGCACCAGCACGATGGTGTCGGGGGCGGCGGGGTCGCGGGTGGTCTCGTCGGTCATGAGCGGGGTCCTTTCGGTGAGGGCGGATTTCGCGGCATCCGCTTCAGGAATCAATGAAGGCGAGCAGGTCGGCGTGCAGCCGATCCCGCTCGGTGTCGGGCAGGCCGTGGGCGCCGTTCTCGTACACGAGCAACTGCGCGCCCTCGACCATGGCGGCCGAGCGCTTGCCGCCGACTTCGAACGGCACGATCTGGTCGTCGTCACCGTGGATCACGAGGGTGGGCACGTCGACCTTCGCGAGGTCGTCGCGGAAGTCGGTCGCCGAGAACGCCGCGATGCACTCGTACGCGGCGCGGTGGCCGCAGGCCATGCTCTGCAGCCAGAACGCGTCGCGCGTGCCGGGCGAGACGTCGTTGTTGCGGTTGTTGCCGAAGAACGGCCCGTCGGCGAGGTCGCGGTACAGCTGCGACCGGTCGGATGCCTCACCCGCGCGGATCCCGTCGAACACGTCGATCGGCAGCCCCTCAGGGTTGTCGTCGGTGCGCAGCATGAGCGGCGGCACCGCCGAGACGAGCACGAGCTTCGCCACGCGCCCGCTGCCGTGACGGCCGAGGTAACGCACGAGCTCGCCGCCGCCCGTCGAGTGTCCGACGAGCGTGAGCTCGGTGAGGTCGAGATGGTCGATGAGCACGGCGAGGTCGTCGGCGTAGGTGTCCATCTCATTGCCGTGCCAGGTGCGGCTCGACCGGCCGTGGCCGCGTCGATCATGCGCGATCGCCCGGTGCCCGTGCTCGGCGAGGAAGCGGGCCGCGGCCGCCCACGCGTCGGAGTTCAGCGGCCAGCCGTGGCTGAGGATCACGGGGGTGCCGTCGACGCCCCAGTCGGTGTAGAAGATCTGGGCGCCGTCGTCGGTCGTGACGTAGGGCATTGGGGCCTCCTCTGGCGTGATCGGATGGCACGATGGTGCCGCCGCGCGGCGGGTCGCCGAACCACGTGGCGTGCGTAGTCGTGACGCACGGGTGCCGCCGCGCGCGGCGCTCGCCGTTGCTGGTCAGCGGTCGCCGAGGCGTTCCGCGAGCTGCTTGCGCGAGGTCACGCCGACCTTCCGGAACACCTTGCGGAGGTGGTAGTCGACGGTGTTGACGCTGATGAAGAGGGTCGCCGCGATCTCGGGATTCGTCTTCCCGTCCGCGGCCATGCTCGCGATCGTGCTCTCCTGCGGGGTGAGCTCGTCGAGTCGGGGGTCGCCGGTCGAGCGTGGCGCGACGTGCTCGCCGGTCGCCTCGAGCTCGCGTCGCGCCCGAGCCGCGAACGCGGGGGCGTCCACCCGAGTGAAGATCACGAGCGCGCGCCGAAGCTGCTCGCGCGCCTCGCGGCGGCGCTTCATCCGCCGGAGCCACTCGCCGTAGACGAGATGCGCGCGTCCGAGGTCGGCCGGCGCGGTGGCCGCCTCGAGGTGCTCGATCGCCTCCAGGTACCTCACTTCGGCATCCGCGTCGTCCGCCATCAGTGCCGCCGACTTGGCCGCCTGGCCTCGGACCCACGGCGTTCCGCTGGCCGCAGCGAGTCCCTGCAGTCGAGCGAGCTCGTCGACGACGGCCGCCGCGCGGCCGCTGCGCACCCCGGCTTCGATGTAGTCGGGGAGCTGCTGGTAGGTCACCTGCAGGAAGTTGCGCTCGACCATCGGCCGGAACCGTTCGAATGCGTCTCGATAGTGCCCGTCGGCGATCTCCCTGATACCCAGCCCCGTCATCGCGATCGTCCAAGCGCCGGCGAACCCGGTCGCGAGAACGCCGTCGGCGACGGCCTCGACGAACGCGACCGGGGCGCCCGCCCAGGCGAGCGCCGAGGCATTGACCACCTGCTCGGCGTCGTACCCGATCGCGCGGCGCAGCTCCCGCACCTGCTCGATGTACCGGGCGGATGCCGCGGGGTCGCCGCGCACGAGTTCGAGGTGGCCCAGCAGCCACAGGTTGGTGTCGACGACACGGAGCACCCCCGCATCACGCGCCACCTGGAGCGTGCGCTCGAGGAGCTCGATGCACATGCGCTCCTCCCAGAGCGCCATGGTGAGGGCGACGCCGAGCGAGCCGACATCCAGCAGTTGCGCGTCGTCGGCGTCGCGAATCGTCGCCACCGCCTCGCGCATGAGCGGAACCGCCACCTCGTACGGCTCCAAGATGTGCGCGGCGACCGCTCGAAGCTGTACCGACCTCGGCCCATCGGCCACGGTCGCGCCGTCGGCGAGGCGGCGCCCCAGTTCGGGCAGGCTCACGCCCTCGGCCGCCCACTCCGCGGTGAGGACGTAGTCGAACGCGCGGAGCAGCGCCCGCTGCTCGAGCTCTGGGGCGCGACCGTGGAACAGCGTCGCGGCGCGCAGCATCATGGCCGAGCCGCCGACGACACCGTCATGGTCGGCGATGAACAGGGCGAGCAGCGCACGCAGCGTCAGCACGCGACCGAGCCCGACCGGGTCGAGGCGGTCCTCGTCGAGACGTGCAAGAAGCTCCAGCGCGAGGCCCACGGCACCGGCCGCCGCAGCCGCCTCGGCGGCCTCGAGGATCCGCCGATCGTGCTCGGGTCCATCCGACGTCAGGTCGGCGGCCCGAGTGAGCAGTTGCGCGCGCGACACCGAGGCGCCGCGCCCGCCGGCCGCGTCGGCAAGGTGCTCCATTCGGGCTGCCAGGCGGTCGTCCGCACCGACCGCCGCCGCCGCGCTGTGCCAGACGGCGAGGTCGCTGCGCCCGCGTTCGTCGGCGACCGCGGCGAGCGCCTCGTGCGCGCGGCGCTGGTCCGGGGCGGGCATGCCATTGTACACGGCCGAGCGAACGAGCGGATGTCGGAAATCGACCGTGCGCCGGACGGAGACGAGCCCGGCGCGTTCGGCCGGGCCCGAGGCATCCGCCGTCACACCGAGCCGGTCGGCCGCCGCCGCGATCAGCTCACGATCGCCCGTCGACTCGGCCGCCGCGACGAGCAGCCAGCGCTGCGCATCGGGCTCGATCGCCTCGACCTGTCGGAGGTAATGCGCCTCGAGTTGCTCACCGACCGGCGTGGGGGTCGGCGCCAGCGTGGAGTCCGTGAGCTCTTCGGCGGTGAACTCGCGGCCCAGGTCGATGAGGGCGAGCGGATTGCCGCCGGTCTCCTCGGCGATCCGCGTCGCAAGCAAGGGATCGAGCGCGCCGAGCACCGAGCGGTTGAGCAGCTGCACGGCCGCCGGCTGATCGAGTCCGCGCAGTTCCAACGCGGGAACCCCGGCGGTGACGAGGTGCACGCGCGGGTCGGGGCGCGAGCTCAGCAGCAACGCGACGGGCTCCGCCGTCAGTCGGCGGGCGACGAAGGCCAGCACCTCGAGCGACTCCGCATCGACCAGGTGCGCGTCGTCGACCACCCATGCGATCGGCTCGACCTCGCCGGCCGCCGCGAGCAGCGACAGCAATCCGAGCCCGACGAGGTACCGGTCGGGCGGGTCGCCCTCGTCGACTCCAGCGGCGATCCGCAGCGCCGCCGCCTGCCGCCCCGGCACCCGATCGAGATGTTCGGCGAGCGGGGCGCCCAGGCGCTGGACCGCGGCGTACGGCATCGCCGCCTCGGCCTCGTATCCATCGGACCGCAGCACCCGGATGCCGCGAGCCCCGGTGACGGCGGCGTCGAGCAACGCCGTCTTCCCGATGCCCGGCTCACCCACGACCGAGAGTGCGGTGCCGACGCCGTTCCGGGCATTGCTGAACAGCGCACCGAGGCGGTCGAGCTCGCCGGTGCGTCCGAGGATCGCGGGGGGTGCGGGGTCGATGTGGGTCACCGTACTCCGCCCTCGACGGTGCGGTCCAGTCTGTTCTGCTGGTCCTCGGGCGGACTGGATGCGAGCCTCCGGCACCGAACCGCCCGATCACCGCTGCGGCAGCGGCTCCGTCTCATCGGCGAGGTCCAGTTCTTCGAGCGCGAACGTCTCGTCGAGCGCCGCCGCGAGATCCCCGAGCAGGTCGCCGGCGTCCTCGATTCCGACCGACAGCCGCAGGTGCCCGTGCGTGCGGAACTCCTCGGGGTAGGTCGCGACCCGGCCGCCGTCCGTGCCGACGTGCACGATGAGCGAGTCGTCGTGCCCGAGCGAGAAGGCCGAGGTGATGAGGCGCAGGTTCCCGACGAAGCGGTTCTGCGCGTCGGGGCCGCCCTTCACGGCGAACGCGATCGTGCCGCCGAAGCCGCGGCCGCCGAACTGGCGGCGGGCGAGTTCGTGCTGCGGATGCGACGCCAGGCCCGGGTACGCGACGTACTCGACGCGAGGGTCGGCCTCCAGGAAGTCGGCGAGCTCCGCCGCCGACGCGAACGTCTGGCGGAGGCGCAGCGGCAGGGTGACCGAACCGCGCTGGATCTGCGCCGCGTTGAACGGCGAGATGACCCCGCCCACGTCGACCATCGCATCGGCCTTGATCGGCTCGATGAGGTCGTGCCGGCCGACCACGGCGCCGCCCATCGCGTCGCCGTGGCCGTTGATGTACTTGGTGAGCGAATGGACGACGAGGTCCGCTCCGTCGTCGAGCGGGCGGTAGAACGGCGGCGGGGTGAACGTCGAGTCGACCATCACGATCGCCCCGTGCTCGTGGGCGATCGCGGCCACGGCGGCGACATCGGCGACCTTCGTGGTGGGGTTGGCGATCGCCTCGACGCAGACGAGCTTCGTCTCGGGGCGCATCGCCGCGCGCACGGCGTCGAGATCGGTGACGTCCACGAACGTCGCCTCGATGCCGTAGCGGCCGGGCAGGAGTTCGCTCCAGAGCCGCCAGGTCGCCTCGTACGTGACGTCGGAGACGAGCACGTGATCGCCGGCGCGGACGTGCGTGAAGAACACCGCGTGCAGCGCCGCGACGCCGCTCGCCAGTGCGACGGCGGCCTCGGCGCCCTCGAGCGCGGCGAGCTTCGTCTCGAGCGCGGACTGGTTCACGCCGGAGTTGCGCGTGTAGAGCCCGATGCTCGTCGCCGACCAGCTGATCGCGCTCGGGTCGTCGGGCAGTTCGTAGGAGTTCGCCATGACGATGGGCACCCGGAGCGCACGGTGCCCCGGATCGGGCAGGTTGCCCGCGTGCACAGCCATGCTGAGGTCCGAGAGCGTGAGCGGGCTCCGTCGGTCGGGTCGCGGTGCAGTCATGGCGCCTCCAGTACTGTGCATCATTGGCATTTGTGATTGTTAGTATTGCACGCCAATAGCTTCGACGACGCGAGACCCAGGGAGTCGCCATGACCGCAGCACGACTCGACGACATCGACCGGGCCATCCTGTCCGAGCTCGGCGACGATGCCCGCCTCCCGCTCGCCACCCTCGCGGTCCGCGTGCACCTCTCGCGCAACGCCGTCCGCCAGCGGATCGAGCGGATGGAGCGCGACGGCGTCATCGCGGGCTACACGGTCGTACGCGGACGGACGCAGGACGGGCCGCGCCCGGTCTCCGCGGTCGTCTTCGTGTACCGCGCCGACCGCATGCGGGGCGGCCAGGTGATCGCCGAACTCGCGGCGATTCCCGAGGTGGTGCGCTGCGACGTCCTCGCCGGGCAGTTCGACCTGCTCACGACGCTCGAGGCCGAATCG
Organism: Agromyces sp. NPDC029043; assembly: GCF_055564615.1. Lineage (NCBI taxonomy): Bacteria > Bacillati > Actinomycetota > Actinomycetes > Micrococcales > Microbacteriaceae > Agromyces > Agromyces sp. NPDC029043. The sequence goes on along the minus strand of NZ_JBVHVX010000005.1, from coordinate 52,216 downwards.
ATGGACCGGGTCGGCGAGATCTGGGAACGCATCGCGGCGATCCCCGGCGTGGCCGACACCGTGACCTCCGTCGCCCTCACCACGGTGATCGAACGCGTCGCGCACTGACGGCGATTCACCGCGCGAGCAGGCGCTCCGCCTCGTCGGCGCTGATGCGGGCGAACCGCGCGACCGACTCGGCGACCGGCGCGCCGGTCGCCAGCGCGTGCTTGGCCGCCGAGGTCGCCGCCTCGTACCCGATCACGGGAACCAGGGCGGTGATGGCGCCGACCGAGCCGGCGACGCGCTGCTCGAGCAGCGGCGCGTTCGCCTCGATGCCCTCCACGCAGCGCTCCCGCAGCACGCGCGCGCCCTGCGTGAGCCATCCGATCGACTGCAGCAACGACTGGGCGATGATCGGCTCGAACGCGTTGAGCTGCAACTGCCCGCCCTCGGCGGCGACCGCGATCGTCACGTCCGAGCCGATGACGGCGAACGTGATCTGGTTGACCACCTCCGGGATCACCGGATTGACCTTGCCGGGCATGATCGACGAGCCCGCCTGCCGCGCCGGCAGCCGGATCTCGGCGAGGCCCGCCTGCGGCCCGCTCGAGAGGAGTCGCAGGTCGTTGCAGATCTTCGACAGCTTCACCGCCGAGCGACGGAGCATCGCCGACGCGTGCAGGAATCCACCGGCATCCCACGTGGCCTCGAACAGGTGCGCGGCCGGCGTGACCTGTAAGCCGGTGAGCTCGCGCAGCCGGGCGATGACCGCCGCACGGAACGCGGGCGGCGCCGTCACTCCGGTGCCGATCGCCGTCGCGCCCAGGCTGCACTCCAGCAGCAGCGGGATGGTCTCCTCGAGGCGCTGCACGTCCTCCCGAACGGCGACCCCGAACGCCGCGAACTCGTCGCCGAGGGTCATCGGCACGGCATCCTGCAACTGGGTGCGGCCGACCTTCCGGATGCCGGCGAAGGCCACCGAGCGCTCGGTGAAGGCGTCGGCCAGCCGGGCGAGCTCGGGGATGAGCTCCTGCAGCATCTCGACGACCGCCAGCCGGATCGCCGTCGGGTAGACGTCGTTGGTCGACTGGCTACGGTTCACGTCGTCGATCGGGTGGATGACGTCGTAGCGACCGCGCTCATGGCCCAGCCGCTCCAGAGCCGCGTTCGCGATCACCTCGTTGGCGTTCATGTTCGTGCTCGTCCCCGCGCCGCCCTGCACGACGTCGACGCAGAACTCGTCGTGCAGCTCGCCGCCGCGGATCCGCCCGCACGCCGACTCGATCGCCTCGACGTTCTCGGGTGGGAGCAGCCCGAGGTCGCCGTTGGCCCGCGCCGCCGCCTGCTTGACGACGGCGAGCGAACGGACGAGCGCGCCGTGCCGGCCGATCGGCGTGCCGCTGACGGGGAAGTTCTCCCGGGCGCGGAACGTATGCACGCCCCAGTACGCCTCGGCCGGCACCTCGACGGTACCGAGCGAGTCCGACTCGCGGCGCACGCTCTCCGGCCCGCTCATGTGCTGATGCAGACGACCTTGGGCTGGGTCATCTCCTCGAACGCGAACCGGACGCCCTCGCGGCCCATGCTGCCGTACTTCGCCCCGCCGAACGGCATGCCGTCGACGCGGTAGTCGGACGAGTCGTTGATCATCACGCCGCCGGCCTCGAGCGACTCGGCGACCCGCAGCGCGCGATCGAGGTCGCGCGTGAACACCGCGGCGTGGAGCCCGTAGTCGACGTCGTTCGCGAGGGCGACGGCCTCCTCCTCGGTGTCGAACGGCTGCACGGTCACGATCGGCGCGAACGCCTCGTCGGCCCAGACCTCACACGAGTGGGGGACGCCCTCGAGCACGGTCGGCCAGAACACCGACCCCTCCCGTCGATCGCCCGCGAGCGCGATCGCACCGGCGGCCTTCGCGTCGGCCACGAGCCGCTCGGCGCGCTCGGCCGCCTCGGTGGAGATCATCGGCCCCACGTCGGTCGCCTCCGACGACGGGTCGCCGGCCGTGAGTGCAGCGGATGCCGCGGCGAACCGCTCGCGGAACTCCTCGTAGACGTCGCGCTGCACCAGGATCCGCTGCACCCCGACGCAGTTCTGCCCGGCCGCCCAGAACGCACCCGAGATGCAGGCCTCGACCGCCGCGGACACGTCGGCATCGCCGAAGACGACCACCGGGGCGTTGCCGCCGAGCTCCATCGCGAGCCGTTTGAGACCCGCCCCGCGCGCGATCGCCTCGCCCGTCGCGAACCCGCCGGTGAAGGACACCATCCGGATCTCGCGGATCGCGATGAGCGCCTGGGCGAGGTGGCGATCGCCGTGCACCACGGTCACGATCTCGTCGGGCACCCCCGCGTGGACAAGCACGTCGACGAGGAACCGCGCGGTCAGGGGCGTGAACTGCGACGGCTTCAGGATGACCGAGTTGCCCGCGGCGACGGCCGGCCCGAGCTTGTGCGCCACGAGGTTGAGCGCATCGTTGTACGGGGTGATCGCGAGGACGATGCCGAGCGGCTCGCGGGTGAACCAGCCGCGCCGGCGCTCCGATCCCTCGAACGCGTCGAACGGGATGACCTCGCCGCCGTTCGAGCGCGCCGCCTCAGCGGAGAGCGAGAGGGTCGTGACCGCCCGGCGCACCTCCTTGCGCGCCTGGCGGACCGTCTTCCCCGCCTCGCGGACGATGAGGTCGGCCGCGGCGTCGGCGCGTTCGGCGAGCAGGGTGGCCGCGCGCTCGAGCGCGGCATGGCGCTGGAAGCGCGACATCCGGGTCGAGAGCGACAGGCCGACGCGCGCACGCGCGAGGATCCGGTCGACGTCGGCGGGCACGTGCTGGGGGACGCGTCCGATCTCGGATCCGTCGTACGGGTTCACGACGGGGGCGAAGCGCGGCGACATGCCGTGCGCGAGCGGGGCGATGAGGATCTCGGTCATCGGACGCCTCCCGTCAGCGATGCCCCGCGCGACTCCTCGATCGCGATGAGGTCGGAGAGCAGTGCGTACGCCGTCTCGACGCGGCCGGCGCCGGGGCCCGACACCGTGACCGTGCCGAGCAGGTCGGTGTCGAACGAGACCGCGTTGGTCGGGCCCGAGATGCCCGCGAGCGGGTGGTCCAGGTCGAGGGCGACCGGCTGCACGCTCGCGGTGATCGCGCCTTCGGCGCCGCGGCTCGCCGAGCCGATGAGCTTCCATCGCCGCCCCTCGGCCGCCGCACGCGCGATGTCGTCGGGCGAGAGCGTCGAGAGGCCTCGGCGTTCGACGTCGGAGGTCGTGATGTTCGCACCCAGCACCTCGTTGGCGAGGATGACGACCTTCAGCTGCACGTCCGACCCCTCGAGGTCGGCCGTCGGGTCGGCCTCCGCGTACCCGAGCGCCTGCGCCTCGGCGACGGCCGCGTAGAGCGACAGGCCCTCCTCCATCCGCCCGAGGACGAAGTTGCTCGTGCCGTTGAGGATGCCCTGCACGGCCGTGATCTGGAGGCCCGCGAACATCCGCTCGGCAAGTCGCAGGACCGGCGTGCCGCTCATCACCGCGCCCTCGTGCTCGAACCGCACCCCGTGCGTCTCGGCGAGCGCGCGGAGTTCGGCGCCGGCGAGGGCCACGGGCCCCTTGTTCGTGGTCGTGACGTTGCGGCCCGACTCGATCGCCCACCGCACGTGCGAGATCGCCGGCTCGCCGTCCGATGGGTTGGTGAACGTCGCCTCGACGACGGTGTCGGCCGTCGTGTTGCGGATCACGTACTCGTTGCGCGGCTCGGCGTGCCCGCCGGGCAGGCCGGCGAAGTCGGCACCGGCCGGCATCGCGAGCACGGATGCGAGGTCGATGCCGTCGGTCTGCATGAGCGAGCCCAGGCGCAGGTCGGTGATCGCGACCACGCGCAGCTCGAAGCCGAGTCGGGCGGCCAGCTCGTGTCCGCGCTCGTCGATGAGCTGGGCGAGTGCTCGGTTCACTCCCCCGAAGCCGATGAGAGCCAGGTCGTGTCGCTCCATGTGGGTTCCTCCTGCGTCGTTGGCGTGGGAGCCATCCTGCGAGCCCGGGGTGTCGGTCGCGGCTGTCGGATCGGCCACGGCCCTGGTCGAATCGCCCGTCGCGCGGTCGATTCGGGCATCCCCCCGCCCGCAGGCCTGTGCGAGCGCGTCATCGCACTTGCGTCGCCTCGATCGGGGTTGTAACGTCCTCGAAACCGACAAACGTGCAGTATCGACACATTGCAGTGCTGATATTGCAAAGACTCAACGAAGAGCACCTATCCCCGAAGACCGGAGGACGTCCCCGATGAACGGTTCCGCCCGCAGCTCGACGCTGCCGAACACGCTGCCGCACACGACGGCCACGCAAGTGCCCTTCCGGCGGCTGCAACGCTCCATGGATGCGCGCCACCTCGTCATGATCGCCCTGGGCGGCGTGATCGGTTCGGGCCTGTTCCTGAGCTCCGGCTACACCATCCACCAGGCCGGGCCCCTCGGCGCGGTCATCGCCTACGGCATCGGCGCGGTCGTCGTGTACCTCGTGATGGCCTGCCTCGGCGAGCTCGCCCTCGCCTACCCGGTCTCCGGCGCGTTCCACATCTACGCGGCCCGCGCCATCAACCCGGCGACCGGCTTCACCACCGCCTGGCTCTACTGGCTCTGCTGGGTCGTCGCACTCGGCTCGGAGTTCACCGCGGCCGGCATCCTCATGCAGCGCTGGTTCCCCGCGGTCGACGTCTGGGTCTGGTGCCTCGTGTTCGCGGCACTGCTGTTCACCCTCAACGCCATCTCGGCGCGCGTGTTCGGCGAGACCGAGTTCTGGTTCTCGCTGATCAAGGTCGCCGCGATCATCGGGCTCATCGTGCTCGGCGGCGCCGCCATCTTCGGCATCACCCCCCTCTCCCCCGAGAACCCCGGCGCCGTGCTGTTCAGCAACTTCATGACCCCCGAGGGACTGTTCCCGACCGGCATCGGCGGCGTGCTGATGACCGCGCTCGTCGTGTTCTACGCGTTCAGCGGATCCGAGCTCATCGGCGTCGCCGCCGGCGAGACGAAGGACCCTTCCCGCAACATCCCGAAGGCCCTGCGCTCGACCGTGCTGCGACTCGTCATCTTCTTCATCGGCTCGATCACCGTGATCGCCGCGATCGTGCCCTATGAGCAGACCGGCGTGACCGACAGCCCGTTCGTGACCGTCTTCGAGTACGTCGGCATCCCCTATGCGCCCGACATCATGAACTTCGTCATCATCACGGCGTTGCTCTCGGCGGGCAACAGCGGTCTGTTCTCGTGCGCCCGCATGCTGTTCTCGCTCGCCGAGGAAGGGCACGCGCCGCGCGCCTTCACCCGCCTGACGCGTCGGGGCATCCCGATCGTCGCGCTCAGCGTGAGCCTCGTCATCGGCCTGGCCTCGCTCCTGTCGAGCGTGGTCGCGCCCGAGACCGTGTACCTCGTGCTCGTCTCGATCGCCGGCTTCGCGGTCGTCGCGGTGTGGATGTCGATCGTCGCGGCGCAGTTCTTCCACCGTCGCGCCTTCGTCCGCGCCGGGGGCGACGTGTCGACACTCGCGTACCGCACGCCGCTGTACCCCGTGGTGCCGATCGTCGCCTTCGTGCTGCTCGGGATCTCGATCGTCGCCATCGCCTTCGACCCGAACCAGGTTGCCGCGCTCTACTTCGGCCTCCCGTTCGTGGCCGCCTGCTACCTGTACTTCTGGTTCCGATACGGCCGTCGCGGTGCCAAGCCGGCCACCCCCGTCTCGGAGGAGGCGCCCGTCGACGCGATCGACGACGAGCCGCGCGCAACGCCGTCGACTGAACCTGACGTGATCGGATGACGCCGACGCCGGGGTGGGTCGAGATCGACCTCGACGCGATCGAGCACAACCTCGACGCCATACTGCTGCGGTTCGACGCACGGACCGAGGTGTGCGCGGTCGTGAAGGCCGACGCCTACGGCCATGGAATCGAGCACGTGCTCCCGTCGATCATGGCCCGCGGCATCCGCACCATCGGCATCACGAGCACCGAGGAGGCGGTCGCAGCCCGCTTCCTCGGGTTCACCGGGCGGATCCTCAGGATCCGCCCGGCGCTCGCCGATGAGATCGAGGACGGCCTCGCACACGGCGTCGAGGAGTGGGTCGGCGGCGCGGAACACGCCGAGGTCGTGGCGCGAGTGGCCCGCGACCGCGGCATCCGCATCGCGGCACACGTATCGATCAACGCGACCGGGCTGAGCCGCGACGGCATCGAACTCACCCGCCCCGGCGGCATGCGCGAACTCGACCGCGTCCTCTCGCACCGCGAACTGCGGATCGCGGGCATCTGCTCGCATTTCCCCGACGAGGATCGGGCGGATGTCGCGCGCGGCGCGGCCGCGTTCCAGGTGCAGTCGGCCGCGGTGCTCCGCTCGATCGGCGCAGGCGCAATGGGCGTGCAACGGCACTGTGCGACGTCCTATGCGGCGCTCACGGTTCCGGACGCCGCGTTCGATCTCGTGCGCATCGGCGCCGCGATCTACGGCGATACCGCCGCACCCGGGAACGGACTCCGGCCCGCGTTCGCGCTGAAGTCGCGGGTCGCGGCGGTGAACCGCTACCCGGCCGGCAACACCGTCGGCTACGACCGGACGCATCGGCTCGAGCGGGACGCGGTGCTCGCGACCGTCCCGATCGGGTATGCCGACGGCATCCAGCGCTCGATGGGCGGTCGCGGTTCGGCGCTCATCCGGGGCCGCCGCGTGCCGATCGTGGACCGCCACGCGATGAACACGCTCACCATCGACGTCACCGCGCTCGGTGCGGTGGAGCCCGGCGAGGAGGTCGTGTTCTACGGCCCGCAGGGCGACGAGCGGATCACGTCGGCCGACCTCGAGCGCGCCAACGGGCACATCGCGGCCGACCTGTACTCGGTCTGGGGCCGACTGCACCCGCGCGTACCGGTCCGGTCAGCAAGCCGCACCGCGTCGGCGCCGAGGTAGGCGGCCGCCTGCGCTGTAATGGAGTCCGATGCTCCCGCCCGCAAGGAGACCACACCGTGCAGATCCCCTCATCGCTCGCGCAGGGCCTGCGCCTCGTCGAACTCGCGGTCGAGCGGGAACGTTCGGGCCGGCCCGGACACACGGCATCGCGCCTGGCGGACGCCGCCGGAATCGAGCGCAGCCGCGTCTCGCGGCTGGCCGGCGAGCTGCGCGACCTGGACTACCTCGAGCGCGACGAGTCGCAGGCGTACCGGGCGGGCGGGCGATTCCTCGCGGTGGCCGCCGTACTCCAGGAACCGATGCTCCGCGCCGCCCGTCCCCACCTGCGGGCGATCGCGGCGCGGTTCCCGGTGACCGTCCGCGTCAGCGGGCGCGACGGCGTCCGCTCGGTCCTGCTCCGCTATGAGGCCGCGGTCGGAGCCGCGGAGCCGTCGCTCCGCTCGGGCATGGTGACCCCGGCATGGTCGACGGGCGCCGGCAGGGCGCTGCTCTGGGACCACACCGAACCCGAACTCGAGACACTTCTCTCCGAGGTGCAGTTCGTCGGCGTCGGCGGCCCGGGCGCCGCGCGCTCGGTGCCCGAGCTCGTCTCGCTCATGGATCGGGATCACGCGAACGGCATGGTCCGGGCCGAGGAGGAGTACGACGACGGCGTGCTCGAGCTCGCCCTGCCGGTCAGGGACGAGGGCGGCACCGTCATCGCGGCGCTCAGCGTGAGCCATTCCATCGACGACCCGGGACAGGTCGACGAGCTCGCCGGCTCGCTCGCCGAGGGAGCGGCCGCCTTGACCGAGCTCGCGTCACGGCGCTGAACCGGGCTCAGCGCCGTGCGGGCATCTCGGACGTCGCCGCGGGGGCGCCGATCCTGCGTGAGAGGGTCTCGGCCGCGTCGACGCACAGGGCACCCAGTTCGGCAGTGCGCGGACGGAGGGCTTCCCGAAGGCCGACGATCTGCACGCCCGCGACGACCTCGCCGCGGAAGTCGCGGACCGGCGCCGACACGGAGTACAGGCCCGGCTCCGCCTCCTCGTCGACGATCGCGTACCCCCGCTCGCGTGCCGCGGCGAGCCGTGCGAGGAAGTCGTCGATCGAGGTGGGGGCGTTCGGACCCGGGCTGCGGAAGTCCGTTCGGGTGAACACGGCCCGGATCTCGTCGTCGGTCGCATCCCACAGCACCGCCTGCCCGGCGTCGCTGCAGAAGGCGGGATAGGCGCGGCCGATCCACGACCCGATCATCCGGGACGCGGGCGGCACGCTCTCGACGATGGTCACGGTGCTGTCACCCTCCAGCACCCCGAGAAAGCATGCCTCGTCGCATGCCTCGCTGAGCTGCTCGAGCAGGTCGAGCCCGTCGACCCGCAGCCTCCGGTCGGTGAGGTCCTGGGCGGCCGCGTACCAGTTCCAGCTCAGTCGGTAGGTGCGGTCGGCCGCACGGACGACGAATCCGAGCACCTCGAGCGACGCGAGCGCGCGCGAGACCTGCGACCGGTCGCGGCCGAGGTGGGCCGCGACGACCGAGACGCCGGCGCGGAACGGCGGCGTGCTCGTCACCTCGGCGAGCGCCGAGATCACCTCGAACCCGCGCCCCATGCTCGACGACGCGTCGCCCTCTCCCCGCATGGGTCAACGGTAGCGAGGAAGCCGCGCCCACGCGGCATCCGCCATCACCACGACCGTCAGCTCCGGAGCCGTGCCATGCATCGGCACGGCGTCGGCATCAGCCGAGCGCCTGGGCGCCGATGACGGCGAGGAGGCTCAACCGGTCGTGGCTCTCGCTTCCGGGGATCGCGGTGTACACGAGGAGGGAATGGCCCTGATCAGGATCGATCAACCGCTGGCACGTCAGCTCGAGGGGGCCCACTTCGGGGTGGATGAAGTGCTTCACGTCATGCGGGCGCACGCCGATCTCGTGGTCGTCCCAGACGAGGCGGAACTCCTCGCTCTGCTCGAGCAGCAGCGCGGCGAGGTGCGCAGCGCGCGAGCCCGGCCCACGCAGGGTCGCGATCTCACGAAGACCCGACGCGTACATGCGGCTGAGGAACGCGTGCTCCTCCGGAGCGTGTCGATCGCGGGCGGCCGGATCGGTGAACCATCGGTACCCCACGCTGCGGGCGGGCCCTGTGTACGACGTGGCATCCCCCGTCAGCGCCACGGCCATCGGCGTCTGCCGCAGCGTCTTGCCGAGTTCGGTGACGATCTCGGCGGGCGTGTCGGTCAAGCGGTCGAGGATGCGCAGCAATCCGGGGCTGATGTGCGTGCTCACCTCTCCGCGCGCGGGCGGGTTCTGTCCCGCGAGCCGGAAGAGATGGTCGCGCTCGTCGAGCGAGAGGTGCAGGCCGAGCGCGATCGAGGCGAGCATCTGGGGGGATGGCTGCGGTCCGCGCTCCTGTTCGAGGCGCGAGTAGTAATCGGTCGACATGTGGCACAGCGACGCGACCTCCTCGCGTCGGAGCCCGGTCGTCCGCCTGCGTGGACCGCGAGGCAGGCCGACATCCTCGGGCTGCAGCGCTTCACGGCGGCTGCGGAGGAACTCCGCCAGCCCGGCGCGATCGATCATGGTGAACCTCGTCTCGCAGTGCTGCTTCGTTTCTACCTCGCTCGGCTGACCGGAACCACGGACCATCCGTCCCACCCTCACCGCCGATGGGCGGGTCTGGCGAACCGGGGATCGACGGTCTCTGGATGACGCGTCCTCGACGGGCGACGGTGGGATGACCACGAACGAGGAGGACTCGATGACCGGGCGAACGATCGACATCCACATCCCCGACCTGACCGGCAAGCGCGCGGTCGTCACCGGCGCGAGCGACGGCATGGGAGTCAGGATCGCCGAGCGCCTCGCGGCGGCGGGCGCCGAGGTGATCCTCCCGGTCCGCAACGCCGTGAAGGGTGAGCAGGCGGTCGCGGGCATCCGCGAGCGGGTTCCGGGCGCCCGCGTGTCCCTCCGAAGCCTCGACCTGTCGTCGCTCGCGTCGGTCGCCGCGCTCGCGGACACCCTGGGTTCGGAGGGCCATCCCATCCACATCCTCATCAACAACGCCGGAGTCATGACCCCGCCCGACCGGCAGCTGACCGCCGACGGCTTCGAACTGCAGTTCGGCACCAATCACCTCGGCCACTTCGCCCTCGTCGGGCGGCTCGCGCCGCTGCTGCACGCGGGGCGAGCGAGGGTGACGTCGCAGATCAGCATCGCGGCGCGGCGGGGTGCGATCGACTGGGACGACGTCAACTCGGAGCGACGCTACGACAGTCAACGCGCGTACAGCCGGTCCAAGATCGCGTTCGGGCTGTTCGGCTTGGAACTCGATCGTCGGAGCCGCGCGGGCGGGTGGGGCATCACGAGCAACCTCTCGCACCCGGGAGTCGCGCCGACGAGCCTGCTCGCCGCGCGCCCCGAGCTCGACCGCCACGAGGACACGCGGGCCATCCGGATGATCCGCGCGCTCTCGGCCCGAGGGATCGGGATCGGCACCATCGACTCCGCGGCGCTGCCGGCGCTCATAGCCGCGACCGACCCGTCGGCCGAGGGCGGCGTGATGTACGGGCCGCGCGGGCTCGGTCACCTCGGCGGGCCGCCGGCCGTGCAGCCGCTCTACCCGCCGCTGCGCAGTGCGGCTGACGCGGCCCGGGTCTGGGATGTGTCCGAGCGGCTCACGCAGGCGGCGTTCGCCACCGCGTGAGGGTCTCGCACGCACTATCCGGCGCGCGACACCTGGACCGTGATCTCATCGACGTCTCTCGTGCTGACCCGCACTCGGCACCAGGTGCCCGAGCACCGCGTCGATGGCGGCTCCATTCAACGCGAGGAGCTCGGTCGCGGCAGCGCGCAGCACGGACAGCCGTGCAGCGGAAGGGTCATCCATCCTCCCGGCGACGCTGTCGTCCTCGATCTGCAGGCGGGTCACCCGGGCGGGCGACAGCGCACGCATGGCCAAGGTGGTCCCGGCGGCCGCTCCCGTGGCCACCGTGACGAAATCCCGGGCGGAGGCGATCCAGGGATCGGTGCTCCCGAAGGTTCCCTTCGTCGTGGCGACGCCCGTGCCGATCGAGAGCATCACCACGGAATCGCCCGTCAGACCCCGTTCGGCGGTGAGCGGAACGGATTCGGCCAGGGCGACGCCCGCGGGGTTGTTCGCCCATACGCCCCCATCGACGAATCGGCAGCTGCGCCCGGCCCACTCCCGCACGAACGGCGGGAAGTACGTCGGCGCCGCAGAGGTGGCGCGCCCCGCCTCCCACAGCATCATGTCCCAGCTGGGATCGTTGCGCGCATCGCGCCGACTGATCACGACCGGGCTGCTCGCCTCGGCATCGAAGCTCGTCACCGCGAGTTCGAGCCGCGCCTCGGAGACCCTGCGCTCGCCGAACACGTCCCGCAGCACCGCCTCCAGCCCGGAAGGGTCGTGCCGGGCATTCCCGCCGAGCGCCGGGTTGCCGCCGAACGGTGCGCCGACGGTTCGGGCGGCCCGGTCCATCCGCCCTGTGAAGGTCGCGCCACGGCCTGCCCGATGGGTGGGCTCCGGCCCGAAGATCCGGGGCCCGTACCGTGGGTAGAACTCGGCGAGTTCGGCGGCGGTCAGGCCGGCTGCGAGGCCGATGGAGATGATCGCCCCCGTGGAGGTGCCGACGGCGAGATCGAACAGCTCCGAAGCCGGCATCCCCGCGCGGTGTTCCACTTCGGCGAGCACCAGCGCGGCGATGTATCCCCTGATGCCGCCGCCGTCGATGGAGAGCACGCGTACCTGCCGGCTCATGCGCTCACGATGGCCCGGCGAGCGCGCGCCGTCAACGGTCGAAGGACCTTGCACTCATCACGTGCAACCTGACGCGATGCACGTCTGCTGTTGCCGTAACGATCCAGGATGGCGTCCACCCAGGTTCGATCGACCGAGGAGCCCTGTCGTCGCCCACGTAGCGTTACGCGAGCGGCCGGATGCGGGCGCGAACCCAGGCGGCGACCCCGTCGAGTTCGACCGCGCCCGCCGCGACCTCCCGAAGGAACCGGTCTGCCTCGGCCACGTCATCGGCCACGAGGTCGAGGCCGTTGAGCTCGAGGAACGCGACGGTCATGAACCAGGCCAGTCGCTTGTTCCCGTCGGCGAGCGGGTGGTTGCGCATCACCGCGAGCATGAGCGCCGCGGCCTTCTCGTCGAGCGTCGGGTGCACCTCCTCGCCGAACACCGGCATCGGGGCCGCGAGTGCCGAGAGCAGCAGGTTGCGCCCGCGGGCGCCGTCCTTGAAGTGGAACCCTTCGTCGTCGAGCAGCGCCTCGACGTCGTCGGGGTCGAGGTACTCGACCTCTCGACCCGCCGTCACTGGGCGAGACGATCGAGCAACTCGGCGTCGCGGGATCGGATGCGATCGAACGCCTCGCGCGTACGGGCTGACTTGTCGGCACGCGCCGCGAAATCGTCGAGCGCGATCTGCACGACCTCGGTCTTCGACCGCCCGAGCTTCACGGCGAGGGCCTCGAGCAGTTGGTCGTGAGCCTGGTCGAGGCGCAGGGTCATCGCCATGGCACGGTCCTTCCGTCGGCCACCATTCTACTCCGTGGTATCACCATGATACCAACGCAGCGCTGCACCCGCCCGCACCGCGTCGAGCACCGCCTGCAGCGCCGGCGAGTCCGTCTGGCTGCGCCGGTGCACGGCCGATACCCCGCGCGGCGCATTCGAGACATCATCGAAGAGGCGGCGTAGCCACTGGCGGCAGATCGTCGAGTCGAACGTCGCGACCACTGCCCCTCGGCGGTGAGGATGCCACGAGACGAGTCGGGTCGTTTGTCACATGGGCGCGTCGTGGTTCGAGCCGCCGACCAGCCGGAACAGCGGCCACGTGCCCGGGACACCCTTGAGCGTATGATCGCCCGCCCACTGGAATCGCACGTGGGAACCGTCGACCAACCCGCGCACGGTTTCGGTGACGAGAATCTCACCCGGACCGGCTGCCGCGGCCACGCGGGCGACCACATGAGCGGCGATGCCGATGACGTCGGAATCGCGGATGACGACCTCGCTGGCGTGTATACCGACATGGAGCTTGAGACCGAGCCTCGACGCATCCGCGACGACTTCCTCGGCGAACCGGAGCGCTGATGAGGGAAGCGAGAATGAGGTGAAGAACCCGTCCCCCGTCGTGACGACCTCTCGGCCGGAGAACCTCGCGAGCGAATGCCGCACCGACTCCCGATGCGCGCTCAGGAGGTCGCGCCAGCCCGCGTCGCCTGAGCGCGCCACTGCATCGGTCGAGCCGACTAGATCCGTCACGACGAGCGTCGCGACCTCTCGCAGCCCACCGCTCCGTGTACCGACGATGAACTCCTCGACCTCGTCGATGAGGTCGTCGGACGGCAGCAGACCCCAGTCGGATCCGTCGCGCTGGACGAGTCTGAATCGACCCTCGGGCAGTTGGTCGGCAAGCCACTGAAACGCCTCGGTGGGCAACATCCGGAAATTCGCGTCGTGGAGGACGAGCACCGGGACACGCACGCGCGGAAGGTGCTCGCGTATGTCGATGCGATACGAAGCATCGAGCAGCCGCGCCGCGCCGTGCGGCGAAACGGATTGGGACTCATAGCGCATCCACCAGCTGAGCACCCGGCCGTCGGTGGCCGACTGGGGCGCGGCCGCCCGAACGATGACGCCTTTGCCCCATCCGGCGCTCAGGAACGCCCGCAGCGCAACCCCTGAGACCTTGAAGCGGATCCCCCAAGGGAAACCCTTGGTGCGGTGCCCTACCGCGAGTGCTTCGTTTACGACCACTGACTGCACTCGATCGGGGTACCGTGCGGCCGTGACCAAGCAGGCTGCACCGCCGTCGAACCAACCCATGAGGACTGCCTGCGCGCTCCCCGCCGCGTCGAGCACCGCGATGAGGTCGTCACTGTGCTGCTCAATCGTCACGGATTCAGTACCGCGCTCCGACAGACCTGTTCCGCGCTTGTCGAAGAGGATCACACGACCGAGCTTCATCAACCGCTCGACGAACTCGACGTTCTCGGACAGCTCGAAGAACACGTCGACGTTCGAAATGAACGCGAACGACACTACGAGGTCTCGGGGGCCTTCGCCGAAGACCTTGAACGCGATGTCCGCATCACCGCTGCGCACGTAGCTGGTGCTCGGAATCACGACGACGCTCCAGGACGCTGCCGCGCGTTCGGCACCGAACAATTGCGACCCCATGGAGCCACATCGGTCACGCGCAATACCTTAGTCCTCACTGGGCCACGGCGGTGGACGAATGCCCACCGGCCGCGCTCAAGGTGGGTTCGGTGCACGGCCGTGCCGGCGCCAGCCCGCCGTTCCGGCAGGCCGGCCGCTCTCGAGCTTGGCTGGCTCTCACCTGGTGCAGCCAAGCCGAGCCGACCTGCGTCAGGCAGCGTGCAGCCCCGCCGCCGCCACCCGCACCGCATCGAGCACCGCCTGCAGCGCGGGCGAGTCCGCCTGGCTGCGGCGGTGCACGGCCGAGACGCCGCGGGTCGATGCCGGCCGGGCGGTCGGGATCGCCACGAGGTCGTCGGGCAGCGGCGGTCGCCCCATCCGCGGCACCAACGCCACCCCGAGCCCGGCGTAGACGAGCTCGAGGTGATTCTCGAACTCCATCGACTCGTGCACGATGCGCGGCGCGTTCGAGACGCCGTCGAAGAGGCGCCGCAACCACTGCCGGCAAATCGTCGAGTCGAACGTCGCGATCCACTGCTCCTCGGCGAGGTCGGCCGGGGTCAGCTCGGCGCGGTCGGCGAGTGGGTGCTCGCGGCGCAGGATCACGTCCGCGACATCCGTGAACAGGGGCGTCTCGACCAGGTGATCGGGCATCGCCAGCGCGACCCCGCCCCACCGGTGCACGATGCCGAGGTCGCGCTGACCCGACGCCACGAGCGCGATCGTCTCCCACGGCTCGCTCTCACGCGTCGGCACCCGCAGCTCCGGATGCTCCTCGCGCAGGCGCGGCAGCACGTCGACCAGCAGGCCGCGCACCGCGGTCGAGAACGCGCCGACGCGCACCTCCCCCGTGATGCGGCGGGCGGCCGCGCCATCCGCCCCCGTCGCCTGGCCGGTGAGATGCAGGTCGGCCTCGATGCGCTCGAGGTCGGCGAGCACCGTCGCCGATGACGTGACCAGGTGACGACCGGCATCCGTCAACACCACACCGCGACCCGCCCGCTCGAGCAACGCGACCCGCGTGCCGCGCTCGAGCCGCTTGATCTGCTGCGACACCGCTGACGGCGTGAACCCGAGCGCATCCGCCGCCGCCGCGACGCTGCCGTTCGTGGCCACCGCCCGCAGCGCGACCACGGCTTCGAGATCGATCATGCAGCAATGCTACCGATTCAGCCGCAGAAATGGTCGCTGTTGATTCCGGATGCCGCGGGCCACCCTTGACCCATGACGAGACGCGACATGCTGCTGGCCGCGCTGGTGGCGACGATGTGGGGCTTCAACTTCGTCGTCATCGACTGGGGCATGGATGGCATCCCGCCGCTGTTCTTCGTCGCCATCCGTTTCGCGGTCGTCGCGCTTGCGGTCGTCGTCGTGCCGCGGCCGCTCGCGAGCTGGAAGACCGTCGTCGGCGTCGGCCTCTTCATGAGCCTCGGCCAGTTCGCGCTGCTCTACACCTCGATCGCGCTCGGGCTGCAGCCCGGCATCGCCGCGCTGCTGCTGCAGGCCCAAGTCGTGCTCACGATCCTCGTCGCCGCGCTCGCCCTGCGCGAGCGGCCCACGCGCCTGCAGGTCGCGGGGGTGCTGCTCGGGACGGTGGGGCTCGGCGTCGTGGCGTTCGGTCGCGGCGGGGACGCGCCGGCGATCGCGGTCGTGCTGTGCCTGCTGGCCGCGCTGTCGTGGGCGATCGGGAATGTCGTGGCGCGGCGGGCCGGGCCAGTCGCGCCGGCGCGGCGGTTCGGGGCGCTGTCGCTGACGGTGTGGTCGTCGCTCGTCGTGCCGCTGCCTGCGCTCGGACTGTCGGCGCTCATCGAGGGGCCCGACGCCATCGCCGCCGGCATCGCCGCGTTCGGGTGGAGGCCGCTGCTCTCGACGTTGTACACCGCGGGGCTCTGCACGCTCGTCGGGTACGCGATCTTCAACGGGCTGCTCGCCCGGAATCGGTCGGCGTCGGTCGTGCCGTGGGTGCTGCTCGCGCCGGTCGTGGCGATGGCGTCGGCGGCGCTGCTGCTCGGTCAGGTGCCGAACGTGTGGGAGACGGTCGGCGGGGCGGTGCTCGTCGCGGGAGTGTTGGTGGCGAACGCGCCGGTGCGGCGGACGGCGGCGGCGTCGGTGCCACCGCGGCTGGGGGCGGTTGGGTCGCGGTCGGGATGACGCGCCGGTTGAGACGCCGACCGAAGGTTGACGGCGAGACCCATGTGACGGGCTGACTGCGAGTTCGAGCGACATGGATGTCACGGGGCCGACCCCTGCAGAGCGGGTGCGACGCCGAGCGCCGAAACCGCACCGAGCACGGGGACGTCGCGGCCTCGTCAACGGGGCCGAGCCCGAGCCACGGGCCAATCACGACACGCTGCTCGGCCATCAGCGAGCCAGCCGCTGAAGGTTGGCTATACGGAATCCTCAGGCCGCTTCTCGCGACTCCTCCTCCACAGGCTGCCCTCGGGCGGAGTTCTCCAGAGGGAAACAGCCAGGTGAGGGTTGATTTCGGGCTCGAACGAATGTCGGAGGGTGGGTGCAGGATCGAAGCATGGAACGGCCCGCGATCCCGCAGCATCCGCTCGGTGCGCTGTCTGCGCTCCAGCGCGATGTCGCTGCGCTGCGCGAGGTGTGGGCGGGCGGGTCGCCGGCGTGGTGTGCCGTTCGCGGGGGCGCCCAGGTCGAGGTCGAGCAGTTGAGCGATGACGGGCTCATGCAGGTCACCTATGCGCTGGCGAGGGTCCGGCGTGATGTCGACGCGATGCTGGCCAGGGTCGCGGCCGAGGCGTCGAAACGGTCTGGGCCCGAGTTCGGCGACACGGGGTTCGCCAAGGCGCAGGGGTTCCACAACCCGACCCGCCTCGTCGCCGCAGCCACCGGAGGGTCGCGGGCCGACGCGGCGCGGCTGATCGCGGTCGGCACCGCCACCGCCGAACGGCAGACCTTCAGCGGCGAGCGAGTGCCGTCACGGCATCGGCATATCGCCGAGGCCCTCGAGTCGGCCGCAATCAGCATCGAGGCGGCATCGGCGATCACCACGATGCTCGATCGGGCATCGATGCACTCCGACCCCGGTCGCGCCCAGGTCGTCGAGCGCGCGCTGGTCGACCTCGCCGGGCGGGTGCCGCTCGAGACGCTGCTGCGTGGAGTGCGGGAAGCCGAGGCGCGGCTCGACCCCGACGGCGTCGAACCCCGCGAAGACGAGCTCCGCATGGAGCGCTCGCTGACCATGCGAGAGGACGACCGTGGCGTGCTGCACATGCATGCACGACTCGACCCCGAGAGCGCCGCCCCGGTGAAGGCCGCGATCGAAGCGCTCGTGAGCGACGTGCTACGCCGACGCGAACCTCGCGGAGGCCCGGAGGGCGGAGGCCCGGAAGGCGCCGGCGCGTCAAGCCCGGTCATCGACGACGACCGCACGATCCCGCAGATCCAAGCCGACGCGCTCGCCGCACTGGCCCGCCACACCCTCGGCTGCAGCGAGACGCTGACCCCGTTCGCGAAGACCACGGTGATCGTGCGCGTCGACCTCGACACCCTCGTCACCGGTCTCGGGCACGCGCGGATCGACGGTCTCGAACAGCCCGTGTCAGCAGGCACCGCGCGTCGCATGGCCGCCGACGCCGAGCTTATCCCCGCCGTGCTCGGCGGCGAGAGCGTCCCCCTCGACCTCGGCCGAGCCGCGCGCCTGTTCACGAGGGCGCAGCGGCTCGCGCTCGGCGAGCGGGACGGCGGGTGCGCCTCCTGCGGCCAGAACATCGGGTACGTCGAAGCGCACCACATCGACTGGTGGGAACGAGATACCGGCCCGACCGACCTCTCGAACGGAGTGATGCTCTGCAGCTTCTGCCATCACATGGTCCACCGCGACGGATGGCGCATCCTTGCGAGCGCGTCCGAGGTGCGCTTCATCCCGCCGCCGCACATCGACCCGGCACAGATCCCACGACTCGGCGACCGGGCCCGCTTCGAGCTGCGCGAAGACCGGGCGGCATGACCGTGCCCGGCTTCGGCGCAACCTACAATCCCTCCGCGATCTCCTTGATCCCGGCCAGCCGACGGTCCCATTGCGCGCCGATGGCGTCGAGCCGACGCGCGGTCTCGCTCAGCGACGACCCCACCACGCTATACCGCACCTCACGGCCGACGCGCACCGGTTCGACGAGTCCGACCTCGGCCAGCACGGCGAGGTGCTTCGCGATCGCCTGCCGGGTCACGGGCAAGCGCCCGGCGAGGGCCGACGCCGAAGCGTCGCCCTCGCCGAGCGCGGCCAGGATGCTCCACCGCGTCTCGTCGCCGAGCGCTGCGAACACGGGAACCAGAGCTGCCGTCACGAGCCGCCCTCGAGCAGCGCGACGAGCTTGTCGAGTTCGCCGTTCCATCCGCCGCGGTGGTCCTCGAGGTGCGCCGCCGGGTCGGCCAGGCGCTCGAAGCCCGACTCGACGACCGTGAGCCAGGTGCCGTCGGGCACCGGCTCGAGCGTCATCGTGAAGACGGTCGAATGCTCGGGCGCCAGCTCCGCGGCGCGGTCCTGCGGCGCATCGCCGCTGGCCCACCGGTACGAGACCGAGCGCGGCTCGTCGATCGCCTCGATCCGGATCGGCACGACATGATCGCCCGGGAAGGTGAGCGTCCCGCGTGCTCCGATGCCGCCTCCGTCGAACGCCGCCTGCCCGAACCAGCGCGAGATGTGCGCCGGATCGGTGACCGCGGCCCACACCTTCTCGACGGGGGCGCTGATGTGCACGCTCCGCCGCACGGTGAACTCGCGCTCGTCGATCACGGCGGCGGTGTTGTCGGTCATGCGGTCCATGATGGTTCCTTTCGTGAGATCAGTGCAATAGATCGGTTGCATGAGAGCAGGCGTCAGTCGACGAGCGCCCCCGCCGTCAGGTTCGAGATCACGCCCGTCATCGATCCGGCGCGATCCGATGCCGCGAACGCGAGGAAGTCGGCCACCTCGTCGAGCGTCGGCAGCCGACCGAGCAGCGTCATGCCGACCAGGCCGTCCATCCACTCGTCGAAGTCGATGCCGGAGTCCTCGGCGATGCGACCGAACATCTGCCGCGTGTACGACGTGTCGAGCGCATCGCGCATGGCGTGCGGCCGCACGCACACGACCCGCACGCCCGCCGGACCGAGCTCGCCGGCGAGCGCTCGCGAGAAGCCCTCGAGCCCCGCGCTCTGTGCCGCGTTGCCGAGGAGTCCACGCCCGGTCAGCCGCGCGCCAGGCGTCGAGACCGTGAGGATCACCCCGCTCCCCTGCGCGATCATCGGCCGCGCGACGGCCTTCGCCGTCACGAAGTTCGTCTGCAGGTAGCCCGTGACGGGGTGCAGGTAGTCGTCAAGGGAGGTGTCCGCGATCGCCCGTCCCTGCACGTGGTCGAAGCCGACGGCATTCAGCGCGATGTGGATGCGGCCCGCGGCATCCGTCACCTCATCGACGTGGCGGTCGACCGCGGCCTGGTCCATCGCATCCACCACGGCGATCTCGACGGCGCCGCCGACTGCACGCGCAGCGGATGCGGCCAACTCGAGCCGCGGACGACTCCGCCCCGCGAGGAACAGCCTCGCCCCTTCCCGGGCGAACGCGCGCGCAGCAGCGGCCCCGATCGATCCTCCGCCGCCGTGGATCACGGCGACCTTGTCCTCGAGCAGCATCATGATGGTTCCCTTCGTGACTGGTTCCGAATGGTGCGGAGTGGATCGGTCATCGTTCGATGACCCATGCGGTGACGGATGTCGCAGCAGCCGGCTTCAGGGCGCTCGTCGCCCAGGCCGCCGCGACCGCGGCCACGCCGATGACACAGGCGGCGATCACCGCGAGTCGGATCCCGCCGACGTCGATCGCGCGCCCGCCGGCGAACGCGCCGAACGCGATGCCGGCGTTCACCGCCGACGCGGGCAGCGACGATGCGAGCGGAGCGCCCGGTCCCGCGAGCGCGACCACTCGGTGCTGGATGGACGGCCCCGTCGCCATGCCGAACAGGCCGACGGAGAAGACGGCCACGCCGACGAGCCACGGGCTCGACCCGAAGAGCAGCAGTGCGACGAGGGAGACGGTCACGCCGATCGCGCCGACGATGAGGGCTCGCGAGGCGTTCGCGTCGGCGAACCGTCCGCCGGCGAACGAGCCGATGGCCGTCGCGGCGCCGTAGGCGAGGAGGTACGGCGTCACCGCGGGCCCCGCGACATCAGTCACCTCGCCGAGGAACGGCACCAGGTACGTGACGGCCGCCAGCATCGCGCCGAACGTGAGCGTGCTCACGGCGAGCACGGCGAGCACACGTGGTGCGAACGCGTGCCGCGCCTGCCCGATCGCCCCGCTGCCCTTCGGCGTCGGCACCGACGGCAGCACGACCGCGGCGAGGCCCAGCACGACCAGCCCGGCCACGACGACCGCGGTGAACGCGCCGCGCCAGCCCACGGCCTGGCCGAGCAGCGTGCCCACCGGCACGCCCAGCGCGCTCGACATCGCGAAGCCCGTGATGATCACGGCCATCGCCCGACCGCGGCGTTCGAATGGAACGATCGCCGTCGCCGACATCATCGCCGCCCCGATGAACAGTCCCTGCACGGCTCCGATCGCGACGCGAGCGACGAGGAACATCGAGTAGTCGGCGCCCAGCATCGCCGGCAGTGCGTTGGCGACGACGAACGTCGCCAACGCGGCGAGGAGCACCCGGCGCCGGTCGAACCGGGTCGTCAGGAACGTCAGGACCGGCCCCCCGATCGCAAGCCCGAGCGCGTTCGCGGTGAGCAGCGCGCCTGCGGCCGACACGGAGACGGCGAGGTCGGCGGCGATCAGGTCGATCAGGCCGACGACGAGCATCTCGGCGCAGCCCATCACGAATGAGCCGGCGAACAGGACGGCGAGTACGGGACGCGGATTGCGCATCGGTGTCGGCTTCATAGGGAGTCTCCTCAGTTATCGCAACCCAACGGTTGCATGTCTTCAGGGATAATGCAACCCTGAAGTTGCATTTCAGTTCGGCCTCGTCGGAAGCAGCGGCGGCGGGAGGCGGGGAGTGGCGGCGGGCGGCAGGCAGTTAGCGGCGGGCGACGGGCAGGCGGCGGGCAGTTGGCGGCGGGCGGCGAGCGGCGGGCGGCGAGCGGCGGGCGGCGAGCGGCGCGCGGCGAGCGGCGAGCGGCGAGCGGCGCGCGGCGAGCGGCGAGCGGCGAGCGGCGAGCGGCGCGCGGCGAGCGGCGAGCGGCGAGGCGATGGGACCTTCACAGCGAACTCACGAGCACCCACCCGCCTGAGCGATATATCGTTGACATATCGTCGAGACCCGAACAGGGCCCGTCACAGGGAGGTCATCATGAGCGATTCATTCGGCAGCGGCGGCTTCGGCAGCTCCTCGAGCGGGTGGGGCAAGGGCAACCCCGGGCAGGGACTGTGGGACGCCATGGAGCAGCTCCGCGGCATGTTCGAGCAGAAGGTCGCACCGCGAATGGGCAAGGGCGACGTTCGTGCGGCGGTGCTCGCACTGCTCGCCGAGAAGCCGATGCACGGCTACCAGATCATCAGCGAGATCTCCGAGCGCAGCGGCGGCGCGTGGAAGCCGAGCGCGGGCTCGGTGTATCCAACACTGCAGCTGCTCGCCGACGAGGGGCTGATCACCGCCGAAGAGGAGGGCGGACGCAAGACGTACACGCTCACCGAAATGGGCAGGGCCGAGGCCGCCTCATCGGCTGATCGCGCGCCCTGGCCGACGGGGGCCAGCGGCGGCGGCAGCGGTGGCAGCCGCCGCGACTTCGGCAACGCCGGGCCGCTCGCCAAGGCCGGCATGGAGCTCGCCCAGGCGGCGGCGCAGGTCGGACGCACGGGCACGCCCGAGCAGGTGAAGCAGGCGGTCGACATCCTCGACGAGGCGCGTCGCCGTCTCTACTCGATCCTCGCCCAGGACTGACCTAGGTGCCCTCGACACGTCGGCATCCGCCAGGCAGGATGCCCGATGTGGGGAACACGCGCGCCCGCTACCGACGGATCCTCCGGTTCGCCGCGCGCTACATCGTCCAGACGTGGTGGTTCGAGATCGTCCTACCGCGGTTCGGCCTGGCCAGGGTCGCGGCGCGGGGGCGCACGGCGCGGATGACACGCATCGCGCAGCGCTTCCACGTGCTCGCGGTCGACCTCGGCGGGCTGATGATCAAGGTCGGCCAGTACCTGTCGTCGCGGCTCGACGTGCTGCCGCCCGAGATCACGCGCGAACTCGCCGGACTGCAGGACGAGGTCCCGCCCGTGCCGTTCGACGCCATCCGGCGTCTCGCCGAGGCCGAGCTGGGGGTGCCGCTCGAGCGGGCGTACGCCGAATTCGACCCGACGCCGCTCGCCGCGGCATCCCTCGGCCAGGCGCACCGCGCCCGACTCGCGTCCATCGACGCCGCCGACATGGGCTACGACGAGGCCGTCGTCAAGGTGCAGCGGCCGGGCATCGAGGTGATCGTCGACGTCGACCTCGCGGCCCTGCGGCGGGTCGCCGGATGGCTCAGCCGCGTGCGGTTCGTCGCGAGCCGCGTCGACCTGCCCACGCTCGTCGAGGAGTTCGCCACCACGAGCCTCGAGGAGATCGACTACCTGCACGAGGCGCAGAACGCCGAGCGGTTCGCCGCGAGCTTCGCCGGCGACGCGCGCGTCGCCGCTCCCGAGGTCGTGTGGGAGCGCACGACGCGCCGCGTGCTCACCCTCGCCGACGTGACGGCGATCAAGATCAGCGACCGCGCGGCGCTGGTGGCGGCGGGTATCGATCCGAAGGACGTCGCGAAGCAGTTCGCGGCGGTCATGTTCGACCAGTTGTTCCGCGACGGCTTCTTCCACGCCGACCCGCACCCGGGCAACATCTTCGTGACGCCGGTGGCGCCGGTGGCGCCGGCGCCATCCGATTCGGGCGCAACGGATGCCGCGGGGCCGGCCTGGCAGCTCACCTTCATCGACTTCGGCATGATGGGCGAGGTGCCCGACGGGCTTCGCCAGGCCCTGCAGCAGCTGATGATCGCGGCCGCGGCGCGCGACGGGAAGCGCCTGGTCGACAGCTTCCGCAGCGTCGGCTTCCTCCTGCCATCCGCCGAGACCGCCGAACTCGAACGGGCGATGACCGAGCTGTTCGCACGGTTCGGCGGCATGGGCTTCGCCGAGCTGGCGCAGGTCGACGAGCGCGAACTGCGACGTTTCGCGATCGAGTTCGGCGAGGTGATGCGCACGCTGCCGTTCCAGCTGCCCGAGAACTTCCTGCTCATCATCCGCGCGATGTCGCTGACCTCTGGCATGTGCAGCTCGCTCGACCCGGCGTTCAACGTATGGGACGCCGTCGAGCCCTACGCCGCCGGGCTCCTGCGCGACGAGCGCGGCAACATCCTGCAGACGCTCGGGCGACAGGCGATGTCGTACGCCGGCACCGTGGGGCGGCTGCCTCAGCGCATGGACGCCATCGCCGACCGCATCGAGCAGGGCCGCCTCGTCGCGAACTCGCCGCGAATCGAACATCGGATGGCGCGCCTCGAGCGCGCGGCCCAGCGCATCGTCTCAGCGGTGCTGTTCGTCGGGTTGTTCGTCGGTGGCATCCTGCTGCGCGTCGACGAGCCGGTCTGGGGCGTGGGACTGATGATCGCGTCGGTGATCCCGCTCCTGCACGCCGTGTTCGCCGGGCTGTTCGGGCGGCGCGGTCGGGTCTGATCAGCGCGCGCGATGGCCGTTCCGCACGGCTGTGATTCTCACGGTGATGGACCAGGAGGCGTCAGCGCCCGTTCCGTCGCGTGCAACGCGAGTCGCGCGAGATCGATTCTGTTCCTCGCACCCGTCTTCCTCAGCAAGCTCGACACGTGGGTGCTGACCGTCTTCTCGCTGATGAACAGCTCGCGAGCGATTTCCCCATATGTCCTTCCAGCGACGATGTACTGGAGGACCGTCCGCTCGCGGGGAGTCAGGGTGGCGGCCAGGCCGTGGAGTTCCGCGATCGGATTGACCTCCTCGAGCGGTATTCGCGCTGTCGCGGCCAACGCTCGCATTGCGTCCAGCTCTGCATTCGCGCGGAGCTGGGCGGCTCGTCGGATGCCGGCGCGAAGCGCATCTGCGGCCTCGGCACGATTGCCGGAGCCACCGACGAGGAGCGCCTCGGCATACCGCCAGTATGCGTATGCCTCCTCCCACGCGAGCTCGCAGCCTGCACATGAGGGTGCGGCGCCACAGCCCTATTGCATTCGGGGCTTGCGCGGCGCGCGCAAGTTCAGCTGCATACCACTCGGCGAGAGCGGCGATCTGCCGGTTCCACAGTTCGGTCGGCTCGCCGAGATCCCTCACGATGTCGGGGAATCGGCGCACGAGCGAATGAGCGGCCTTGAGGAATTCACTTGGGTCGAGTCCCCGGTCGCGAGCAGCCTCCGCTTGGTCTGCCAGTGATCGGGCCGCCAGTGGCAGCAGCCACTCGCACATCGTCGGCGGAACGCCCTCAGCGAGAAGGCCGGACATCGCGGATTCGAATGCTTCAGCCGGCCGGTTCTCCGCCAGGCAGACGATGGCCCGAACAGCGTCGAACTCGCTGGCGCGAAATGCGGAGGCGTCCTGAACGATCTCGTCAGCACGATCAAGATGTCCTCGGGCCTCTTTCACCCGACCTTGAGCAGCCGCGAGGCGCGCCGCCGCCAGTCGAGCTTGAATGTCTGCGAGTTCGCCGGGGTTCGCGCCCAGAGCGATGCGGAGGGCCCGCACGCCTTCCTCCCATTCCCCGATCGCCACCCATGCCGTGGCCTCATTGGCTGCGAAGAACGCGAGGTACGCGTGTGGAGCCCCGAATTCGGAAGCCTCATTCCGCCGCTGCCGCATCAGCTCGGCGAAGCGACGGGATGTCCACATCTCCAGCGCATTCGCTTCCAGCAAGCTGGCACGGCTGAACGCCCACGGGTCTCTTGCCTGGCGCGCCTCTTCCGCACTTCGCGCAGCGAGCCTGGCGCTCGGCTGCCCGTTCTCGTGTACGAACTCGCCGAGTGCCTGGGATGCCAGCGCGTACGACATCGCGCGCGGGTCCCCGGCGCGGTCCGCCGCCTCGACGGCCAGCTCCGCATGATTGGAAACTTGGGGATCGTCGTGCCAATACTCCGCCCAGGCTAGGCACGCCAGCGCGTAGGCGTACTGCCAACTATCGGGCGATCGAGCAGCGAGCTCCACCGCCTTGCGGTTCTCGGCGAGGTCATAGAACGTGGCACCAGTCGAGTACCGAAGGTGGGCACGTCGCACCATGAGTTCGGCGACCCGAAGCGGTTCCCGTTCCGCGTCCAGCTCTTCGAGGAGGAGATCAATCGCTCCCAGCTCCTCCGAGTTCTTTCCCGCCATGTCAGCCGCAGAGACGAATTTCTCGAGGAGTTCGCGCCGCGTGAATCGTGAACGTCGCCCCAGCTTCTCGAGATCCAGCGCTCGAGTCAGCAATCGGAGCATCTCCGCATATCCACCCGCCGTCCGAGCCGCATCAGCCGCGCGCACGGCCCACGTCAGTGCGGCGTCGAACTGAGCTGCCTCGAACCGATGGTCCGCTATTGCGACGGCGATCTCGACATCGGCATTGGAGTCGCTGACGAGCCCTGCCTCCAACTGGTCTGCGAATGCCGCATGCAGTTCGCGGCGTTCGTCTGCAGGGGTGGCCTGATGAAGCGCTTCGGCGATGAGCGGGTGGTGAAACCAGTACCGGCCGTCGGCGGTCGAGTCGAGGGCGCCCGCCTCGGCCGCCTCATGAAGGAGGCCTCGAACCCGATCCTCGGAATCGTCGCTGATCGCACTCAACAGCGCCGTAGCTGCCGGAGCGCCTCCGATCGCGAGGACCCGGGCCAGACGCCGTGCCGGTGGGGAAAGGCCCGTCCACGGGCGCAAGACGGCATCCGACAGATCCGGATTGAGATTGGGATCGACATGGCGCGCGTCAGCCGGCAATCCATTGACGAGAAGGCGCGTCAGGTAGGGGTTGCCGACGGTGCGAGCGAACACGTCATCCACGAGTGATTCATGTGCGGGTCGCCCGAGCAGGTTCGAGATCTGTTGACCGGTCGCGACGCGGTCGAGATTTCCGAGATGGAGTTGATCGGTCCCGGGCATCCGATGGATGTCGGCAAGCCAGTTCCGAAGTGGATGATCCTCCCCGATCGCACTGCTCCGCACCGTCGCGAGCACTGCGAGGCGACGGGTTCTCGGGCCGGCGATGAGATACATCAGGGCGTCGAGCGTGCTCTGGTCAGCCCACTGAAGATCGTCGACGATGAGAACGACGGGAGTGGACGCGCAGACCTCGTCGAGCCAGTCGTCGATGAGCAACGGGACATCTTCCGTCGGTTGCCCGGGTTCAAGGAAGCTCGGTTGGTTCCCGAGGTCGCGGCCTCGCGCGTCGCGTAACGCGCTCCGCAGAGCAAGAAACGGCACAGCCATGCTCGTCAACGGAAGGCACCCGCCCATGAGCACCACGGTCCCTTCGGGCGGATGATCGTACGTTCGCTGCACGAGAGCCGTCTTCCCCGTCCCCGGGTCACCGAAGACGAGGAGCGTGACGGCCTCGCCAGCCGTTGCTCGATCAAGGGAATCTCGAACAACGGTCAATTCCGAGTCCCGTCCGAAAAGGGCGGGCTCGGTAGCGCCTACCCGGGCGGCCACAAGTCCATCCTCCCACGCGGCTCACGTTGACAGCCTCAACGGCCGATGCCAATGTGAGCCCTACCCAGTACTGCACCGGTTGGGGGGACGGAAATGGCCGGACTGGCGATCAGGTCGACGCGCATCGAGCTCAACCCTGCGCTCGAACACGTCGGCGTGCTCAAGAACGTGATCGAGCACTCGGTGTTCAGGGCGAAGGGGTTCACCGATGTCATCGAGACGGAGGGCGAGGTCGCCGGCAACAAGCCGGGCGGCATCCGCGTCTCCGTCATCCACCTCCATATCGGCGGGCGAAGCTTCTGGCGGGTCGTGGCGGGCGTCGCCGATGGCGGCTTCCCCCCGGCGAAGCAGGCGGTCGACGAGGTCAACGACGCGATCAACCGGCTGAAGTTCCTCTGACGTCGTCGTTCGGAGTCGGTCCCGCCGACGGCCGGCGGGTGCAGAATGGCCACGATGGCCGACGTACTGCTCTTCCACCACGCCCTGGGGCTCACCGAGGGCGTCCGCACGTTCGCGGATGGGCTGCGCCGGGCCGACCATACCGTGCACGCGCCCGACCTCTTCGAGGGCCGCACCTTCGACTCGATCGAGGAGGGCGTCGGCTACGCCGGCGAGGTCGGCTTCGGCGAGATCATGGCCCGCGGCGGGCGCGCGGCCGAGTCGCTGCCGGAGGAACTCGTGTACGTCGGTCTCTCCCTCGGAGTCGTGCCCGCGCAGTACCTCGCCCAGACGCGTGCCGGCGCGAAGGGCGTCGTGCTCCTCTACTCGTGCGTGCCCGTCTCGGAGTTCGGCTCATGGCCGACGGGCGTCGCAGCACAGATCCACGGAATGGACGCCGACCCGATCTTCATGGACGAGGGCGATGTCGGTGCCGCCCGCGACCTCGTCGCCGCGGCCGATGACGCCGAACTCTTCCTCTACCCAGGCGACCAGCATTACTTCGCGGACCCGACCCTGCCGAGCTACGACCCGGGCGCGGCCGAGCTGCTCACGCAGCGTGTGCTCGATTTCCTCGCCCGCGTCGACTGACGGTCGATCCCGCATCGGTCACCGCCGCGGCATCCGCGCATTGACGCCGCCGCTGCCTCGGGCGTAGACCTGAGGCATCCGAAAGGGAGGTGCCCCATGGCGAAGGATCTCCTGGTCAACCTCGATGACATGCCGGGCGAGGGAGCCCGACTCGGCGAGGCCCTCGGCAACGCGGGCGTCAACATCGAGGGACTCTGCGCCGTGACCGGCGAAGGGCGGAGCGCCGTCCACATCCTGGTCGACGACGCGGCCGGCGCGAGGGCCGCACTCGAGGGTGCGGGCATGACGGTCGACGCCGAGACCGATGTGCTCGTCTCCCCCGCACTGTCCGAACCCGACCTGGACACACCGGGCCGGTTCGGCGCGATGGCACGCGCGCTGGCTGAGGCCGGCATCAACATCTCGCTGGTCTACGTGGCCTCGCGGAACCGCGTCGTCCTCGCGACGAGCGACAACCAGCGGGCCACGCAGCTGCTGCAGTCGATGATGTGAGCGCTGGTCGACGCGAAGGCAACCGTCAGGGGCTCGGGCGCTCCGTCTCGATCAGATCGGTGTACTGCGGGTTCCCCTGCATGAACGCGGCGACGACGGGGCATTCAACGGTGAGCGTCACGCCGCGCTCGCGGATGTCGTCGAGCGCATACGCGATGAGCTCGGTGGCGAGGCCGCGCCCGCGGAACTCGGGGTCGACGGTCGTGGTGTACACGGTGATGTGGCCGTCGTCCTCCTCGTATGGGATGGTCGCCACCCGGAGGTCGGCGACCGTCGCCGCGTAGACATGCTCGCCGTCGAGGCGATGCACCTCGACCTCGGACCTCGAGTCCGCCGACGGCGTGTCGACGTCTCGTATCGCACCGGCCCTCACCTCCGCGACGAGCGCCGTCGTGCCCTCGTCGAGGCCGGCCGTGGTGTCTTCGTCGTCGTGGGCGGCGGTCCCCTCGTCGAGGAAGCCGGCACCGTCCGGATACCCGGCGCTGTCGGGATATTCGAACCGCCCGTCGCGATCTCCCGTGCTCATGTCAGGAGGGTACTGCGGCGAGAGCGGCCCCACCAGCGCGGCTCACGCGATGCCCTCCGCCCGGGACGAACTGTCGATTGCGGCACCGCTCGATCGTTCATCCAGTGACGGGCCGCGTTCCGCGGCCGCGGAAGGAGCGAACGATGGCCACCATCGCCGTGTTCGAGAGCATCACGCTCGACGGCGTCATGCAGGCGCCCGGACGACCCGACGAGGACACCCGCGGCGGTTTCGTCCACGGCGGCTGGGCGGTGCCCTACCAGGACGAGGTCGCCGCGCGGTTCGCGGGCGAGCGCATGGGCGCCGGCGGTGCCATCCTGTTCGGCCGCCGCACCTACGACGACGTGCTCGGGTTCTGGACGTCGACGCCCGAGCCGAACCCGTTCACCGACGCGCTCGTCGGGGCCCAGAAGTACGTGGTCTCGCGGCAGCGCGACATCCGTCTCACCCACCCGAACTCGACGCCGCTCATCGGCGAGGCCGCCGAGACCGTCGCCACTCTGCGCCGCGACCTCGACGGCGGCATCACCGTGCTCGGCAGCGGCGAACTCGTTCGGGCGCTGCTCGCAGCCGGGCTGGTCGACGAGATGGTGCTGCTGCAGCATCCGCTCGTGCTCGGAACCGGCACGAAGCTGTTCGGCACCGACCGGGTCGAGCTCGA
The DNA here is from genome assembly GCF_055564615.1 of Agromyces sp. NPDC029043. Lineage (NCBI taxonomy): Bacteria > Bacillati > Actinomycetota > Actinomycetes > Micrococcales > Microbacteriaceae > Agromyces > Agromyces sp. NPDC029043. The sequence goes on along the minus strand of NZ_JBVHVX010000005.1, from coordinate 22,815 downwards.
CCTGGAGCGCGCCATCCCCACCACGACCGGGGTCATCATCGGCCGGTACGCTGTGCGGTGAGCGGGGGGTCACGATGCGCTACACGCTGCTGCTGCACTACGCCGAGCAGTCGCCCGAGACGCTCGGCGCCGAGGCCGTCGCCGAGGGCATGCGGCGGATGGCGGCCTACGCGGCAACGCTGCACGACGCCGGGGTGCTGCTCGGCGCGGAGGTCCTGCAGCCGAGCGAGTCGACCACGACGCTGCGCCGGGGCGCCGACCGGCTCCAGGTGCAGGACGGACCGCTCATCGATGCCAAGGAGCAGCTCGGCGGCACGATCGTGATCGACGTGCCCGACCTCGACGCCGCGCTCGAGTGGGCCTCCCAGGCGCCCGCGCTCGACTGGGGTGGGGCGGTCGAGATCCGGCCCGGTGCCGTGCACACCGTCGACGGAACGTGGACGCCGAACCGGTGAGCGACAGGGCGCGCGACGCGGCCTTCGCCGCTGCGGCGCACGCCGCCCGCGAATCGTACGGGCGACTCGTCGCCGTGCTCGCGGCACGCACCGGCGACCTCGCTCTCGCGGAGGACGCCCTCGCCGATGCGTTCGCGACGGCCCTCGAACGCTGGCCGACGAACGGCATCCCCGACAACCCGGAGGGCTGGCTGATCACCGTGGCGCGCAACCGGCAACGCGACGTGTGGAAGTCGGCCGCGGCGCGCACGAGCACGCCGCTCGACTCGGTCGCGGATGGCGCGAGCCCAGCCGGCGCCGACCCCTTCGACGCCGTCGACCCGCACCGCATCCCCGACCGTCGTCTCGAGCTCTGCTTCACCTGCGCGCACCCGGCGATCGACCCGGCGGCGCGCACGCCGCTGATCCTCCACGTCGTGCTCGGATTCGACGCCGCGCAGGTCGCCGCCGCGTACGCCGTCCCGACCGCGACCATGGCGCAGCGTCTCGCGCGCGCGAAGCGGCGCATCGCCCGGGCTCGCATCCCGTTCGTCGTGCCCGACCGGCGCGACATGCCCGAGCGCCTTCCCGCCGTGCTGGAGGCGGTGTACGGCTGCGCGGCGATCACCTGGCGCGACGACGCCGACTCGCTCGCCGGCGAGGCGCGCCACCTCGCGGTGACACTCGCGCGCCTCCTCGATCGCGAGTCCGAGGCGTGGGCGCTCGCCGCGCTCGTGACGCTCTCGCTCGCCCGGCCACGGTCGGGGTCCTACGTACCGCTCGAGGAGCAGCCGCCGACATCCTGGGACGCCCGACTCATCGACGAGGGCGAAGGGTGCCTGCGGCGTGCAGTCGCCCTTCGCGGCTCGGCCGCGCCCGGCCGCTTCGAGCTCGAGGCGGCCATCCAGGCCGTGCACCTCGACCGTCGACGCACCGGCACGGTCGACTGGTCCGCGCTGCGCACGCTGTACTCGGCGCTGCTCGCGGTCGCGCCGAGCCTGGGCGCGCGAGTGGCCGCCGCCGCCGTCATCGGGCGAACGGATGGCGCGGCCGCCGGGCTCGCCGCCCTGCCGCCCGACGGTGCGTCGTTCCAGCCGTGGTGGGCGACGGGCGCCGACCTGCTGCGCCGCGCCGGCCGAGAGGTCGAGGCGGATGTCGCCTACCGGCGCGCGATCGAGCTGACCCGCGAACCCGAAGTGAAGGTGTTCCTGGAGCAGCGCGGAGCCGGCGTCGTGCCGCCGGTGTCGCCGGGCGGCCCTAGTCTCGCCCCATGACCATCCAGCGCATGGACAACGTCGCCATCGTCGTCGACGACCTCGACGCGGCGATCGCCTTCTTCACCGATCTCGGCATGGAGCTCGAGGGCCGCGCGCCGATCGAGGGCCTCTTCGCCGACCAGACGGTCGGGCTCGACGGCATCCGCAGCGAGATCGCGATGATGCGCACGCCCGACGGCCACGGCAGGCTCGAGCTGACGAAGTACCACCACCCCGAGGCATCGCCCACGTCACCGGCGGCCCTGCCGCCCAACACCCTGGGACTGCATCGGGTGATGTTCGCGGTCGACGACCTCGACGACACGCTCGCGCGGCTGCGGCCGCACGGGGCCGAGCCGCTTCGCGAGGTCGCGACCTACGAGGATGCCTACCGGCTCTGCTACGTTCGCGGGCCGGCCGGCATCATCGTGGCGCTGGCGCAGCAGATCGGGTGAGCTCAGGCGGCCGGTGCCGGCGGCCGGCCGTGCGCGGCCAGGTCGGCGGCGCGCTTCGCCGCCTCGCGGCTGAGCTCGGTGGTCCACCCGCAGTTCGAGCAGATCATGACGTAGCGCCGCCCGAAGGTGAACAGCGGGAGGAAGAACAGCCAGAGCCGACTGCCGCTCTCGACGATGTGCTGCGCGGCCTGCTCGTGGCAGTGGTCGCAGCGCAGGTGCGCCACGGCGATCTCGCGTTCGCGCGGGAAGACGCCGATGAAGAGGAACATCCTCCGATCGTACGGAGGTCGCCTGAGAGCCCGGCTACGCCCACCCGAGCTGGCGGAGCCGCGCGTCGTCGAGGCCGAAGTAGTGGCCGATCTCGTGCACGAGCGTGACGTGCACGCGGGCCCGAAGCGCGTCGAGGTCGGCGCTGTGCTCCTGCAGGTTGTTCTTGAAGAGCGTGATCCGGTCGGGAAGCTCGCCGAAGCCGTACACGCCGCGCGTGGTCAGCGGGTGCCCGCGGTACTGCCCGAACAGCCGCGGGCGCTCACCCAGCGGCTGGTTCTCGACGACGATCGCGATGTTCTCGAGCCCGCGGACCATGTCGTCGGGCAGCGCGTCGAACTCCTCGGCGACCATCCGCTCGAAGTCGTCATCGGAGATCTCGACCATGCGTCGATTCTCCCGCTGCCCGCGGGTGCCACAGCAGGCCGAACAGCGCGCCGGCGCCGTCGGCTCAGCTCGGAAGCTCGATCGTGTACGACACGATCTCGGTGATGCGCCCGTCGTCGGCGAAGTCGTAGACGTCGCAGGATGCCACGATCGAGACGTCGCCCTGGGCGTCGGTGTACCTCGCCAGGCTGTCGACCACCACGCTCTCCTCGCCGACGACCGTGCGAAAGCGCTGGAACTCGGTCGTCACGGCGGCCAGGTCGGCGGCGGTGCGCTCGATCGCCTTCTTCACGGCCTTCCGCCCGATGAGCGGATCGGAGCCGACCACCGTCCAGATGATGTCGTCGGCGAGATGCGGCATCGCGAGCTCGAAGCGGTGGCTCGAGAACGCTCGGGCGATCTTCTCGGTCGTGAGGTCGGTCATGACGTCCATGTGGTTGCCCCCTCGCGCGGCATCCCGCGCCTTCGCGGATGACGGATGCGATCAGCCTCATCCGGTCGACCGCCGCCGTCAAGTGCCGGGGGGCGGATGGATCGTCCCGAGGTCGACGTCCACCTGGCACGCGAGCTCGTCAGTACCGGATGTCGACCAGTCGCCCGATGCCCGGATAGTCGACCACCAGCCCCTCCGCGTCGACGACGAGGTCGGCCGCGAAGTCGTCGTCGAGGCTGCGGAACCGCACGCGACGTCGGCCGTCGATCGTCATCGACGCGTACCCCTGATCGCTGCGGATGACGCGGAGCGACGGCACCTCGACCCAGGCCATCACCAGCGCCGTCTCGGGGACATCGGCCTCGAGCAGTCCGAGTCGGCGGATCGGCATCGTGTTCGTGAGCGGACACAGGCCGAGGTCGCAGTCGAGCGCCCCCGCGACGCTCGCCGGGTCGGCCAGCCCCGCGGCCGGCAGGTCGACGTCGCCCGACTGCCGCACGTGCGCGTGCCACTCGCCCTCCGGCGAGCGCTCGAGGTCGAGGGAACGCCGCCAGCCGAAGCCGCGGGCGGTCACGCGCAGCGCGCGGGTGCGCCATCCGTCGCCGACCTCGAGCTCCCAATCGGTGACGTACGAGGCGGCACGGGCGCCGCCGATCGCGTGCAGGCCCCCGACGCCGAAGCGCACGCTCGCGGCCTCGATCCGCTCCGAGTCGTCGCCGACCCACGTCCGGAGCCGCGCCCTGGCGTGCTCGAGTTCGCCCATCGGTTCCCCCCACCGGTGATGCCTCCATCATGGACGCTGCGCCGAGGAGGTCGAGCGCCGTCAGTCGAAGGGAGGACTTGACGGATCCTCACCTTCAGGGCCATCGTGACGCTCAGAGGCGCCTGGCAGGTCGCGCAGCGCACGTCGCGGCGGTGTGGACGGGGGGTTCACCATGGGGGCAGATCTCTCGAGCTCGGTTCAGCAAGCGCTCGACTGGGCGAACGCCGTCGCACGGGTTCGGCAGGACGTGCCGCCGGGCGAGGACCCGGCGTTCGTCGACGAGCGGGACCTCTTCGTCGGCATCCTCCTCGCCCACCCCGACCGCGACGGCGAACTCCCGGCCCTGCTCGACCACTTCGGCATCACGGTTCGCGATGTCGTCGGCGAGGCGTACGGCCGCGTGAACTCGGCGACGCTCGCGGCCGTGCTGCCGTACGTCTCCCCCGGAGTCCAGTCATTCGACGACCCGTCGCTCGGCAGCGTGTTCGAGGTGGCGGCGAGCTACTCGGGAGGCCGGGTCCAGCTCCTGCACCTCCTGGGTGCCATGCTCTCGTCGCGAAGCGAGCTCACGCCGCAACTCGACGACGCCTTCACCCAAGTCGGCGAGAACCTGCAGTCGATCGCCGACTCGTACCTGAACTGGCTCCGGACGGAGCCCCAGAATCGCGGCGTCGCCGGGGCTTCCCTTCGTGACTGGCTGCGGCAGAACAACGCACGGACGCCGGTGGGGGTGGCGGGCTTCGCCACCGACGACGTACCGGGGCAGCCGCTCGTGCAGCCGCGCGACCTCGTCGGCATCTCGCCGGAAGCGAATGCGCTGGCGTACCTCGTGGCGTCGCAGAACCTGGTGCCGCCGCTCGCCATCGGACTGTTCGGCGACTGGGGCGCGGGCAAGAGCTTCCTCATGCGCGACGTGCGCACTCGCATCGATCGGCTGTCGCAGCTCGCCCAGGACCAGTCGCCATCCGTCGCCGCCTCGCAGCCCACCATCCGGCACATCGAGTTCAACGCCTGGGAGTACATCCAGGGCGATCTCTGGGCCGCGCTGCTCGAGAAGGTCTTCACGGCGCTGGACACCGAGCGCATCGAGGCCAGCCTGCTGACGGAACGGCGGAAGCCGATCCGCGACGAGCTCGAGCAGCAGGAGAAGGCGCTCAGCGAGGCTCGAGACCTCGCTCGAGGACTGGAGGAACGTCGTGCGCGGGCCGAGGCCGACGTGGCGAAGGCGCGAGCCGAACTGCAACAGCGTGAGGCGGAGGCGGCCGACGAGTCCCGCCGGGCCGCGGCCGCGAAGAAGGTCGTCACCGAGTCACTCACCGACCAGTGGGATGCGGTTCGCCTCGAGGGGCTCGGCTCGAACCTCGATGACCTGGCGCGCGCCCTCCAAGACGCGTGGAAGGAACTCCGTCTCGGGAACGCGGTGCTCGGTCCGTACTGGCGTCGGCCACGCCACCTGATCTTGTTCGTGCTGCTCGTGCTCGTTCCGCCGGCGATCACGTGGGCGCTGCAGTGGTTCACCGACATCCCCGCCGTCAGCGCCGCGGTCACCGCCCTCGCCCTGGCAGCCTCGGTGCTCACGGTGTGGCTGCGCTCGGTGACCGGCTGGATCCGAACCCAACGCCTCAAGATCGAGTCCGCCCAGGCGAAGGTGCGGGCACTCCTGCAAGCACCGGTCGACGAGGCACGAGGAAACCTGGCCGAGGCGGAGGCACGACTGCGGGAGGCCGAGAGCGAGACGGCGCAGCAGCTGACGGTCGTCGCCGCCGAGGAGGCACGCGCTGAACGCCTCGGCAACGAGCTCGACGCGCTCACGCCCGGCAGGGTGCTCGTGGAGTTCGCCGCCGAGCGCAGCACCGACTACCGGTCCAAGCTCGGCCTGCTCGGACGCGTGCGCGAGGACCTCACCCGGCTTCGGGACGAGATCGCGGAGAACAACGGGCGCCGAGCCGGCGGCGCATCCGCCGAGTACGACGCGACGGTGCCCGACCGGATCGTGCTCTACATCGACGACCTCGATCGTTGCCCGCCCCACAAGGTCGTCCAGGTCCTCGAGGCGGTGCACCTGCTCCTGGCATTCCCCATGTTCGTCGTCTTCGTCGCCGTCGACTCGCGCTGGCTCAGTTCGGCGCTGATCGAGGAGCTGCATGCGCTGAAGACCACGACCTATCCCCGGTCGACCCTGCGCACCGACACGCCGACGGCGCGCGACTACCTCGAGAAGATCTTCCAGCTGGCGTTCTGGGTGCAGCCGCTCTCCCTCACCGAACGCAGCAACATCGTCTCCGGGCTCCTGGCGCCCGTGGTGCGGTCGGAGCGCGCAGGCACGGGCACGGCTGAGGAAGGACCCGACCTCGGTCGCGAGCAGGCCGACGCGCTGCAGCGCATGCTCGACCAGAGCGGCCGGGGGCTCCGCCTCGAGACCAGCACACTCTCGCTTTCGCGCGACGAGTACGAGTTCGTGACGAGCCTCGGGCCGCTGCTCGGCGACACGCCCCGCCGCGTGAAGCGGTTCGTCAACACCGTGCAGTTCCTCCTCTCCATCCAACCCTCGCTGGGGTCAGCCGGCGAGCGTCCACCCCGGCAGTCCGTCGCGCTGTTCGCCGCCATCCACCAGGGCCTGCCGACTGTCGCCCAGGAGGCGTTCGACCCCGAGAACGGGTCGTTGACGTTGACGCAGGTGCTGGCATCCGCCTCGATCGCGGAGGTCGAGAGGATGTCGCTCGACGCCTGGCTCGCGGTCCCCGGTCATCAGCCGTGGAAGCAGGTCCGCGTCGGCGAGATCGAGAGCCACGGCGAGATGGTGCAACGCCTCGGCTTCGACCGACCCCGCCTGTGACCGAGACCCCGTTCGAGGCGGCCGGAAGAACTCCGGCCCGACCGGCGTTGCCTCCCACATGAGAGCGATCGCGTACTCCGAGACCGGCCCGTCGTCCGTCCTGCGGCTCGTCGAGCGCGACATCCCGCAACCCGGCCCGAACGAGGTGCGCGTGCGCATCGTCGTCTCGGGCGTGAACCCCACCGACTGGAAGGCGCGCGCCGGCGCCCGGGCGGGCCGCCCGACGCCCTTCGACGAGGTCGTGCCGAACCAGGATGGCGCCGGCGTGGTCGACGCCGTCGGCGACGACGTGAACGGCATCGCGATCGGCGACCGGGTGTGGGCGTTCCTCGCCGCGCACGAACGGCCCACCGGCACCGCGCAGGAGTTCGCGGTACTGCCCGCCGCCCGGGTCGTGCCGCTCCCGGACTCCGCGGGGTTCGAGCTGGGCGCATCGCTCGGCGTCCCCGCCATGACCGCCCACCGTGCGCTCACCATCCACGAGGACGGCCCGTCCCGCCTCCACCCCGGGGCGCTCACCGGACGCACCGTGCTCGTCGCCGGCGGCGCCGGCGCGGTCGGGCACGCCGCGATCCAGCTCGCCCGCTGGGCCGGCGCCCGCGTGATCACCACCGTCAGCTCGCCCGAGAAGGCCGCCCTCGCCACCGCGGCCGGCGCCCACCACGTCGTGAACTACCGAGCGGATGACGCGGCCGCCGCCATCCGCGCCATCGCGCCCGACGGGGTCGACCACGTCGTCGAGGTCTCGCCCGCCCGCAACGCCGCCCTGAACGCGAAGGTCATCGCCAACCACGGCTCGATCTCGGTGTACGCGACGGATGGCGGCGCCGAGGTGACCCTCGACGTGCGCCACCACTTCGCGCTCAACGCCCGCTACCAGTTCCTGCTGCTCTACACGGTCGGCGGGGCCGCGCTCACCGCCGCGGCGGAGGACGTCACGCGTGCCGTCGAGGACGGCGCGCTGCCCGTGGGCGAGGCGGCGGGCCTGCCGCTCACGCGGTTCCCGCTCGAGCGCGCCGCCGAGGCGCACGACGCGGTCGAGGCGGGCACGGTAGGGAAGGTGCTGATCGACGTGGCGCCGGATGGCGACGCAGCATCCTGAGCGTCGAGGTCACCGGGGACCTCGAACCCACTCCTCACGGAGTCGATGTGCGCGTCGCTGCGCCCGACCTCAGCCCGTCGACCTGGTCAGCCTCGCCGGGCGAAGCTCACCGACTCGACGCCGATCGACTTTGTGTCGAGCTCTTACTGCGACCGACAGCCCCGACGCCGTGAGGGCGGGCATGTCGGTGGCTTGCGAGAGCATGCGGGAATGAACGACGACGTCATCGACTGGCTGCTCCACGCCGACCCCGCCATCACGTGGCAGGTGCGACGCGACGTGCTCGACGAACCGGCCGAGACCGTCGCCGCCGAACGCGCCCGGGTCGCGACCGAGGGATGGGGCCGCGACATCCTCGCCCTGCAGGATGCGAACGGGTACTGGGGCAACGCGGTCTACGGCGACCGCCGCGAACGCGACACGGTGATGTGGACGCTGCACGTGCTGCTCCGGTTCGGCATCGATCCCAGCGCGCCCGAGGTACGAGAGGCGATCGAGAAGGTTCGAGACCACGTCACGTGGCCCGCCGATGTCGGCGGACGCCCGTTCTTCGAGGGCGAGGTCGAGGAGTGCGTGAACGGCGGCGTGCTGAGCTACGCCGCCTATTTCGGCGCGATCGATGCCGGCACCGAGCGCATCGTGGCGCGCCTGCTCGACCAACGCCGCGACGACGGCGGATGGAACTGCGCACCGCCCAGGCCGACGCACCGCTCGTCGTTCGACAGCACGCTGTGCGTGCTCGAGGGGCTCCGCGCCTACCAGCGGGCCACCGGGTCGACCGATGGCGCGCTCGCCGACGCCATCCATGCGGGCGAGGAGTACCTCCTCGAACGTCACCTCTTCCTGCGCAAGTCGACCGGCGAGGTGGCGAACGACCGGTACACCGACTTCGCCTTCCCGATGTACTGGTTCTACGACGTGCTGCGCTCGCTCGAGCACTTCCGGCTCGACGGTGGCGAGCCCGACCCGCGCCTGGCGCCCGCGGTCGACCTGCTGCGCTCGCGACGCGGGTCAGACGGGCGCTGGCCCGCCGGCCCGCAGCGCCCCGCGTTGCGCAGCTGGGTGCTCGAGAAGCCCAAGGGCGAAGCCAGCCGCTGGAACACGCTCCGCGCACTCCGGGTGCTGAGGTGGGCCGCACCGGAGGCCGCCTGACGGCGCCGCGCCGCACCTGAGGTCACGGCCTCGTCGGCGCGTACCTCGCGAGGATGATGCCCGACTCGGTGGTCTCCACGCCGAGCAGGCGAAGGCCGACGAAATGCGGCGTCCGCAGCCGCTCCTCGCCGTCGCCCACCATGAACGGGTGGATGCCCGCGTGGACCTCGTCGACCAGCTCGGCATCCACGAGCTCGGCGGCCAGCTCGCCGTAGCCGTGCGAGACGATCGAGTCGTACCGGTCGCGCAGCCCACGCACCGCCTCGGCGACGTCGCCCTCGATGAGCGTCGCGTTCCAGTCGAGCGGACCGGTCAGCGTCCGCGACGCCACGTACTTCGGGAGGGCGTTGTAGTGCGCGGCGAAGCCCCGGTCGTCGGTCTGCGCGGGCCAGTATTCGCGGAAGAACTCGTAGGCCTTGCGGCCCACCAGCACCGCATCGGCCCCGAACACGAGCTCGTCGGACGCGCGCTGGAGGCCCGGATCCTCAGGATCGAACCACTGCTCCATCTGGTCGAACACGCCGTCGAGAGTCATCTCGAACGAGATCGTCACCTTGCCCATGCGCCCAGCATCCTCCTGTCGACGCCGGATGTCACCGTCACGCGTGGCAGAGACGTTGACGCACCCAGTCCGCGGCATCCGCTTGGGAGAGCTCGCCCGATCGGATGAGCCGGGTGAACTCGATCGCCTCGTCGCTCAGTCTCCCGTCGGCGCTGTCGGGCGCATCCCGCAGCACGTGGATCGCGAGCCAGCGCGTGACGCCGCCGCCGAGCCGGGCCGCGACCGCGACCGTGCCCGCGAAGTGCCGCGCCTGGCCGTCGCTGTCGTCGTCGACCGCCCGGTGGAAGCCGCTCCCGCGAGCCGGTTGCGGCCGCCGAACGCCGCGTCGAACAGCCAGATAGGGCCGCGACGCACCCCGACCGCCCGCCCGAGCTCCTTCAGGAATCGCCGGCTCGGGTAGCCGCGCTCGGCGAGGCGGTCGATCGAATCGGCGAGCGCGGCACAGGCATCCTCGGCATCAGGGTATGCGCCCGCATGCCCGCGCCCGCTGTCAGCACGCGCCGCCGATATCCTCGTGCCGTGACCCCCGCCGCCGTCGCCGCCCTCGCCCTCACCGTCATCCTCGCCGTGCTGGCGCTGTTCCAGTTCGCGCTCGTGCTCGGCGCACCGATCGGCCGGTTCGCGTGGGGTGGCCAGCACCGCGTGCTGCCGGCGCGGCTGCGCGTCGGCAGCGCCGTCTCGATCGTGATCTACGCCCTCATCGCGGTCCTCGCGCTCGACCGTGCCGGTCTGATCGACGTGGTGCCCGACGCCGTCGCGACCGTCGGCATGTGGGTCATGTTCGCCTACTTCGTGATCGGCATCCCGCTCAACGCGCTCTCGCGCAGCCGACCCGAGCGGTTCACCATGACGCCGATCGTGACAGTGCTCGCGGTGCTCAGCCTGATCGTCGCGCTCGGCTGAGCCGCGCCTCACGACCGACGGTGCCCCGCCTCCTCACGCGGCGACGAGATGCGACACCTGCTCGACCACCAGGACCCCGGCGAGCGCGATCATCGCCGCGCCCGAGACGCGCGAGACGACGCGCGTCGCTGACGGCCGCGCCCGCAGCACCGCCCGCGCGCTCACGCCGACGACGGAGTACACGAGCGCGCAGCTGCCCACGAAGATGAGGCCGAGCACCGCGAGCTGCACCGGGATCGGCCAGGCGCCCGCGCCATCCGTGAACTGGGGCAGCAGCACGACGAGCACCAGCAGCCCCTTCGGGTTCAGTCCGCTGACGCCCGCGCCCTGCGCGAGCCGGAGCCAGGCGCGCGAACCGGGCGTCGACGTCGCACCCGACGCGGCGGTGCCATCCGCCCCCGCCGTCACGGCCGCCATCGCCGGCGGCCGACGCAGCACGCGCACGCCGAGGTACGTGAGGTAGCCCGCCGCCGTGAACGTCAGCGCGATGAGCACCCCCGGCAGCGCCGCGACCGCCGCCCCGACGCCGACCGCGACCGCCGTGACGGCCGCGAGGTAGCCGAGCAGGATGCCGCCCAGCGACGGCACGATGCTGCGCTCCTGCGTCCCCGCGGCGAGGATGTACGCCCAGTCCGGGCCGGGCAGGAGCACCATCAGGGTCATCATGCCCCAGCAGGCGAGCAGCAGCTGTACGTCCACGTCCCGATCCCTCTCCTGGTGATGGGTCGAACCTAGAACGGATGTCGCAGAAGACGCTTGCGACTTCATCCTGTCCGCGGCCTTCGCGTGGAAGAATCAACCTCATGGACGCCATCGATCGGAGAATCCTTGCCGAGCTGCAGCACGACGGCCGGCTGAGCCTCACCGAGCTCGCCGAGCGCGTGCAGCTCAGCATGTCGCCGACCCACCGCCGGCTGCGTGCGCTCGAGGCCTCCGGCGCGATCACCGGGTACCGCGCCGTGATCGACCCCGAGGTCGTCGGCCTCGGCTTCGGCGCGCTCGTGTTCGTCACCATGGAGCAGGCGAATCGCGCCACCGTGCCCGCGTTCGATGCGGCCGTCGCCGAGATCCCCGAGGTGATCCAGGCGCTCCGCCTCTTCGGCGACCCCGACTACCTGCTCCGCGTCGCGGTGCGCGACCTGCCCGCGTACCAGCGGCTGTGGGACGAGCAGCTCTCGGCACTGCCGGGCGTGCGGCGCGTCGAGTCGACGCTGGTCATGAAGACGATCGTCGACGACCGGGCACTGCCGATCTGAGCGCGAAGCGGCGTAGATTGGCCACGAACGAGGAGGTTCGCGTGAGCGCCATCCGTGAGTCCACCGTCTCCCAGGCCGATGCCGCCGCGACGACGCCGCCGCACGTCGACGAGCAGCAGTCCCGTGCGGTGGCCGAGGCCGCGCGCGAACAGGAGTGGCGGAAGCCGAGCTTCGCCCGGGGCCTGTACCTCGGGCAGTTCGACCTCTCGCTGATCCACCCGCACCCGCGACCGGCACCTGAACGCGTCGAGCGCGGTGAACGATTCCTCGCCGAGCTCGAGCAGTACCTGCGCACGGTCGACGGGGCGGCCATCGAGCGCGAGGCGCGCATCCCCGACGAGGTCTACCGCGGCCTCGCCGACCTCGGATGCTTCGGCATGAAGATCCCCGTCGAGTACGGCGGCCTCGGACTCGGGCAGTACTACTACAACCACGCGCTGAAGCTGATCGGCTCCGTCAACGCGGGCATCGTCGCCCTGCTGTCGGCGCACCAGTCGGTGGGCGTGCCCGAACCGCTCGTGCTGGCGGGCACCGAGGAGCAGAAGCGCCGGTTCCTGCCGCGCTGCGCGGCCGGCGCGATCAGCGCCTTCCTGCTCACCGAGCCCGAGGTGGGTTCCGACCCGGCGCGGCTGCGGGCCACCGCCGTGCCGACCGACGACGGCGAGGCGTACGTGCTGGACGGCACGAAGCTCTGGACCACGAACGGCGTCGTCGCCGAACTGCTCGTCGTCATGGCGCGCGTCCCGGCGTCCGAGGGGCACCGCGGCGGCATCTCGGCGTTCGTGGTCGAGGCCGACTCCCCCGGCATCACGGTGCACCGCCGCAACGCGTTCATGGGCCTGCGCGGGCTCGAGAACGGGCTGACGACGATGCGCGACGTGCGCGTGCCGGCCGAGAACCTGATCGGCCGCGAGGGCGAGGGCCTGAAGATCGCGCTGACGACGCTCAACGCCGGACGGCTGGCGATCCCGGCGATCTGCGCCGGGGCCGGGAAGTGGAGCCTGAAGATCGCGCGCGAGTGGTCGAAGGCGCGCGTGCAGTGGGGCCGGCCCGTGGGCGAGCACGCGGCGATGGCGCACAAGATCGCCTTCATCGCCGCGACGACCTTCGCGCTCGAGGCGGTCGTCGACCTCTCGGGCGTCCTCGCCGACGAGGACCGCAAGGACATCCGCATCGAGGCGGCGCTCGCGAAGATGTGGGCCTCCGAGATGGGATGGCGCATCGGCGACGAGCTCGTGCAGATCCGGGGCGGCCGCGGATTCGAGACCGCGGCCTCGCTCGCGGCGCGCGGCGAGCGCGCCGTGCCCGCCGAGCAGATGCTCCGCGACCTGCGCATCAACCGCATCTTCGAGGGCTCGACCGAGATCATGCGCCTCCTGATCGCTCGCGAGGCCGTCGACGCGCACCTGAAGGCCGCCGGCGATCTCATCGACCCCGCGCAGGACCTGGCCGGCAAGCTCAGGGCCGCCGTCTCGGCGAGCGGATTCTACGCCAAGTGGTTGCCGCAGCTGGTCGCCGGCAAGGGCGACCTGCCGATGTCGTACGACGAGTTCGGCGCGCTCGCACCGCACCTGCGCTACGTCGAGCGCACGAGCCGCAAGCTCGCGCGCGAGACCTTCTACGGGATGGCGCGCTGGCAGGGCGGCCTCGAGAAGAAGCAGGGATTCCTCGCGCGCGTCGTCGACATCGGCGCCGAGCTGTTCGCCGTGTCGGCGTCGTGCGTGCGCGCCGCCATGATCGCCGCCGACACGCCGGAGCAGGGAAAGGCCGCCCACCAGCTCGCCGACACGTTCGCCGAGCAGTCCCGCCATCGCACCGAGCGGCTGCTCGACGAGCTCTGGCGCAACACGGATGCCGCCGACGAACGCCTCGCCTCGCGGGTGCTCGACGGCGCGTACGCCTGGCTCGAGGAGGGGATCATCGACACGAGCGAGGGCACCGGGCCGTGGATCACCGAGGAGGTGCCGGCCGACGCGTCCGAGAACGTCGCGCGCCGCGTCATCCGCTCGACCGAGGAGTCGTAGCATCGCCCGCCCGGCATCCGATCACGAGGCGGGCGCCGCCCTGCTCGCGGTGGCGCGGCACGCCCGGGTGCCGTCGGAGGCCCTCCGCGAGGACGGCCTGATCGACGCCATCCCCGAGCTCACGGCCCTCGGCGAGACGCCGCAGGATCCGTACTGGCACCCCGAGGGCGACGTGCTCGTGCACTCGCTGTGGGCCGCCGATCTCGCGGCGTCCCACGCCGACGAGCACGACGTCGAGGCCGATCGGCGCGAACGACTCGTGCTGGCCGCCCTCGTCCACGACATCGGCAAGCCGAAGACCACCCGCCACCTGAACGGACGCATCTCCTCGCACGGCCACGCCGAACAGGGCGCCGAGGTGTTCCGTGAACTGGGCCGCAGGCTCGCCCTGCCGCGTCCCCTCGTCGAGGCGGTCTCGACGATCGTCGAGACGCACATGGCGCATCTCTCGGTGCGTGGCGAGCCGAGCCCCCGGGCGGTGCGGCGGCTCATCCACCGGCTGCAGGCGGCCGGCACGTCGCTCGACGACTGGGGCGTGGTCGTGCGATGCGACGGGGCGGCGCGCGGGCCTGCGGCTCGCCCGGATGCCTCGGAGCCGTGGCGTCGCGTCGCGGCCCGGCTTCACTGAGCGGTGAGTTGCACGCGTGGTTCGAGGCGGAGGAACTCGCCGTACCGGGCGGCGGCCTCGTCGATCGCCGCGAGTTCGTCCGCTCGCAGCGTGCGGAACGGCCGGAGCTCGAAGGTGACCGCGGTCGCCGTGACGGTGCGGCGCATGCCGGCGACCAGTTGGGCGTCGACCAGGGCCATCCCCATGGCGGATTCGCGACCGCGGTCGGTGAGGCGATCGGCGTCGATCACGAGCCGCGAGTCCTGGTAGCCGCGGTACATCTCGTCGAGCAGCTGCAGCAGGTGGCCCTCGGGCGTGGCCGGCCCCGGGACCTCGCCGGGGGCGTGCCAGAACGTGCGCCCGTCATGCTCGAACGAGTCGAGCCGGTCGACGGCGACGGCGAGCCCCCGGCGCACGTCGGCCAGGGTGAGCGTCGCCCAGTACGCGAGATCGCGCTCGGTGGCCGGGCCGTGCGAGGTGAAGTACCGGAGGGCGAGCTCGGCGAGCGCCTCGTCGCGCTCGAGGCGCCTCGACGCGGGCGCGCGGTCGTCGAGGAGCGCGTAGGTGTGCTCGCCGTCGCGGGGGACCCCGCTGCACACCACCGCGTGGAGTTCGAGGTGCGCGAACAGGAGCATCGGCTGCTGGCCCGACAGCTCGGCGCCTCGCTCGGCCAGGGCGGCGACGAGTTCGCCCCGGGTCCGGTCGGGGGTCGCCGCGAGGATCGACGTGACGGCGTCGGTGAGCCGCGACATCCGCTCGGCAAACGGCTGCAACTGCTGGTCGACCACCGGCAGCACGCGCGGCGCGGTGAGCTCGAGCAGCCAGCGGGCGTCGTCGGCGCGCACGTAGTGCCACGTCGGCCGCAGCACATGGGTGCGCAGCACGCGACCGCTCGCGATCGCGCCGGCGAGGTCGTCGCGCTTCGGTGCCGCGGTCCGGGTCGCGACCGCCCACGCCGACTGCGCCGGGTTCTCGGCCTGCATCGCCAGGAGCGAGGCGACCGCCTGCTCGGCATCCGCGACCGGTGCCGCGAGCCGCTGCGAGTGCAGCCGCCAGCGGGCGATGTCGCGGTCGGAGGTCACGCCCGCGCGTCCTCCAGGTGCGGCGCGCCGTGGCTGAGCACCTTGACCACGAGGTTGTGCCTGCGGAGGGTGCGGATGGTGCGCGCGACCTCGTCGGGCGTCCGGCCGAGTGCGCGCTCGTTCACCACCACGAGCACGTCGCCGGCCCGGAGCGTGTCGAACAGGCGGCCGAGCCGCTGCTCCCACGACTCGGGCGCCTCGGGCGTGGGGTAGCGGAAGTCGAGGATCTGCACCCCGAACCGGGCGAGGTCGGTGCGCTGCTCGAGGATCGGCGGCATGTCGTCGCGCGGCACGACGAGGCCGACCAGCCGCGAGCCCTCGGGACGCGCCTTCCACCAGTCGTGGTTGCGCTGCAGCTCCACGAAGCACTCGGGGCAGCCGAGGGCGTGATGGCCCGGCTCGTGCGCGACGCCCCCGGCATCCGTGATCGAACCGGTCGTCTGCTCAGCCATGTCGGAACCCCTTCGTGTCGGTTCCATTCTCGCCGAGCTCCGGGCGCAGTTCACCTCACGCGCAGCACCACGCTGCCGCGCTTGCGGCCCTTGTCGACGTACCGGTGCGCCTCGACGACGTCGTCGAGGTCGAAGGTGCGGTCGATGACGGGGCGCAGCTCGCGCGACTGGGCGAGCTCGGCGATTCGCGCCATCCCGTCGGCGCCGAGATCGCCGCCGCGGTGGTCGACGCGGATGCCGCTGCGCCGCGATTGCCGGCCGGCGGCGAGCATGCCGCGCAGGTCGGCGATGACGAGCAGCAGTGCCCCGCCGGGGCGGATGAGGTGCGCGACGCGCTCGAACGGCGCGTTGCCGACGCACTCGACGACCACGTCGTAGCGGGCGCCGGTGCCGGGCGCGGCGAAGTCCTCCTTCGTGTAGTCCACGACGTGGGCGGCGCCGAGCGAGCGGACGAGGTCGGCGTTGCCGCCGCTCGTCACGGCGGTCACCGTCGCGCCACGACGGGCCGCGAGCTGCACCACGGCTGTGCCGACGGCACCCGACGCGCCGTTCACGAGCACCTCGCTGCCGGGGCCGATCTCGACCTGGTCGAGGTAGCGCACGGCGGTGTGCCCGCCGAAGATCACCGCGGCCGCCTCCTCGAACGAGAGGCCGGAGGGCTTGTGCGCCACCTCGCCCGACTCGGCGACGGTGACGTACTCGGCGTGGCAGCCGAAGCGCGCACCGCGCATGAGGATCACCTCGTCACCGGGCGCGAATCGGGTGACCTCGGCGCCGACGGCCTCGACGACGCCGGCGGCCTCCATGCCCAGCACCCGCACGCGTGGCCGGAAGAACCCGATGGTCGGGCCCACGACGAGACCCAGCCCACGTGGCACTTCGCGCGTGCGCAGCCGATGGTCGGCGATGCTCACGGTCGATGCGTGGACCCGCACGAGCAGTTCGCCGGCTGCGGGGGTGGGCGCGGGGAGCTCGGTGACGCGCACCGCCTCGGGGCCGCCGAAGCGGTCGGCGGTGGCGGCCCGCATCGTCGTGGCGAGGCCAGTGGCGGTCGCGAGTTCGTGGCGTTCGGTGGTCATCATCGGCTCCCTTACTTTGTAAGTCTTACGTCGTAAGATACACCCGTGGCCCGTCGATGTACAGAGCAGTGGCGAAATTCCCTGACGGCGTAAGGTGGAGGCATGCCGACATCGAGGAACCCCACGCGGACGCGACTCAGCCGCGACGGCGTGCTGCGCACGGCACTCGCACTCGCCGACCGCAGCGGCCTCGACGCGCTGACCATGCGAGCGCTGGCCGACGAGCTCGGCGTCGAGGCGATGTCGATCTACTACCACCTGCCGAACAAGAACGCGATCCTCGACGGCGTGGTCGAGGAGGTCTTCGCCGAGATCGAGGCCGAGGTCGGCGGCTTCGCGGTGCCCGAGGCGACGGATGGCGCGAGCTGGGCTCCCGCGCTGCGACACCGGATCCTCGGCGCGCGGCGCGTGCTGCTGCGCCATCCGTGGGCCCCCTGGGTCATGAACGCCCGCGGCGCTCCCGGCCCGAACGCCGCACGCCACGTCGACGGCATCGTCGGCATCATGCGCGCCGGCGGGATGTCGTATGACCTCATCCACCACGCGCTGCACGCGATTGGCAGCCGCGTCTACGGGTACGTGCAGGAGCTCAGCGACGACAGGGCCGCGCCCGCGCCGGTCGAGATCGAGCAGCTGGCGACCTTCGCGCCGAACCTCGCCGCGATGCTCGCCGAGGTGGCGCACGACGACCCCGACTCCACGCTGGGCTGGTGCGACGACCAGACCGAGTTCGAGTTCGGGCTCGACCTGCTGCTCGAGGGACTCGAACGCCGACGCGCCGCTGAGTCCGGCCTCAGCGGGTGAGCGCGGCCTCGACGTCGAGCCGTGCGAGCTTGTCGGGGTTCGCGACCGAGTAGATCCGCGTGATGCGCCCGCCCTCGACGGTCAGGCTGACCACGCCGAACAGCACCCCGTCGACCTCGATCTTCAGCGCCGGCGCGCCGTTGACCAGCACGCGCGACGCCACCGGCTCGACCCCGTACTTCGCGAGGCCGCCTCGCAGGTACGAGACGATCTTGCCCGCACCGACGATCGGGCGACGGGCTGCGCCGCGCACCTTGCCACCGCCGTCGGCGATCGCGACGACGTCGGGAGCGAGCACGTCCATCAGCGCCTGCAGCTCGCCCGTGTTGAACGCGGCGATGAACCGCTCGAGCACCTCCTCCTGCTCGCTCGGCTCGACCCGCATGCGCGGCCGACGTGCTGCAACGTGCTCCTTCGCCCGGTGCGCGATCTGCCTCACCGCGGCCGGCGACTTGCCGACCGCGTCGGCGATCTCGTCGTACGGCACGTCGAACACCTCGCGCAGTACGAACACCGCGCGCTCGGCCGGGCCGAGCGTCTCGAGCACGGTGAGGGTCGCCATCGACAGGCTCTCGGCGAGCTCGACGTCGGCCGCGACGTCGGGGCCCGTCAGCACCGGCTCGGGCAGCCACTCCCCCACGTACTCCTCGCGGCGCCGCGACAGCGTGCGCAGGTGGTTCAGCGCCTGCCGGGTGACGATGCGAACGAGGTAGGCGCGCGCGTCGCGCACCTCGGCGCGGTCGACGCCGGACCAGCGAAGCCAGGACTCCTGCAGCACGTCTTCGGCGTCGGCGGCCGAGCCGAGCAGCTCGTACGCGACCGTGAACAGCAGGTTGCGGTGGGTGACGAACGGATCGTCGCTCATGGGGCTCACCCTACGTGACACCGCCGATGCTGGAGCGAATGGGCGGCGGTCGGTCCTGGTCACGATGGCCTCCTGTCGTCGGGAACGTGTCGTCGACATGGAGACACCGCAGCGACCGCGAACGTGACACCTGCGCGGCGTCGGCGGTGGCGCGTAACCTGACCCACGAGCCGGCCGACGAGCAGACGAGGAGGTGGCGGATGGCGCGAGGCCCCGACATCCCCGACGCGTTCGACGTCTACACCGTGGTCGTGCTCAGGCGCCCGGCCGATGCGCCCGAGCTGGCCGACGAGGAACTGGATGCGCTCCAGGCACGGCACCTCGCGTACCGCGCCGAGCTGCGTCGTCGAGGCCTCCTGGTGGCGAACGGACCGTTCGACCGCCAGAGCGATGCGTCGTATCGCGGGATGTCGATCTTCGCGTGCGATCCCGCCGAGGCCGCCCGGCTCTCCGACGCCGATCCGTCGGTCATCGCCGGCCGGCTCGCGTACGACGTCATGGAGTGGTGGGTCGCCGCCGAGTCCCTCGCCTTCCCGCAGGCCGGGCACCCGGTCGGCGACCGCCGACCGATGCCCGACGACTGATCACGACCGAACGCACCCACCGAGGAGAGGTCATATGAACGCCGCCGAGATCACCCTCGCGCCGACGATGGAGGCGCCCGCCGACGTCGCGATCGTGCCCGCCGAATCGCTGCGGATCGGTTCCGGGCGCACCCGCCGCTTCGTCGGTCGCGAGCACGGCGCGGGCATCTCCTACTTCTTCGTCGACAACGACCCGGGTCAAGGGCCCGGGCTGCACTGGCATCCGTACCCCGAGACCTGGATCGTGCTCGAGGGCACGGCCGAGATCACGATGGGCGAGCGTCGCCTGGTCGCGAACGTCGGCGACACGGCGACCGTGCCCACCGGAGTGTGGCACCGCTTCGAGAACGTCGGCGACGGGCCGCTGCGCATGCTGTGCATCCACGCGTCCGACGTGATCATCCAGACGTGGGCCGACGAGGAGGAGTGAATCGTGTCGTTCCAGGCGTATCTCGACAACATCGAGGCGAAGACCGGGCTCACGCCCAGGCAGTTCATCGAGCTCGCCGCTGAACGCGGCTTCGGCCCGGGAACCAAGGCGACGCCGATCGTGCAGTGGCTCGCCGACGACTACGGCCTCGGCCGCGGTCACGCGATGGCGCTCGTGCACGTCATCACGAAGGGCCCCGAGATCGGCACCAAGCATGTCGGCACCGACGGCTCCCACCGCGACGCGACCGAGACGCTGTGGCTCGACGGGGCGGCGACCAACCCCGACCGGTGAACGTCCCAGACAGCTGAGCGCACTGCTTCGGATGCAGGTCGTCAGCCGCCGACGAACTCGCGCAGCCTGAGCGCATTGCGGACCGCGTTGCCGAAGCCGTCGTTGTTGAAGTACGCGTACACGTCGCGCCCCGCGCGATCCCATTCGCGGATCCGATCGGCCCACCAGCCGAGGTCGGCGTCAGAGTAGGACCCGCCGTAGAGGTGGTCGTGGTCGGGCCCGTGCAGGCGAACGTACACGAACCCGGCCGTCGCACGCAGGATGCACGGCAGCCCCGCGCCGCTCATCACGCAATACGCGGCACCATGACGCGCGAGCAGCTCGAAGACGCCGTCATCGTTCCAGCTGTCGTGCCGGAACTCCACCGCGACGCGGATCCACGGCGGGATGCGCGCCAGGACGTACTCGAGCCGCGCGTCGTCGCGCTCGAGCGACGGCGGAAGCTGCACGAGGAGCACCGCGCGCCGGTCGCCGAGCTCGTGCCATCCGCTGGCGATGCGGCCGAGCCACGCCTCGGGCGCGTACAGCCGCTTCGCGTGCGTGAGCCCCCGCGGCGCCTTGACCGACATCGCGAAGCCGTCGGGCAGTCGCCGTCGCCAGCTCGCGAAGCCGCGGTCGGATGGCCAGCGGTAGAACGACGCGTTCAACTCGACCGTGCCGAACACGTCGGTGTAGCGACCGAGCCGATGCGCCGGGCGCGTGCCGGGGTCGTAGAGCACGCCGTCCCAGTGGTCGTAGCTCCAGCCCGAGGTCCCGATCCGCACCGTCATCGTTCGACCATCGCGCATCGGATGCCGCGGCGCGCGCCTGTGGTGCCCGGCGTGTCGGATCCGCCCGTTCGGGGGTTCCGCTGCGCGCGCCTTGCACTAGCATGCGGCCCATGGAGCAACGCCGCGGCTGGCTCGCCGGGGTGCCGATGTGGGCGCGCATCGCGGTGCCCGTGTTGCTCGTGATCGTGATCGTCGCAGCGGTGATGGCCGCGATCAGCGCGTCGTCGCGCGACGGTGCCGGCGACGACCCCATGGCGGCCGCCCAGGCGCTCTGCCGTGACGCCGCGCTCGAGGAACTCGAGTCGTTCGACCGCGAGGAGGGCGACGTGTCGAAGTCGCTCGAGGTGACCGAGACGCGCGACGGCGAGTACCGCGTGCAGGGCTCCGCGAGCTACCAGGACGAGGACGGCGAGATGCAGTTCGGGCTCGTGCGATGCGTGGTGCGGGAGGACGACGGCGAGCTGCGGGTGCGGAGCGTGCGCTTCGGGTTCTGAGCGGATGCCGCGTGCACCTCGCTCCCGGCTTGACGCCGTAGTCTCGTTGGACCCCCTTCCCGAGAGGAGACCGCCTGCCATGAGCAGCGCCACCGCGACGAGCGCCACCGCCCTCGACGTCTTCGACCGCCGCGAGTCCGAGGTGCGCGGGTACGTCCGCGCGTTCCCGACCGTGTTCGACCGCGCGACCGGCTCGACCCTCGTCGACGCCGACGGCCGCGAGTACCTCGACTTCTTCGCCGGCGCCGGCGTGCTGAACTACGGGCACAACAACCCGGCGTTCACGCGCGCGCTCATCGAGTACCTCGAGCGCGACGGCATCATCCACGGGCTCGACATGGCGACCTCGGCGAAGCGGGCATTCATCGAGGCGTTCGAGCGCCTCGTGCTCGAGCCGCGAGGGCTCGACCACAAGCTGCAGTTCACCGGTCCGACCGGCGCGAACGCGGTCGAGGCGGCGCTCAAGGTCGCCCGTCAGGCGACCGGCCGCTCGACGGTCGTCGCGTTCACGAACGCGTTCCACGGCCTGAGCCTCGGCTCGCTCGCCGCGACGGGCAACAGCCACTACCGCTCGGCAGCGGGCGTCGGCCTCGACGACATCGCCCGCCTGCCCTACGACGGCTACCTGGGGCCCGATGTCGACACGCTCGACCTGTTCGAGAAGATGCTCGACGACCCGGGCTCGGGCCTCGACCTGCCCGCCGCCGTCATCGTCGAGGCCGTGCAGGGCGAGGGCGGCATCAACGTCGCGAGCGCCTCGTGGCTGCAGCGCCTGCGCGCGATCACCGAGGCCCGCGGCATCCTGCTCATCCTCGATGAGATCCAGGCGGGGGTCGGCCGCACCGGCGCCTTCTTCGCGTTCGAGCACGCCGGTATCGTGCCCGACATCGTGACCGTGTCGAAGTCGATCTCGGGCTCGGGCCTGCCGATGTCGCTCGTGCTCCTCCGACCCGGCGTCGACGTCTGGAAGCCGGGCCAGCACACGGGCACGTTCCGCGGCAACAACCTCGCGTTCGTGTCGGCGCGCGTCGCACTCGAGACCTACTGGGTCGACTCCGAGCTCACCGACGGCGTCGCCGCGAAGGGCGAGCTGCTGCGCACCGAGCTCGAGCGGATCGCCGCCGAGCACCCCGGGCTGGGCTTCGTGGTGCGCGGCCGCGGCCTCATGATGGGCATCGCGTGCGACGCCGATCGCACGCTCGCCGGGCGCGTCTCGAAGGCGGCGTTCGAGCGCGGCCTGGTCATCGAGACATCCGGCGCGTTCGACGAGGTGCTGAAGTTCCTGCCGGCGCTCACGATCACCGAGGACGAGCTGCGGCGCGGCCTCGCGATCGTGCGCGAGAGCCTCGCGGCGGTCCTCGCCGGGTAGTCGCGCGCGTCTGCGAGCGGGGGGGGGGGGGGGAGAGGCGACCCCCCCCCCCCCCCCCCCCCCCCCCCCCAACCACAAACCCCCAGTTTTTTTGGGGGGCCACCAACAAAAAAGAGAAACCACACAAAAAAAAAGAATGACACTCACCCCGCAGC